>CALXKZ010000045.1 GCA_944389065.1 uncultured Spirochaetaceae bacterium
GAGCCTCAAATCATGCGGCATCATCCATGAATTTGTTAAAGAATGACAACGCCTCTTTCGAATACCTGATGTCTTTTCTCGTAATAGGACGACTTATCCCAATATCGTCCAAATGACGGCATCTTGAGAGTGCAACGTACACACCTGATTCTGGAATCCAATCCCCAAGCTGGAAATAAAGCTTATCAAGTGTAAGTCCTTGGATCTTGTGAACTGTTGCTGCATAAGCACTCTGACAGCCAAGCATTGTAATAGAACCATCTTCGATATACTCAATCTGGCCATTTCTTACTCTTGGTACAAGGTCGGTCAGAGTATGAATCTGGACTTCAAACAGCTTTCCGCTTACATCTCTGACGATAGGCAGGTCATCATTTGAGAACCTCTCAACAATTCCAATGGTTCCATTCTGATAATCATTGCAGTTGCATGTGCACATAATCTGCTCCCCTTCATAGATAATGATTTCAGAAGGAATCCTCCCTGCCTCAAGAGTCGTCAAGTGACCTTCATAACGGGTATGATAGGTATTGAATTCTGCCCCAGCTTCGTCCAGTCTGATCTGTTCTGCTTCGTTAATTTCTTCCCTTTCTCTATTTGTAGCGACAACCGTCAGAAATGAGCTTCCGCAGGATTCAGCGAATGATTCACGGCTACAGACCCTTGAATTGATAAGCATCAAACTCTTCTTTGGCACTGGTTTCTTTCTCAACGAGAGCAATGCGTTGGAAAACACTTCATCCTGCTGCCTGTAAACCTTATCCATCAAGTAGATTCTAGGATTAAGAGAAGAGAATGACGGGCTATTGAAGAAGAACCTGTTATTGCCAAACATTCTTTCCCGGATGAATTCAAGCTCTACAGGAACTCTGAAAACAGGTGGCAACTGACAAACATCGCCGAGGAGCACAAGCATGATGACATGACCATCCAGAGTCGAAGCTTCCAGAAGAGAAAGAAGCCATTCCATCAGGCTTATATCAACCATCGACATCTCATCGATAATCAGTGTGTTGATGCTGCGAAGCATCTGTCGATGATTCTCATAGTCTCTTTCCTTGAAGATATGGATATCGACAGGCTTCAGGCGGAATGCAGAATGTATCGTCGTAGCAGGACAGCCACCATCTCTGATGTTTTGGGCAGCGATTCCTGTAGGTGCAAGGCACAACGTATGAGCTGGATCATGCTTCCACAGCTCCTTGAGAAGTGTTGACTTCCCGCTACCCGCACAGCCCTGAACAATCGACAGGCTAGGCTTCGTGAGAAGGAGATCATCATAAATCTCTCTCCACGCATGTACCTTTCTATACATTATCTACCCTCCTTCATGTCAGCAATTATCTTAGCGATGAACTTCACCAGGCTGATGAGCTCCCTGTCCACATTCTCTCCTGCTGATATACGCTTCAGTTCGCCATATACCAGTTCAAGATCCTTCCGGAGACCATAATAGACCCTAGAGCTTCCCCGAACAGTGATCCTCGTGTTCAGCATGTTTGAAGTGAGGAACTCCTGTTTTGTGAGCCCGCTGGCAGCGACACGGGCATTAATCAGATCATTTTCTTCAGGAGAGACCCTGAATGCGATTGTTTTGTTGCGCCAGCGGTTTTTCTCATCACGATTCTTATGCGACATTACTTATCCTCCTTCCCTTTTTCATCCATTGCAATCATATTCATAGTCGTAGCTACATTTCTTTCATCTTCAGGAAGAACGTGGGTATAACGATTCAGGATCTGCATGCTGGAATGCCCTGCTAGCTTTGCAACGACATGAGGGGGTATTCTTGCTGAGGATCCAAGCATCGCTGTAAGACTGCTGTGACGGAGATCGTGAACTCTTATCTCCGGGAACCCCAGATCTCTGGCTGCTTTTTTCAGCATCATTGTCACCTTAGATTTCGACAGACAGAACAGCCTGTCATCTGGCCCAACATCGTAGAGGAGCTTCATATATTCTCTGAGTTCCTCGACAAGGAAGTCAGGCAGAGGTATAACACGGTTGCTGGTCCTTGTTTTCGGGGAAGTGATGTGCTCCTCACCATTGAGCACATAGTATGTCTTCGAGATACTGAGAGTCTTTTCCTCCCAGTTAATATCACGAGGCGTCAGTGCCAGCCCCTCTCCTTCCCTGATTCCAAGCCACAGCAGCAGCTCGAAGTAGTAGAAGTACCTAGGATACTGCTGCATATACTTGGAAAAAGCTTTCATCTGCTCAAGAGACCAGCAGTTGGTCTTTATATCGGTATCTGAACCGAGATTACCGACGAGCGCTGCAGGATTGCGAGGCAGTCCGAAGAACCTTACAGCGTGGTTGAAACACGCGGTAAGCTGATTGTGCACAGTCTTAAGAAAAACCGGCTTGTATTTCTTCTTTGTCTTCTCATCAACAGCCTCAAGAAGAGTGTCATGCCACTTGATGATATCCTTTGTATCAATCTCCTTAAGAATACGTTCTCCAAAATACGGAAGGATGTGCTTGTTCAGGATATTCATCTTTGTCTGCATCGTGCTCTCTTTCACACGCTTCGTGATGTAAGGAAGATACTGTGTCTCGACAAAGACCCTGAAAGTCATATCGGTATTGCCTTCGACGCTGAGGCGGGCTTCACTCTCCCACTTCACCGCTTCCTTGCGCGTCTTGAATCCTCTTTTCTTCACGCTCTTATATGAGCCAGTCCAGTCTGTGTAACTGAACTGCACGAACCAGGTTCCGTTGTGTTCATCCTTGTATATTGGCATCTATAGCCTCCTTTGTTTATGGATTTGCTTGCAGACCAATCTTGAAAAAGAGAGGTCTGCTGTCATTTCTCAGTTTCCCCCGTAGAACTTCTTTTCAAAGTATTTCGTAGGGACCTTACCGCTGATGATTATGTAACCCTGAGCCTTCAGCTCCATGTTGAGCTTTCTGATGATCTTATAGGCAGTTGGGAGACTTACTCCCATGAAATCCGCAACGGTATTTGCATTCATGAATCTTGTTTCCGGCATCTTTTTCCTCATTGTTTTGTCCTGTTGGCTTTCAAAGCCTGGATTTGATACGGCTACACAAATCGGGATATGCGTGAAATTGCATATTGCCTGCCAGATATTTCTGGAAGTACAATGTTTCTGCTGGTACGGGATTCCCGTTGTGTAGATCTTTTCTATGCAGGCTCAGGGATGTGCGATATCTCTGAGCCACCCATCTTCTCAAAATCAAGAAGGCGGTTCTCTAGCCATTATTCCATCCTTCTTTCTAGAAGCCTGCAACGAGCAGTTCGTCCAGCGATTCCTCATATGCATATTCAGGAACCTGTTCCCAGATGAGTTTGTCGATTGTCGTGTCGAGCATAAGTGCTATTGCTTCTGCTCTCTGGATATCGAGATCTTTATCCCTTGTGGCACAACTGACAATTCCTGCAATTGTCTTTCCTGCAGCCCATGAAATGTCATAGAGGTCCTTGCCTTTTCTATCCGCCTCGTAATCCACAGCAGTCCAGAAATGCCTGAAGAGCTCGATATATGAGGATTCACCATAGGACACTTCCCTTGTTTCACAATCTTCCGAGATGAGGCTTTCAATCGAAACTCCGAGAGCTACCGCCACCTTGAGCACGAGCTGGAAGCTGAGCCCAGAGGCGATGTATTCAAAAGTTGCAAGGAAAACCTCGCTGATTCCTGTCGCTTTCTCAATCCAGGCAAGGGAAAGTCCTCTCGCATTCAGTATTGCCATAAGTTTGTTATAGAAAATCCGTGTCGTTCTCATTCTGTTTTCTCCTATTTGTGTTGAGATTGAAACGCCCCCTTACCGAGGGCGTAGATGCTGATGAATGCTTAATCGATGGGAAGTTCAAGCATATTGGGTGCCGGAGTGAAGATATAGGTCTCTTTGTAGTACTCGATATCCCTGTCCTCAAGCGTAATCAAGATTTCTGCAGTATCTGCAAGAATTCTGAGCGTAGCCGTTGTCAGCTTGTTGCCGATTGTCACTTCGGCGATTCTCGCTGCATCAGGGCAGTCCTTAGGAACTGGAAGAATAACATCATCCAGTATCTTGAACCTTCTTCCTTCCCCTTTCTCGATAATCGCAAAGATAAGCTTTTCCATGCCGTCCCTTTTCCTTCTACCTTTCATCAGGATAGCCTGAGTACAGTCCGTATCAGGGAATACGCTGGAGAAGAGAACTCCAGTGATAGTGAAGCCGCCGAAATCAAACATTCTCTTCACCTCCCGCAGTTTCATCTGCTTCTCCAACACGGATGATGAAATCGGTCTCATCATGTCCGATATAGAGTTTCGTATTACCGTACTTGAGCATCTCCGTCTCCTCATGTTTCATGAGATACTCATTGTCGAACATCTGAACTGATACGGACTTCTTATTGTCCGTACCTGCTGGTACATCAACTCTTGCAAGAGTGGAGAAGAGTTTCTTGGTTTTGTTATCGACTCCGACGAAGAAGCAGGCCCCGCTGATCTCCATCTCGCCAAGGTAGTTGACGAGTTCCTCTACGGTTGATTTGAGACTGAGGACTATTGTTCCATCTGTCTCTTTCTGTTCTGTCTTTTCCATATAAGACTCCTTGAATTTCTGGGTTATCCCAGTCTTTGATGAATAGCCGAAGCTATGTACATAAGCGCGTGTCTGGTTTGGCTTCTCCTTACGGAAAGCCTGAGCGGTATAATTTCCTGTTCATGTTTCTGATATTCAAAACCGAGTGAGCCGAAGGCTCCTCATATTCCCTTATGCGGTCTGGACTGCGAAA
>CALXKZ010000046.1 GCA_944389065.1 uncultured Spirochaetaceae bacterium
TTGCCACAATTGCAGAATTTGAGGAGTGTTATAATGGCAGACAAGAAAATGGTTACCATTGATGGAAACACCGCTGCAGCGCATATAGCATACGCTTTCAGTGATGTAGCCGCGATTTACCCGATTACTCCGTCCTCTCCAATGGGCGAGTATGCAGATCAGTGGGCTTCAACAGGCCGCGAGAATCTCTGGGGCAAGAAAGTAGACATCATGGAGATGCAGTCAGAGGCAGGTGCAGCAGGTGCTGTTCACGGTGCTCTTTCCGCAGGTGCTCTTACAACTACTTTCACAGCATCCCAGGGTCTTCTGCTCATGATTCCGAACATGTACAAGATTGCAGGTGAGATGATCCCGACAGTCTTTCATGTTTCTGCAAGAGCTCTGGCAGCCCAGTCCCTCTCAATCTTCGGAGATCATTCCGACGTCATGGCATGCCGCAACACAGGTTTTGCTATGACATGTGCTTCCTCCATCCAGGAGACAATGGATATGGCTCTTGTGGCTCATCTTTCAACTCTTGAGTCCGAGATCCCATTCCTTTCCTTCTTTGATGGATTCAGGACATCCCATGAGATCCAGAAGGTCGAGGAAATCTCCTATGATGATATCAGGAGCATCCTTGATGAGAAGTACATCGAGCGCTTCCGCTCACGCGCACAGCGCCCTGAGCACCCGATGACAAAGGTTGCAGCTCAGAACGAAGATGTTTACTTCCAGGGCAGGGAGACAGTCAACAAGTACTACAATGCTGTTCCTGAGATTGTCCAGAAGTATATGGATAAGGTCGCTTCCATCACAGGCCGGCAGTATCACCTCTTCGATTATGTCGGCGCTCCAGATGCAACAGATGTTGTTGTTGTCATGGGTTCTGCAGCTGATACATTCGAGTGGGTCGTTGATTATATCAACAAGAAGGGTGGCAAGGTAGGTCTTATCAAGGTCCGCCTCTACAGACCGTTCTCCGCAGAGCACTTTGTTAAGCTCATTCCTGCAACAGCAAAGAGAATTGCCGTTCTTGACAGGACAAAGGAGCCAGGTGCTGTTGGCGATCCTCTCTATCTTGATGTTGTCGCAGCTCTTGATCTTCAGAAGAGAACAGGACTCAAGGTAATCGGAGGCCGCTATGGTCTTTCCTCCAAGGATTTCACACCGACCCATGCAAAGGCTGTATATGATTTCATGGCACGCGATGATGCATGGCATGGATTCACAGTCGGTATCGATGATGATGTGACACATCTTTCAATCCCAGTAGGTGATAAGATCGATGTTACACCAGAAGGTGTTGTTTCCTGCATGTTCTGGGGCCTTGGTTCTGACGGAACAGTCGGTGCTAATAAGAACTCCATCAAGATCATCGGAGACAATACTGATATGAATGCTCAGGCTTACTTCGCATATGACTCGAAGAAGTCCGGCGGTATCACGATCTCCCATCTCAGATTCGGAAAGGGCAAGCTCGATATGCCATGGCTTATCGACCATGCTGATTTCGTTGCATGCCACAACCCTGCATACATCGGCCGTTATGATATGCTCTCCGCTCTCAAGGATGGCGGTACATTCCTTCTTAATAGCCAGATTCCTTCTTCTGAGGTATTCAACCACCTTACAAAGGATATGCAGGAGCAGATCATCAAGAAGCACATCCACTTCTACAACATCGATGCTCTTGATATCGCAAGAAGCGTAGGTCTTGGATCAAGAATCAATACTGTTATGCAGGCTGCATTCTTCAAGATCGCAAATGTTCTTCCTGAGACAGAGGCTATCGACCTGATCAAGAAGTACATCAAGAAGACCTTCCTCAAGAAGGGTGAGGATGTTGTCAATAAGAACTGGGCTGCAGTTGATGGAGCATCTGATGCTCTCGTAGAGGTCAAGGTTCCTGCTTCAATCACAGAAAGCTATGAGCCTAAGAGACTCATCCCAGAGGATGCTGATGATTTCACAAAGAATGTCATCGAGCGCATCATGCACCTTGAGGGCAATGATATCCCTGTTTCCCAGATGTCTTTTGACGGAAAGCTTCCTACAGGTACAGCAAAGCTCGAGAAGAGAGGTGTTGCTGCATATGTTCCTCACTGGGATAGCTCAAAGTGTATCCAGTGCAACCAGTGTGTACAGTCCTGTCCGCATGCAGCTATCCGCGCTAAGCAGATAACTCCTGAGGATATGGAGAAGGCTCCTGAGACATTCAAGGCTATCAAGTCGAACACAAAGAACGACAGGAACCTCTTCTTCAAGATCCAGGTATATCCAGAGGATTGCCAGGGATGTGGAGTATGTATCGAAGCATGTCCTGCAAAGGAGAAGGCTCTCGAGTTCAAGCCGCTTGCTGAAGAGAGAGCGAATGGAGAGACAAAGAACGCTGAATTCTTCGAGGCTCTTACATATGACAATCTTGATGGTCTCAACATGGGAACAGTCAAGGGTCTGCAGTTCAAGCAGCCTCTCTTCGAGTTCTCTGGTGCATGTGCAGGATGCGGTGAGACACCATATGTCAAGCTTCTTTCCCAGATTTCCGGTGAGAGAGCAATCATCGCAAACGCTACAGGTTGTTCTTCAATCTATTCCGGCACATTCCCGACCATTCCTTATACAAAGAGGGCTGATGGCCGTGGACCGGCATGGGGCAACTCACTCTTCGAGGATAATGCAGAGTATGGTCTTGGTATGAGACTTGCTGTTGATTCCAACAGGAACCTCCTGAGAATCAAGTGCGATGCTCTTATGGCAAAGGGATGCTCCGCAGAGCTCAAGGCCGCAATCGAGAAGTGCTACTCACTCTGGGATGACAACACATCCGAGGATTCAATCACAGCTCAGAAGGAAGTCCAGGCAGTTCTTGCGAAAGAGAAGGCTGCAGACGCAGAGTCACAGACTCTCCTTGATAAGATCATCGAGCTCCAGGATTACTTCTCAGAGAAGGATGTCATCATCATCGGCGGTGATGGATGGGCTTATGATATCGGATACGGTGGTGTTGATCATGTAATTGCTTCTGGCAAGAACGTGACGATTCTTGTCCTTGATACAGAGGTTTACTCCAACACTGGCGGACAGGCTTCCAAGTCGACTCCGATGGCAGCTGTTGCTAAGTTTGCAAATGCTGGAAAGAAGGTCGGCAAGAAGAATATGGGCTTCATGCTCATGACATATGGTCATGCATATGTTGCTTCTGTTGCTCTTGGCTATAACAGGCTTCAGACTCAGAAGGCACTTCAGGAAGCTGTTGCATACCATGGTCCTTCAATCGTCTTCTGCTATGCTCCGTGTATCAACCACGGTATCAACATGAGATATTCTCAGGTCGAGGCAAAGAAGGCTGTTGAGGCAGGCTACTGGCCGCTCTACCGCTTCAACCCAGAGCTTGAGGCAGGAAAGAGATTTGTCTGGGAGACAAAGCCAGCAACTGGTGATTATCAGGAGTTCATCAAGGGTGAGGTCAGGTACTCATCACTGTACAAGACCAATCCTGAGGATGCTGATAAGCTCTTCGCTCAGGCCGCTGAGGATGCTAAGGACAGACTTGCATTCTATCAGAAGTGCGGTGAGCTTCTTGGAGAGATTATCTGAGATACTCCTCATGAGTAAAACAATGGCCCGGGAAACCGGGTCATTTGTTTGGTTTGTCCTGTATGGGCATTGACTTGGTGGTGAAAGTCCACTGCGAGTACAGCTCGGAACAGAGAGTTCCAAATCGTTAGCCAAGAGCCAGGGCGTTGCTGTTAGGAAGTACGCATGGTGGATATGTAAAAAGCCCAAACCCTTCGTACTCGCTACTGGCGGATGGAGATGGTCAGAAATGCAGCTTGGTGAGAGGAAAGCTCTCAGTGCAGATGCCCTGAGAGCCTGAATGGCATGCAATCGAGTTTAGATTACGGATTGCATGTCCCGCATGGAGAATATCCTTCGTTGATAAGCTCTTCACGGGTTTTATCTGTGAGTTTATAGTTATCTGAGTCCGGTTTTGGCGCACCGCTGCAGTCCAGCTTATGGAACTTGTCGGAGTTCGTGTTGAGGATATAGGTTGCTTCTTCAATAGTGATATCCTCTTCAGGTGGCGTATCTGTGTTGAGCCAGTTCTCTCCTGTGCGGTAATCAAGCGTTATGCCTGGCTGTCTATTGTATACGAATACAGCATAGTCGGCTTCATCATCGCATTCGATGCAGTCAGATTCCATTACAACTCCACGTGCAAGCAGTTCATCACCTATGAAAATCGGAGTTACACGATACATGATATGATGGTCTCTGTACTCCTTCATATGATCGGCTGTTATATTCTCAAAGGAAAGCATTGTAGGATTATTGAGTTCTTCTGTACCAGTCAGAAGATTAAGAGGATCATCCTGATCTCCCATGAACTGGAATCCCCTGAGATGTGCCCTCTCGTATAGCCATCCACGGGGGACAATAGAGGTATCATACTTGTTCTGTATCCATCCCGTAGGTTCAGTATCGAGGGTATCTCTTTCATAGTCCGGCATATCATCAAAGCACATTGATGAAAGGGCGACACCGACTCTGCCAAGAGAATCAAGCGGGTCATTGTACTTGAATGATTCAGTAGTGTAATCGTCTTCCGTGAATGAGGGGATGTTGTTATTGATCACAACATAGGATTCGGTCTCATTCAGGGGAGTTGAGATTATCGGTCCTTCATCCAGCCAGGCGATATCCTCGATTCCCGATATCGTTGGTGGATTGCTGCTATCTGGAAATAATCCTGTCAGAAAATCGCATCCTGAGAGAATGAACAATAAACTCAGGATCAGTACCGTCATAGCTGATCTGATTTTGCGCATTTAGCCTCCAATTCCCCAAGGCCAGTTTTATTCTAGCAGGTTAGGGGGAACGGAGAAATACGCTTTTTGCTATTTTCTATATGTCTCCATAGTGATTTTATCGTGTGAGTATCCGGGAAAATCCTCTGAAGATATCATCTTCCATCCATGATCCAAGGGATTGTAGAATCTATCTGCTCCGTAATTTCTGTTCCACCTGAATACGATGAGCTGATCTGTCTCTTCGGGTATATCCCCGATCTCTGTCCAGTATAATGAATCAGACTCAAGCACTTTGTTCTTGTCTGCAATGATGAAATTCCCGTTTTCCCCGTCAGGAATATGTGCATATGAATACTTATCCGTATATACTGTTCTGGACATCGTTATGAGCTTCCTCAGTATTTCCCTGTCGGATGAGAGTCTTTTTCCCCAGAATGATCTTCCATTCCTGTCTTCAAGTGTTATTGCTGTAGTCATAATATGTTTATTATAGGAATTGTTCGCGGATGAAATCATGACAATCCATGATAAATTTATAAAAAGGAGGAATCCCGTATGAAATATAGAATTACTGTACGTACTCCATTCGGAAGATTCAGCGGAACAATGGAGTTGTCAATAGATGGGGATTCTGCATCAGGAACTCTTTCTTTTATGTCTTTCTCTTCTTCGTTCATAGGCGATGTTTCCGGCAATAGCTTAAGCTTCTCCGGTTCTTTTGATACTCCGATAGGAGCACTGGAGTATAAGGCTTCTGCGGCAATTGAATCCGATGGTGTGCATGGTACAGCTGATACAAGGCTCGGAAAGCTTGAATTCTTGCCCGAGCGCTGAGCTTTGGGTTATCAGCAAAGGCCTTGGGATTCTTTTCCAAAGCCTTTTAATCCATCATGCATGGATATTGTTTCTGATATTCTCGACCTCGTTAAGAGTAAGCCCTGAATATTCAGCAATTTTCGGAAGAGGAATCAATCCATCCCTTACCATGCTTCTGGCAACTTCCTGACGTCCTTCTGACCGCCCCTTCTGAAGTCCATTAGCCTCGCCTTTCTTTAGGCTCTCGGTCCTTGCCTCGTTTATCTTCCTCTGCATTATCTCTTCGAACTTGTCGCTCATATCCTCTATCCCCTCCATCTCCTTCTTGTAGTATGCCACTCTCTCCCTGAGCTCATTATAGTGCATCTTGTCAGGATCGGAACACCTCAGGTCATGCATCAACAGCCCAAGATCGGTTCCCTCATCAGCAAGCAATGAGCTTACGTACACTATATGCGATCCATCACAGAACGGCTCTCCTGTCTCCGCCACTGTCCTGTCAATCCTGTTAAGGGCATAGCCCCTGCCTATGGCATCTCCCCTTGTTATGAAGATCACATA
>CALXKZ010000047.1 GCA_944389065.1 uncultured Spirochaetaceae bacterium
TTCTCTCCTGCAATTATCTTTTTGAAAACCTTATCAAGATAGCTATTAATCCCTTTCTCAGCACTCTTGCGATTCTCCTGCATTTCCTTTTTCTGCTCTGCATCCAGAGGCTTATATGTTCTTGCAAGGATAGTCTTATAAACCTCCATATTGAAACCCAGTATGATCGTGAGCATATCCTCAATCGTGAGACATTTCTCATGGATGTTCCGAGCAAGCAGATCGATACGTGTTGCTTCAGATAAAGCTTCCTCAAGCAATTTAGCAGCAAAAGCAGAAACTGAGAGATTCTCTCTTTTTGCACGCTTTTCAAGTTCTTCTCGAAGCTCACTGCTGATTCTTATCCCAAGAACGTTCTTCATAATGAATTCTCCTTCCGGACAGCTCCATAAAAGCCTTTCGGATCACTGCATAACCATTCATTTGAATCTTTTCCTTTCTCTATTCTGAGGCGTGTTGCCCAGATTCCTGAAGTTCTGAAAATATCGAAAAGCGTGAGAGCTGCAGCTTCTCCCGCACTATCGCTATCAAAAGCGATAATTACCTTGCGACAGCTTTCAGGAAGATAGCGCAGAACCTTTCCAGTATTTGCACACCTGAGATTGAAATAGCTGGAAGCCCTACTGCATACAGGGAGAGAGCATCAAATGCTCCTTCTGCTATTGCAACAGTCTTTGCATCAGCTATGCTTTTAAGCCCAAAAGGATGGATCTTCCCGATTTGCAATACTCTGAAGTTAGAGCGAACGTATTCTTTGCCTTCAGTTCTCCGTACTGTGAATGAGACAGAATCCTTGAACCTGTTCCTGAATACAACACCTGAGATAAATAAAGTCTTACCTGTAGGCTGACTGATCTGTTCAAGGTGATCCGTATAAGCAATATCCTGTCTGATGGTATCAGGAAGCAAACTATAGTCGATGCCTCGCATCTTCAGATACTCAGCAGTGATATTCTCATCACGTTTTTCAAAAGCAGCTTCTGCAAGCTCTATGTTCTTCTTTCTGAGGATTGAAATCTTACCATCCAGAACATCATGGTGAGACGTGCAAGATTTCAAAAGGTACGCTTCGGCAGTTCATCAGTTCATTGACCTTTCTTACTGCAACAGAAAAATCATTGATTCCTCTTGCAAGCATGAAGAAATCAAGAGTGCTTGAGCTTGAAAGATGGCTGCACTGCCAGCTCTTGAAACGTCTCGTACCTTTTATCATCTCACAGGATGTCTTAGCTCCACAGACAGGACACAGGACATAACAATGTGTCCCAAGATGATATGAACGTCTATCTTTCTCGTTATTGAATACAAGTATTCCGGAATAAGCAAGATAATCAGAGAGGAAAGAATTTATTGCTTTGAAATCAGTCATTCATCCCTTCCTTTTCCGTATCGTCGTCACACCTCTCCCCTTTAGGGGAGGTGAGGACGACGGCAGTATCTTTCATAACTTCGCCAATGAATGAATCACTGACAGTGAATGTACATTTACCGCTCTCTTCAACCAGTCCGACTTTAGCAAGACGTGACAGGAAGTTACTGCGTCCACGGCTGAATATGTTGTAGATTGCATCTGATGAGAACCCCAGCTCTTTAAGGACTATCTTGGTATCCTTTTCTGTAAATTCAGGTTTACCAATCTTCTTTAGAATCTTTATAAGGAGTTCCTTATCCTTCTCTATGCCGTCATAGAATGATTTTTCACATCTCTCAAAGACAATGCTTGATGGATACTCTCCATCTGAATCCTTTTCCCAGGTGTCGAGAACAACAACCTCAGAAGAGAGAAGAAGCTCTTCAGGAATCTTCCCGTTCTTCTGTTTGTTGATCTGCAAAGAAACTGTGTTATTACTTATCGCTGTTGCAAGGATTGATGTATCCATAGCACCGAAGAATGCACTGCTTCCTCTGGCTTCTCCCTTATCCTCTCTGTTTTTCCCAGTGTGGTGGATAATGAGAACAAAAGCATCAAAAACCTTGCTCAGCTTCTTGCATGAGAAATTGAAAACCCTTGCACTTGTCGCATCATTCTCATTGCCTGAGAAAAAACAGTTGAGTGTATCAATGACAATAAACGATGGAGGAATCTGCACTTTCTTCTGAATCGATTGTATGAGTGCATCCGCATTGGATGGGTTATCAAGATTGAATTCATCTTCAATCACATAAAAGCTTCCTGCATCCTCTACATCCTGATTCTTTGCCTTGATCCATGCACCTATTCTTTGTGCATTACCATCAGCCCCTTCTCCGCATAGATAAACGACAGAATGCCTTTCATCTTCTATTCTGTTGCCAAACCATTTGCCATGCCTTGTAGAGATTGAAAGCATGAGATCAATAGCAATGAATGTCTTTCCTGTTGCAGCATCTCCGTAAAGCATCCCTATGCCATGCTCTGGAATCCAATTTTTGATCAGCCACTTCTGTGCCTGCTTCTTCCTGAAATACTCATTAGCGTGTATGATTCTGATATCAAAAGGTTTTCCTGACATAATAAGCTTGGGAAAGCCGAAAAGACAGGGAGAGCATGTTACTTGACGGCTAACTCATCTCCCTGCCAGCATCTTGAAATCTTTTCTGGATTATTTCAGCTTACCCTTTACCTCCTTTTCACATCATCTTGATTGACTCATCAGCCGTGACGCTCTGAGAGCGAAGCCACTTGTCAATCTCGCTTTTCTCAAAACGAAGCAGACCGCCGATCTTCTGTGAAGGAATAGTGCGATTTGCTGCTCTCTGGTATATGGCTCTTTTGGAAAGTCCTATATATACAGAAAGCTCATCAATTGTCATGAATACTCTTGCGGAAGGATAATCCGCAGTATCTGGTGAATGAATGTTCCTACTAATCATCTCGTATCCTCCTTGGCTGTTGATATGGAAATGGTAGGAATAGATGCAGGAATAAGCAGTCTAAATTCGGTAGGAAAATAGTAAAAACAGCTAGATTACCATATCAGGAGCAGGAAGATTATAGAATAGCCAGTTGATTTCCTGATACGTGCTGTACATCTTGTTGATTGTTGCTGTTGTGAAGCGTTCCAGTTTCTCATTCTTCACGATTGAATCAAAAAGGATTTCCTTCCGAAGAAACATTATCTTCTTCTCCGCAATCTCATAAGAATATCTGGAAAATGCATTGAAAAGATCTGTAAGGCTTCCTCTGCCGATTGCTATGATGAATTTATCACTGCCATTAACTCTTGCTATCACATTCTTTTGCTCCAAAAATGTCAGCAAGGATGAAGCTGTTCCCCTGATTTCCGCATTCAGTTCCTCAATGCTCTTGTCAATGAGCGTCATAAGCATATCCAGTCTTGGATTCTTGATTGTAATATCATTTGTCAGCGATAGCTTCTTCTTATGAAGCCATCTGTAAATGTATGGAAGAATATTCGGGGCAACGGCAAAGAGAAATGCAATCTTCCTGGCTTTCCTTGGTTCAACTACTCTGTTCCCCTTCCCTCGTAGAATCCAGAGAAGCATTGAAAATCCAAACAGCTCAGAGTCAAACTTGATATTGCTTTTACTGTGTATACGCTTATAGAAAGAGGCGAAGAACATCAAGGATGCCTCACCAAGAGATGATGATATCCTCTCAAGAGTATTATGCGTAATTACTATGAAATCTTCGGAAGGCAGGGCAAGTCTTACTGTCGGATCTTCCGAAATTCTTTCAAATTCCTTGAATCCACTCTCTGCAATAACAAATTCCTTCAGTATGCGATAAGAAAGACCTACATATCGGCTGTATATCGAACTCTGCTGCCTCATTGATGATATCGTCTGCTCATAGATATCAGGAAAGATATTCAGAATGTATCTCTTAAGCGTTTTGAGGTTACTAAGTTTTGTATTAAGTGCATCCATTGATTAAGACTATCAAGGATTATCTCGGCTTGTTCAATAGGTGTATTTCATTATTATGTTTCAAGTTAGTGAAATAGTGTTGCAATTTTGCGAAATTGAAAAAAAATGATTTGTTACCACAGCAAAAAAGTAAATCTTACCCCTTCCAATGCAATCTCCAATTTGAACCTTTATATTCTTCTCATGTTGAGATAGCCTCTTATATAATCATCTGCGACAATGAAGTATTTTGTTAATGAGAATGAACGAAAAGCATCTGGTAGCACATGTTATCTTGAATGGCAGAAAGGATATTATCATGACAAGTGCTGGCTACCTGATTCAATCAATGTAGATGGGTATCTGTGGGACAAGGCTTCAATGACACTGTTCATACGTCAAGCCGTAAAGGATTTTGATTATTACAATCTTAACATTGTCAACAAACAACAATGGGAAGAGATTGTAATGCTTAGCCAAAAAGCAAATCCACTTTGCAAAAATATTATAGCTGAGGCAATTCCTTGGGTAACTGAGTGCTTCAAGGAATATGAAGTGTTTACAATCTGTGGGTTATGAGTTGTTTCCAGGGACGGTTTATTGTCGAATAACAGCTCATCGTTATAGACTCACATCTGTCTGACTCCATGAAGAACTTATCAAACCAGAAAGGCTTAGAGAAGATTTCAGGAAACAATGGAAATCATATGAACATGAATTGGCAACTAATGAATGGGTATGGTATATTATCTATGTAAGAAATTCTTACACAAGGAGGTTTAAACATGACAATGCAGCTTGTATCAGTCTCTTCAAAAGGGCAGATAGCCATTCCAGTAAGCTATCGTAAAGCCTTGTCAATAAAGGAAGGAAGCCAGCTTGTAATTTATTCAGATGGGGAAAATATCATCCTGAAGCCTGTTGAACTTCCATCAGAGGATAAGCTTTCAGCCGCACTTGCAAGAGCCAGGGAATATGCCGAGAAAGAAGGGCTTACAGAAGAGGATATCAAGAAGGCTATCAGCGAATCCCGAAAAACAAGGAAAGAACTTGCATGAAGATAGTAATAGATACGAACGTATTCATCTCTGCTGTCTTCTTCGGAGGACTTCCTCTAAAAGTTCTTCAATCCGTCATTTCGAAACAGAATGATGCGTATATATCGCCTGAAATATGGGATGAGTATAACGATGTCATCGAGAGAATGACAAAGAAATATCCATCAAGGCTGAAACAGCAACTCATTGATGAAGTCTTCAAGGTATTCAAAGTAATTATCCCTTCATCAGAAATCAGCATATGCAGAGATCCTGACGATGACAAATTCATCTCCTGTGCTATCGATGCAGAATGCATATATATCGTATCAGGAGATGATGATTTACTATCACTTGGAAATGTTGAAGATGTCACAATCTGTACACCATCAGAATTCCTGAACGCTATGAAGAGATAGGAAAACTTATAATATTGCTCGAAATCTTGCCAATCTGAAGAAGTCTTTCCCTTACCTCATGCGTATAGTTGTCACTCATTCTTTCACTCTGATGCCCTACAATGAGACGGAGATTATTGTCATCAATCTCACCTCGAAGCATCGAATTGAAGAAGTGCCTAAGAGAATGGAAGTCAATGTTCCTTTCCTTCCTCTTCTCTTCTGTGATTCCGATAGCAGCAAGAGCAGCATAAAAGTACTTGTTGATGTAGCTTCCAGCTATCGGAGTATCAGTAGAGTTATCAGACCAGAAGATAAGGCCATTCTTATGTGGATTGGAATCAGCCATATTCACAAGCTCCTCAGCCAACGTTTTTGATACAGGAACGTGCCTTACTCTCTTCCCTTTGTAGACTTGAAACCATCAGTCTTGGCAAAGTTCTCTTTCACTGTAATGATAGCCTGATCCTCATATTCAACGTTGTTTTCAACGAACTCGATACAGTCCTTCTTGAGAGCCCGTATCTCTCCTTGTCTCATGCCTGTTGTAGCCGCAAGAGCAACAGCAAGGTAGATTTTCATGCTTATGCGTCCTGCAGAGCCTTCTTTTCTCAGGTATTCAAGGACAGCTTCGACTTCATTCTTAGCCGGAATGCCTCTGTCTTTCTGCTCCCTCTGAAGCATTTTTATATTCTTCATCGGATTTGTCTTGATCATTCCTCTTGCGAAAGCCTCATTCAAAGGCTTCTGCACGGAGAGAATGACATTGTTGATTGTCGAGTTTGAGATATTCCCTTCATCAATCAAAGAGATAATGACATTCTCGATATCATTCTGTGTTATCTCACTGAGTTTCAGGCTCTGATTGATATGCGGAAGGAAGTTCTTCTTGAATGTGCCAAGCATATTAAGGCAATGATCACGTCCGATGCTTCCTTTCTTTGTCTTATTCTTAAGCTTGACATAGGATGAGTTATCGAAATCCCAGAAGTTCAGAACATACTCAATGAAATTCGGAGATTTCTTCTCCTTCTTCGTAAGACCTTCCTCATAGGCTCTTACAGCAATCGCAGCAGCTGCGCTTCTTGTTCCGATACGGCGGAAGCTGTCATCTCCAAGCTTGCTTCTCAAGGTTTCTATGCTAAGCCCAGGATCATAGCTCTTTTTCTCAGGATTCCAGAAGCGAACATAATAGTAGACACCTTTTGCTCTGCGTCTTTTGTACAATGAAAATCTGACCATATATTTCCTCCTTCAAAGAAGCAAAAGGCGGAAATAATTCCAGAATTTTCGGTTTCAACATGCTACCAAATATGCTACCCAAGGTTTTCAGACCTTGCAACGCATAAAAGAAAAGGCATCTTAATTACTTATACAGTAACAAGATGCCCTAGTGGGCGATGGCAGGATCGAACTGCCGACTTCCACGATGTCAACGGAAAATATACTATTTCAGTATTTTTACCAGAATATCATATATTTTCTTATAAAACATCAGGTTATATTCTATTACCAAACTTGATTAATAACCAAATTTTCACACAATTTACTGTTTTTTACTTTTCTCCTATGTGTCATTCTATGTGTCCATTTCTAAATGTCAATTATTATATTTACTATTTATTCACGAACTTATCTAACCATAGTTTTTAGGAGTTATCCCTATTAAACGCAATAGCGATAAGATTTATAAAGACGCATCAATTTCATCTATAAGATGTGATAATTCTTTAATATGATTTTCCATATCTTTCTTTATTTCCGACAATTTCGATTTATCACTCTCCTTGGTTATAGGCTCTATCCCTTCTAGCAAATCAGAAAAGCGTATATCTAAAGCATCACAAAGCTTTAACACCGTTTTTAATGCAGGATTACGATTACCTTGTTCTATATATGTAATCATCCCTTGTGAAACACCAGAGCGGAAAGAAAACTCTAACTGCGTAATACCCTTTTTAATTCGAGATTCTTTAAGACGATCAGCAATAATCTTCATTGCATGATCTATTTCATCCTCAGTCATTTGTCCCAATGCTGATAGAAAATACTACATACCTCAAACCGATAGAGTTATATTTATTGCAATAATATCAATATAGTAATAAACTAGACCCAGTATACAAAAGGGGTTATTTCAAAAAGAAAGAGTTTTCTTGAGAAAATTACCGTATGTATATGAAAAAATTTTGGCTTTGCGGCTTCCAGCCGCTCTGCCCGTGGGGTGATGGATAAGAACGTAAAAGCATCCATCAGAGGAGAATAATACAGTATAACAAAGAGAATTCTGAAATTGATCATGGCAGCGCTTGCCGTTGCTCTTCCATCCATCGGTGATGCTCAAGTGCGGATTTCCGATGCTATTGGGATGGAATATTCACTCTCATGATACAATGAACATAAATTTATTATGTACAGGAGGTTAGAGATATGCGCAAAAAACTGCTTGCCCTTCTTGCTGGTCTGATTATGATGGTTCCAGCTGTCTTTGCTGATACGACCTTCGATCTCGTAGGAGGATTTTCAGGAGTCACGACGCCAACATACATTGGAATCGACTTCGGTACAACAGGAAATTCAGGAGAAACAAACAGCAGCAATTTCAGTTTCATGCTTGGTGCCGATGCTGAAGCGGATATCTTCTTCTCTGAACAGCATGGAATGTATGTAGGAGTCGGTTTCAGTGTCAATGTCAGCGGAACAACTGTCGCAGGATACAATGTCGGTCTCGGATACGCATATAAGATGTATTTTGATGACTTTGACCTGCTTATCACAGCAGGACCGCATGTGCGCGGAACAGGCGATTCCGGCACTTTCGGCCTTTCTGCGAATGTATATCTTGATTTCTATCTTACAAGTAATCTGTTCCTTCGCGGAGGAGGCGGATTGAGTATGGACTTCGTCAACTTACTAAGCAGAACTCAGGGTTTGTTCTGGATGTCGATTGAAGGACCATATCTCGGAATCGGTTATTCTTTCTGAGATAG
>CALXKZ010000048.1 GCA_944389065.1 uncultured Spirochaetaceae bacterium
CTTAACTTCTATAAATTTACCACAGAGAAGTAAACTATCACAATGATAATTATTATCAAATTGTGGTAAATATGTATGGATTATCCTTCCAAAATCCTTCCAGTCTAGAATCAGATTCGATTTGGAGGTTGACGTATCTTTATGTGTAATAAAGAATTAACTAGCAAGGCGGATAATAAGAATAGAAATAGTCGTATGAGTGGGAATAGTGTTAATCTAATATAATTCTTTGTAAATTGAAGAATTAAAATTCAATTTGATCACGGTTTGATCCAAATTCGTGCAATTAATGATATTCATAAATGTTACGGTGAAAAAATTAGTTGCACGGTTTATGCATTTGGAATTCAGATTTATTATCTGCGAAATATTACATCGTTGTGATATTCTACGAATTCCTTTCCTGGATATCGTTCAGTATTTGGTAGATGTATTTTCAAATTCTGAAGGAGATTTAGTCGTTTCTGCATTTCTATATATAGACTCAGAATACATGACCTGTTAAGTAACTGATAATGGAAGAAGTATCTATTATTAAGTTTTAAGACAGTATTACCTAGCCGCATGACATGTTATGATTTATGCAATACGGAGATCGTTGTATTCATGATTGGGACACATTTGAGTTGGTCAAAATTCGAAGTAGCAGCTTCTGCGGATGGGAAGAGCAATGAATTTCGGTTTGAATCTTTATGCCGTCAACTTTTCGCAAATGAATTTGTAGAAAAAGAATCCTATCAGAGGTTCCTTCAATCAGTTGTCAATAATCCAGGAATTGAATCAGAACCAATCTACAACAAAAAAGAAAAGATATGGATTGGATTTCAGGCGAAATACTTCTCCAAGTATATTAACTATGATTCAATTTTGAACTCATGCAGAAAAGCTGTCACACACTACAAAGGCAAATTGGATAAACTTATCCTCTTCTGCAATCTTCAACCATCTCCAAAATCTAAAACATTCAAAGAGGCAGAAAAACTTCTCAGATTCAACAACATGACACTAACTTCCATCGCAGGAGAGACGATCCTTGATCTTGTTAGGAAATACGACAAGCTTAAGGAGTATTATTTCGGACAGTCACTGATATCAGATGAATGGATGCGGGAACATGATAAGGATATGATAGAACTACTGGGGAATCGCTTCGAAGCGGGGCTTAACGTTAGCACAGAATCGGAAGCCTTGCTGTCATTATTCTCCTTAGATAACAATGCGGTAGAGTATATCAATAAAAAAAAGAAAGATCTTCTGTCCAGAATCGATTCAATATACTGGAAGTCACATGCGCATTATAAATATCTCACCAGATTGTATAATGCCACAGAAAATCTTTCTGACGTGCATGCAGATAATATTCCTGTCGCCTTCGAATGGTATGAATCGGTCAAACAGGAAGTCATGGTAGATATAGATAAAATCATAACAGAGAAAGCTGGGTTTGAACAGAAGAACAAAGATTTGTCAGATAAGAACAAGAATGATACATCGGACCGAAGTTGGTACCAAGAATACGACAGTATATACGACATAATCAAAAAGCTTGAAGAGCTTGTTCAACTACCAGATCTCCTTCGATTCTCAGATACGGAGAAAGGTCTGATAACAGGTAAAGTCCTTGCCGTTTCAGGAGAAGCCGGAACAGGAAAATCACACTTGTTCGCACACGAGACGAAGTCTCTTTTGGATGAAGAGCGGAGTCCACTGTTTCTTCTTGCTGGGATGTATTCATCGAATAGTCCTATACAAAAACAGATAATGGAAAATTGCGGGCTTGATTTTACATTCAGTGAAATGATTGGTATTCTTGAGATGAAAGGTGCAGAAAAGCGTAGGCCGATAATGCTCTTCATCGATGCACTCAACGAGACTACAGCCAGAAGCCTTTGGGCGACGCAGCTGTCTGTGATAGTATCTCAGATTAAAAAATGTTCATTCGTTAGGCTTGCTTTCTCCTTTAGGCCAGAATATAGCGAAGAAATTCTTAGCGAAAACATGCGAAAAAGCATAGTCAACGGAGAAATTCGCCACTTCAGGCACGACGGATTCAAAGACATCTCAATCAAAGCAGCAAGAGAATTTTTTAATTATTACAATATACCATTCGGACTATGCGAGTTCTTCCAGCCAAATATGGACAACCCCCTTTTTTTAAAACTGTACTGTAAGACTTATGAAGGAGATGAGGTTTCCTTGCCTGATCTTTATAACAGGCTAATATACAGGGCAAGTGAAAATATATGGAAGAACATGTCCAATCATCTTTATTTACTAGGGTATTCCAAATCAGACAACCTTTTACAACCATTGATATATGAACTCTCGAAATGGTTTGTATCTAACTCAAAGAGAATAATTTCTCGAAAAGAGATACTCACTCTGAACTATTGGCAGGAATATAAAGTAAACCCACTACCATTTCTCAAGAGAATTATTGAAGAGGGGATTTTCATCACTTTTCCCAGCAAAGCGAGAGGAGAAACCGAAGATTATTATAGCTTCGCATTCGACCAGATGAATGATTACTTTATTGCGAAAGAAATTGTGATATCTTCGCAATCAGAAGAAGAAATCAGAGCGAAGATACTAAAGGATATTTCGTTATTTAAAGCCAAAGCCATCAATCTAGCATCATGCGACCTGTTCATCAACATTTGTGCTCTTTATGCAGAAGTATACGGCAAAGAATGTATTGATATTCTGGATGATGTAGACGATGGAAACAAAGACTATATCATCAACCAATACATCCTTTCATTCAAATGGAGGCGGAAAGAGGCAATCAGAAATGATGAGTTCTTGTATTTACTGCAGAAATATCATCCCTTATGCAGGACAGTATATGATGTACTCATCCACAACAGCGTAAAATGCAAACATCCTCTCAATGCAGAATTCCTTCATTCCATGCTGCAACCTCTTCCACTAAATAAGAGAGATTATATATGGACTTCAGAGATAAACCTACTTGAAGAAACAAGTCCAAGGGTCCTTGATCTCATTGAACTGTATGATTCGGGAGATAAGCTGGAGGGCATTGGAAGCGACCAGACCTCGCTTCTTCTTGTATTGCTAAGTTGGCTTCTTACTGCAACGAATCGAGAACTCAGGGACCGGGCATCAAAATCCATGATCGAGATCCTCAAAGTCGATTTCAATCTCTGCCTGCCTCTCCTTATAAAGTTTGAAAGTGTCAACGACCCATACATCATACAGAGACTTTATGGTATTGTCTTTGGTGCGTGTAGTAAGCGTATAGAACCTCATACACAGGAGTTCCAGAAACTGACAGAGTACATCTATTTGGCTATCTTCTCAAAAGATGAGGTATACCCAGACATATTACTTAGAGATTACGCTCGGCTCACGATAGAGCTTTTCCTGACGGATAATCCAGAATACTCCGGCCCAATAGATAAAACCAGAATAGCTCCACCTTATCGGTCAGCACCGATTCCCATGATTGATGAAGATTTCTCTAAAGATAGTTTTTCAGAAGAGCACTATGGTTCATCCCATATCAAGAATTCAATGAAAGTGGAAGAGTTTGGGTGGTATGGAGATTTCGGAAGATATGTATTTGAAAGGGCACTTAAGCAGTTTGATGTCAATATCATTAACCTATATAATTACGCCATTGTATTCATTCGTGATGAATTGGGATATAAAGATTTTCTATTCAATGATATCGATAGGAAAACAACTTTCATTTCATCAAGGTCATCAAATCGAATCGAGAGAATAGGCAAGAAGTATCAGTGGATTGCATTCTACAACATTCTTGCCAGAGTCGCTGATAATTGTCCGATGATAAGTTCAGGGCGCTCGGATCATAATAAGAATAGCCCAAAATATGAAGGTCCATGGAATCCATATGTAAGGGATTTCGATCCGACGCTCAACGAACATTTCCTTTCGAGTAAGGATATGCCACTATTTGATGAGCTTGAGAATTACTTTAAGCGATCTAAAGTCGACAGTTTCAACAATGACATTTCCAATCAGGAATGGTTGGAAACATCAGGGTTTTTCTTAGAGAAGCTAGGTAGCAATTTCATACAGAAGGATGAGTGTGAGAATTGCTGGGTTATACTGGATGGATATTTCGATCCAGGACGTGATAGCCACATCCAGAATATACATACGCAATGGGCCTTGTTACACGCTTTTTTCATTTCCAGAGAAGCCTTCTCTTTTCTATCAAAGAACTCCAATTGGAAAAGGAGTTTTCCTTGGAGTATTCTGCATCAATATGAGAATTATACACTCTTCAATAGGGAGTATCCGTGGTCTCTCTCATGCAAGGAACTGAGCAAAAGCGAATGGGAGAGTGAATTATTTGACATGGAAACAGCTGAGGGACAGAAGAGGCAAATCGAATTCAAAGGATTTCTTCATGCAACAGATAAATTCGCTTGGGAAGAAGAATATGATTATTCCAAGAAAGAAAGAATTGATTGGGGAATGCCATGTACTGAATTGGTCAAAGTACTTGAATTGCATCGTGAAGAATGCGATTGTGCATTCTACGACAAAGAGCATCAGCTTGCTGCATTCGACTTGCGATTTACGCATCATTGTGAGGCGATTGCACTACGCCAGGATTTGCTGAATGAATTCTTGAAGAAAACAGGAATGAAACTGGTTTGGTTCGTCCAGGCGGAAAAGAGTATCCAGAACGAAGAGACTCATATCAATGGAAAATACAATGAAATGATTGGATTCTATTTTTATAGAAGGAAAAAGATCATAGGAGAAATATGTTTCATGGGAGAATAGACATTAGAGTTAAAGATTGAATTTATCTTGCTCGATTGTATGACGAGTTTTTGACGGATAAAATATAAAGAATTAGATAAAGGGGCTGTGACGAAGGTCGTTGGAGGCACTTCTTTCAGATGAATCATACACCGGATTCCATTCATTGATTTCTCTGATGATTAAAAAGCGTGTACGTCTTGAACAGGAAGCTTTCCTTGAATGAGATTCCTGTATGCTTGTACTAGTCAATAAAGCACTGAAATTAAATTCATTGAAATAAGATACAATGCATATAAATCCACTCATTTCGAATGCATTCAGTATGCAGGGGTGTAGAGAAGTTCGGGACGGGTATTCCGAAGATGCTGAACGCTTGCAAGGCAGGTGGAAATCCGGAACCGGAATACAGGATCTATGAGAAAAGCATTTCCCTTGTTCTTAGACCTTCTGAGAAATACATGCTGCTTGTAGATCAACTGTATGGAAGGAACATTAATGACATTAAGCAAAATACAAGTGTCGGGAAGGATGTCGGGAAGGATGATGTGTTATTGTTCAAAGAATCATAAAAAGGTTCTGGGATTCGGCGTAATGCAATACTTGATTTGATTAGGGGTAATTCATCCATAACTATTCCGGAAATCGCAATTATACAAAAGGTTTCTACTCGCACAATTGAAAGAGATCTGGATTGGTTGAAGGATAGGGGAATCATTGTCAGGGAAGGATCTCGGTCCGATGGGAGGTGGATCATTGTCGGGTAGACAATTGTTTGCCCATGATCTGCCCCCTAAAATTCTTGAAACGTTTGGGATAGATGAGACTAATGAGAGATATATAGCAGTTATATGAGATAAGGTGGCACATTTTGCTGCATTTTGAGTATGTAGTTCATTTTGATTCTGTTTCTATGATTTTGGTGATATCCTGGCCTTATGAATGGGATGGCAGAGAAACAGCAAGGTGTATCGTTTAGGTTGCAAAGGAGCCTTAAGATTGGCAACAAATATACAATCAATGATATTGCCCCTATTCTGGGGGTTGATCCAGGTGCTTTGAAGCAAACTGGCGTCTTTAAAGGAAGAGGCAGTGATGCTTTTATAATCCTTGTTACCCTTCATAAAAGATCAGATACCACACAATACATGGATATTCTTAACGAAGAATCAGCCTGTTTATTCTGGGAGGGACAGACAAACAAAAGAATAGCTGAAGATGCATTCAGCAATGGCTTGGATTGTCATGTTTTCATTCGGGAATTTGCAGGTAATCCATATGTGTATTATGGCCGAGCACTTGTTATCCGTTCTCATATCAATAATCCTGGTATACCTTCTCAGTTCTTTTTGGATCTTCCAGATTTTGCAGCTTGGCAGGAATGTATGAGAACCTCGACTATAGAATTCAAGGAAACAACGGCCGGCTCGTTTTGCAATACCGAAAAACAGAGGATACAGACAATACGGACAAAACAACAGAATTTCAGAGATGGTGCAATAAAACTATGGAATGGTAAATGCGCTGTCACAGGTGTTGATGATACTTCCTGGTTGGTTGCGAGTCATATTAAACCATGGCGAGAATCTAATTCCTTGGAAAGAATTGATCCTAAGAATTCATTATTGCTTTCTCCGAATTATGACAAACTGTTTGATAGGGGTGTTATTTCGTTCAATCCTGATAATGGCCGGATAATATTGCCGGAGACACAGACATATCAGCTTTGGAAGAATCTTGAACGGTTAGGTATTGATGATGAAAAGCACCTTGAGTATGTACCTGATGGTACAGAGAAATATCTTGATTACCATAGAAACAGGATTTTTGGATATAAACCTTCTCCTGACTTCGATGTGAATACTTTGCTTATGGAAATGCTCTCTGTTTGCTGAAGATATACGTATTATCCTGTACAATGGATTGAGTTTATGGATGAAGCTGTATGATTATCTACCAATCAAGCAAGAAGGAATTTGTTGATAATACCCTCAATCCGCATGATAGGAATAGAGGCATAGCGGATATCATCAGGGTTGAGTTCGAGAAGAGAATCGGCAAGGTCCATGATGCTGAGTATCATGCATGGAAGAATTCACTCCGTCATATGGCTACTGTTGTTGATACCTCTACTATCCATGATGATGCAACGGTATGCATTGAATACAGATTGCCACACCAGAATTCCAGAATAGATTTCATCATCGCCGGCAAGGATAGCTGTGGTAATGAGAATGTCGTGATAGTGGAACTCAAGCAGTGGTCTTCTGTTACAACTTTGGCTGATGCAGATCTTGTACGTACTGTAATCAATGGGGGAGAACGCAATGTTCCTCATCCATCGTATCAGGCCTGGTCATATGCCATAACGCTGCAGGAATACAATGAATGCGTACAGAACGATGGGGTGCTGCTTTATCCATGCGCATTCCTTCATAACTATGCGCCGATGCATGATGATCCTGTATTGAATAAAGCCATTTTCCGAGAAATCGATAAAGCTCCTGTTTTTACAGGATATGATGCCTTGAAGCTTAGAGAATTCATAGCAGATAAGGTATCTACTCCTGATGATGGGAATGTCATGCTGCGTATCGATTATGGGAAGATCCGTCCCTCAAAGTCATTGCAGGATGTTTTGGCTAGTATGCTTGATACCAGCCAGGAAAACAATGAGTTTGTGCTTATTGACTCTCAGAAGAGCATCTTCGAATTCATCATGACAATGGTCAGACGTATGCGTAATGAGACGGATGATAAGAAAGTGTTCATAATCAGCGGAGGCCCGGGAACTGGTAAGAGCGTATTGGCAATCAACCTCCTTGCCGCAGCGATAAAGGATGGCAAGACAAGTGCATATGTGACTAAAAACAGTGCGCCCCGGAATGTCTATATGACAAAGCTTACGCAGGGAAATTACAGGAAAGCTTATGTCCAGACTCTCTTCAAAAGCTCCGGCAGCTTTGTTGATAGCCGCTGTAATGACTTTGATGTCCTTATCGTTGATGAAGCTCATCGTCTCAATGCGAAATCAGGTTTGTTCGCAAAAGGTGAGAACCAGATAAAGGAAATCATCAATGCTTCCAGGATTTCCGTATTCTTCATTGATGAAGATCAGATTGTCACAGCCAAGGATATCGGAAGCATAGCTGAGATACAAAAGCATGCTAAGGCAATGCATGCCACGGTGTATAGAAGCCAGCTGGAATCCCAGTTCAGGTGCAATGGCTCTGATGGGTATCTTAACTTCCTCGATGATGTCCTTGATATAGACAAGAAGGAGTATACATTCAATCCCGCAGATTATGATATCAAGGTGTACGATAATCTGAATAAGATGTTTGAGGATATAAAGCGCTTGAATCTCAAGGATAATAAGGCCCGTATGCTGGCGGGGTACTGCTGGAACTGGATCTCTAAGGATAATCATGCGGCAGGGCCTGATATCGTGATAGAGGGTCAGCATTTCAGCGCGTATTGGAATTTCAGCGATACATCAACATGGGCAATTGATAGCAATACTGTTGATCAGATTGGCTGTATTCACACATCTCAGGGGCTGGAGTTCTCATATGTCGGTGTAATAATTGGCGATGATCTCCGCTATGAGAATGGCCAGGTAATCACAGATGCAAGCAAACGGGCAAATACCGATGCATCCCTTCGCGGCATCAAGGCAAAAGGGGAGAATGCTGATTGGCTGAAGGATAAGATCATACGCGATACATACAAGACTCTTCTTTCTCGGGCGATGAAAGGCTGTTATGTATACTGCACTGATAAAGCACTAGCTCAGCATATAAAGGACAGGCTAAGTTTCAATCAGCATCTCTTCTATGATTTTTCCAAGGCTGTGGATGCCGGTATGATGACAGCAGAGAAGGTGATTATCCGTTGACTGCTGTTGTTTATTCTGGTCATTGATTTGAACCGGATATCTTTTCTAAAAAAGTGGTGAAACATTTCCTCTGAATGCAATGATGGTTCGTATGATGCTTAGGAAAATCCATATAAATTCATAGTGATGCTTTAATTTATGGAGCTCTGCATTTCAGTGTGATTCATTGATTCTGATGCTTCAGTTTAATGGTGAAGCACAACTATCAATTTCTCTGAAATTCCTAATGGTTTTCCGGGAGCCGATTATTTTTAACGATATATTGATGGCTTGAGAGTTTTGATAGTATTATCTGAATGTGTCGGGGAGTAGAATTTCCTTGGATAAATTTGGGATATAAGGAGGTATTGCCATGGCGACAGAATCATTCAGCAGGACTTTTACTGTAAATCCAGACTGGGGTATCAAGAACCTTGAGAAAGCTATCGACAATGGATCTCCTACAGTAAAGAGGTTAAGCACTCCAGAAGCCAAAGCTAAATTCAAAGAGGCTACAACGATTACTCCAGAGATGGAGGCAAAAATCAAGGCGAGGTATGGTAAGTGACACTGAAGTGTATGGAGCTCCGTGAGTTCATAGCTCGTGTAGGAGAGGATGAGGCCGAAAAAGCTTTATCCTCTTTTTCTGTGAAAAGAAATCCCGATGTTGAGAATTTCATCAGGAACAATGCGATTGCTTATGAGAAAAGTGATAATGCCAGAACGTATCTTGTCTTGACTGAGGATATTGACATATTAGGGTATTTCTCTCTGGCTCTTTCTGTGATCGATATCCCTTCTGAAATCTCGAAAGCAATGATGAAGAAGATGAGAGGATTTGGAAGGTTATCTGCAGATTCGGTTCCATGCTATCTTCTTGGGCAACTGGCTCGTGACGATAATGCCTCGCATGATGATCTGATGATGCGTGATTTCATAGATTTCGCAATCGAATATGTCATGGCTGCAAAGCAGTATGTCGGAGGACGATTTCTCCTCATAGATTGTGTTGATGACCTTGTGGATCTGTATGAGAGACATGACTTCATAAAGATCAATAAGACAGGAGATCTGAACCAGCTTATCATGTTTCTGGAGTAGGACTTGGAGCTTGCTATAGAAGATCAATCGCTGGATGGGATTGATTCTTTAGATAGATAAGAAGGAGGTTGGTGTGGGGAATCCTGTCTGGATTGTTACAAAAGCAATTCCACATAAAGACTATACCCCTCTTCTTACTTTTGAAGATGGAAAGAATGGTGTTTATGATTTCAGACCTGAATTATCGCGCCCAGCATTCAGAAAGCAGCAGAACATAGATTTCTTCATGCAGGCAAAGGTTTTATACGGTACTGTTGTCTGGCCTGATGATAGTGATATATCCCCTGAGCATCTTTATAATGAATCAAGACTAATTTAGAGCTGCATTCCAGTAATCTTCAGTTGCCTTGATTGCTGAAAAAGAATGGATATGCCACATGAGCGTATGGTAGAATCATCTCTGCAGAAGGAGCATGGGAATGCATTTCACGCCTGAGAATCCTGATTATAACTTAAGTCCTTATACTGGTCTTACGAGAAAGCATTGGATAGATGCCGGAAAATACATTCTTGAAGGAGTGTTCCGGCATGTGGAGACAATGGATTCACCTGTTCTGGTTCCACGCTATGAGACCGAGATTACATATCCTAATAGCCATACGCCAGCATGGAAGGTCCAGGCTGAGTACTATGAGGGTCTTGCACGCAGTTTCTTCATAGCTGCTCCCCTTATTGCTATAGAGCCTGATATAGAGATCTCAGGAATACGTCTCAGAGGGTATTACAAGGATCATATCCTTCGTTCCTGTACTCCAGGGGATGAGCAGTATGTTCTCAGCTACAGCGATATGGACAAGGATGCAGAGCCTTCGTTCGGTCTTCACACTTATCAGCAGACTGTCGAGACCTGTGCTGTAGTGATAGGTCTTGTAACGACAAGAAATGAGATCTGGGATACATACCAGCAGAATGAGAAGGACAGGATCGCTTCATTCATCAGCGATTATGCAAAGGGGACTACAGCAACGCAGAACTGGCGACTTTTCAATATGCTGGATCTCGCTTTCCTTGACATGATGGGATATGAGATCGACAGATCCATCATGCGCGAGCATGCCCAGGCTATCCTTGCTTATTATGCAGGCGATGGATGGTACAGAGACGGTCATACATTCGACTATTATTCTGCATGGGCATTCCAGGTATATGCCCCGATCTGGTGCAAGTGGTACGGCTATGAGAATGAAGCGTATCTTGCTCAGGAATTCGAAAGGAACTCCAATGAGCTTATGAGGACATATGACAGGTTTTTTGATAGAAATGGCCATGTCACGATGTGGGGAAGAAGCAGTATATACCGTAATGCCGCTACAGCTCCTTTCGCTGCTAATTTCAATCTCAGGAATCCTTTATGCAATCCTGGTCTTGCAAGAAGAATCGCTTCAGGAGCCCTGATGCAGTTCTTCGGCCGTGATGACATCCTTTATGAAGGAGCTCCTGTGCTCGGTTTCTATGGCCCATTCACTCCGATGGTTCAGGGTTACAGCTGTGCTGAAAGCCCATTGTGGCTTGGAAAGGCTTTTCTATGCCTCGAGCTTCCTGAGGATCATCCATTCTGGACTGCGAAGGAAGAGAATGGGGTGTGGGAGAATCTGAAGGATGGCGAGACTGCGGAGACTGTACTTGATGGCCCAGGATTGGCAATCGCAGACCACTTTGATAATGGTACGATGGAGCTGAGGACCGGCAAGGTCACTAAGCGTATTGGTGACAGCAATGGCAGATGGTGCTATACAAAGCTCTCCTATAGCAGTCGTTATCCCTGGGAAAGCGACCTTGGTTCTGGATTGAGCGCTGCTGCGTATGTGCTCAAAGAACCTGATATAGACAAGACAGAGCAGATCAACAGCATACTGTGGAGTGGAATGAGGGATAATGTCCTCTATCGCCGTGCTCTATTCGGGTATGACACCTCTTCTGATCTCCACTGGACCAGCGTGATCGATCTGGCAGATTTCCCTGTTGCAGATGGTCTTTTGAGAGCGGATAAGATCAGGCTTTTCCATAAACCTGTTGATATATACCTTGGCTCCTATGGTTTCCCATGCCCGGATGCTTCATACACTATCCGTGAACGGGGGAATTCCAAGGCTGTTGTCATGACAGGACACGGAAGTGATGGGAACCCAAGGCATATGGCCATGACCATTTTCTCTGGATGGAATGATCTGTCTGTAGAGAAGAGTACAGGTACCAATCCTGATACAGCAGAGAGCTTTATCATCTTTGCCCATGCTTCAAGGAAGAGTATATTCGCCTATGAGCCATATATCCTCATAAGCCAGATCCTAACGAAGGATGGCGATGAGGGCTTTGCTGATGATGAAGTGTTCAGCATTGCTTCAATAGACTTCTGTGATAAGGAAAAGTGCGGAGGATATGGTCCTGTTGCAATCCATATGAATAATGGGAAGAGATATATCATCGATTTCAACGGCATTGAAGGCCGTCTATCGATGTGACATAGGGGGTATTGAATTGATTTTCCAGTTTCACGCCTTGCTTGAGGGAAGTTCGCCGCGCGTATGGCGCCGTTTCCTGATTAATGCTGATGATACTGCAGCTGATCTGATGAATGATCTTATGATCATGTTCCAGATGGATGGCTATCATTTGTTCCATCTTGAAGTATACGTTCCAGGTATGCCATATGCCAGTTCAAAGAGAATCTGCACGAAGCAGCAGATAGAAGCTGCAGAGGACTTTGATTACTGGGGAGCTGAATCTCTTCCAGCAGAGGATTGCCATATAAATGACATTGTAGGGAAGCCAGGTGATCAGCTGAGGTTCTTCTATGATTATGGCGATGACTGGACTGTGAGGCTGAAGCTTGAGGCGATTCTCAGCGATGATGATTATGAAGGGCAGCTTCCATGTGTGATCAAGGGGAAAGGTGCTGGTATTATAGAGGATTGCGGTGGAGTATGGGCACTTAATGACATGATGCAGGAAGAGAAGGAACTAGGCCCATCTGATGATGAGGACAGTCTTCTCATATTCGATAAGGACGCCATCAATATGGAACTATGAATTATTGCTGCAGATAATGCTATGCAATGCTTAAAAGCTGAATCAGGCTATCCGATCCTATTATTTTGGGAAAAAGATAGCCTGTGGTTTTATTGTTTTCGATTACTCTGTCTCTTTCTTAGGAGGCCTGACAATGAAATCATTCAGCTTTTTGTAGTACTCATATTCTTCTGCTACTGTATCCCTTATAGGTTCATATATCTCGTCATGATGGTATGCAATCTCACGCATGTGCTTGAATTTCCCTTGGACTGTCAGCCTGTCTCCATTGTCATCAGGCCATTCATATCTGATTTTCCCATCAGGCATCGTGATGTAGCCTTTTCTTCCGCAGATTGCGCATTCGACATAGTCTCTTCCAGGTTTTGCGATCAGGAGACTGCTGTGGCATCCAGGGCAGGCTTCTTCCTCCGGTGTTTCCCCTAGATACTTCTTTGTCCAGTCAATCTCAGTGTGCTTTACTGCATATGCCAGGTTCTGTCCGAGATATTCTGCACGCAGTACATAGTCCTTTCTGGTCAGAGCTTCTCCGGGATCTGCGACTGCTGTGACATTCATATGATCAATGATGTTTATCTGCGCAGAGAAAGTTACCGTATACAATGTAGGCAGCCCCAGAGCGGTCTAGTTTTCCGTAAGTGCTCCACCAACGGAGATAAGAGCTCCCGGCCTGTACTGTGTCCGTCCATTCATCCATTCCGGCTCTCCATATAGCTCATTTCCGGCTACGTCGGTCTTGGGCCCGAAGATACGATCTCTGAAGTCAGATACAACACCAGCCGGTCCCAGAGCCCATACTGGAGAGCCAAGAAGAAATCCATCGCTTTCCAGGAACTTCTCTGCCAGCCATGCACCATCATCCTTAAGTATGCAGCCTGCAGGGCCTTTTGCCATGCATGGCATATTCAGGCATGCCTTGCAAGGGCGGAGATCACATGAATTCAGCCTTATAAGCTCTGTATCACAGCCCATCTTTCTGGCTTCTTCAAGTGCTATCTTTATATAAGTCTCTGTATTTCCATTCGTCTTGCCTGCAGAGAATGCCACAATCTTCTTTGTCATAGAATGCTCCTTCTTGATAGTCAGATCTGATGCTGATGGCAGTAATCATTGCTGACTGGAACATTAGAAACTATAATAGAGCAAAAAACACGGACATATGTCCTGTTAGGATGAAAGCGGTGAAAAGATCATACAGCCATGAGCTTGTCGATGCATACCTGAAGAAAACCGGATATGGATCGGTATTGGAGGATTTTCAGGATAGGCTATGGATCGCAGAGTATGAAAAGGGAGAATTCGTCTCATCCCCGCTGCAGACAGAGCGCCTTTTCCAGATTGTGGTCCAAGGATCGCTCAGCATATACTGCATCCGGGATGATGGTTCGGTTCACTCTATTGCCAGTGGACAGAAGAACTATCTGATTGGGGAAATGGAGATTTTCTCCCGACAGGCCAGCAATGTCTATGCAGAAGCCAATGAAGATCTTGCCTGCCTTGCCATGGCAATCGAGGAAAACAGGACCGCTCTGCTGGAGAATGCTGGATTTCTTTGCATGATATGCGAATCACTGACTGCGAAAATGGAATCGCTTACAACGATTGATGCAGTTCCTGCAGACCTTAATCAGCGTATCCTGACTTATATGAAATACAGATGCAGCCATAATGAGATCAGGGGACTAGAGCGCGCCGCGTTCCATCTTAACTGCAGTTCGCGTCAGCTGCAGCGGATTCTCAATAGGTATGAAGAGGATGGAATAGTAGTTAAAATAGGGAAGGGAGCCTATAGGCTTATAGAGGATGTTTCTGATTCTTAACAGAAAAAGCTCCTTCGCTCAGGGAAAAGGCCATACGAAAACGAAGAAAGTCTAAGAGGGTATTCATGTTCAGGATTACTGTAGGTATCAATGGCGAGGATTATTCCACCATCCAGGAAGCTCTGGATGCTGTTCCTTACGAGACTGCTGCCGAGATAGTCATTTCAGAGGGAATATACAGGGAAAAGATATTCTCTGATAAGCATTCATTGTCTGTAAAGGGAGTCGGCAAAGTCGTTATAATCTGGTCCGACAGTGCAAGAGAGATGGTGGAAGGAGACCGTAAGCGAGGGACATTCAGATCATATACGGCATTCTTCAGCGGACATTTCCTGCATATGGAGAATATCACTATTGGAAATGGAGCTGGTTCTGGGACGACAGCGGGGCAGGGCATTGCTCTCTATCTGGATGTGGGAAAAGCAGACCTGGAGAATGTTCATATCATAGGGCACCAGGATTCTCTTTTCCTTTCGCCTCTTCCTGATCAGGAGAGGGAGGAAGGAGGATTTTATGGACCAAGATTCCTTTCTCCCAGGAAAAGGACTGTTTCCATATTCAGAAGGTGCATCATTGAAGGCAGTGTTGACTTCATATTCGGGTCAGGAGATGCTCTTTTCCGGGATTGTGAGATCATAAGCAATGAACCGGGGTATGTCACGGCTCCATCCGGGAAGAAAGAGTGGAGGGGCCTCGTATTCGTTTCATGCAGCTTCAAATGCACATTCACTGAAAAGGAATCTGTATATCTCATGCGGCCGTGGAGAGAGGAGGGAAAAGCCGCATTCATCTCATGTATGTTCGGCAATCATATAGCGTCTTCTCCCTTCATAGCCTGGCCTGGAAGGGATGATGAGGTGGACAGAGCGACGTTCATCCTCTCTGACTGTACATTCTCAGGTCCTGCTTCTGTTCCTTCTTCTGCAATCATTTCATTGGATAGCGCGAAGAAGCTTATCGCGGCTTTTCCTGAATCCGGATGTGACGGATCTGGAGCTGTCTTGTTATATGGCAGAGTGGAATCATAAGATCTTCGCCATAACCAGCTGAGCTCCCGGCTCTTCCCTCTTCAGGATATCTGTTCAAAGCCTGATACCATCGCCTCAATTACTATGTTATTCTTCAATAGAAGAGGTGATGCTTTGAGAGCCCTATGTATATATGTTGATGGAGGCAAAGGCCATTATGTCCCTGCCCGAGCTGTCAGTGAGGAACTTATCTCATCCGGAGTGGACACAAAGCTTGTGGAATTCTTTGATTACCTTAGAATCCGCTGGATAGGATGGATCAACAAGAAATACTGGCGGACAATGCTGAAAATGCCGAACCTTGAGAAGAAGCTTTCCAGATTCAATGACAGCGGGTCAAATGGGATGGAGCTGGCTGTGAAGTTCGCATTAAGGCATTGCAGCCAGCGACTTAAGGATAATCTCATGGAATTCCGTCCTGACTTTGTTTTCGCAACGCACCCTTATGCCAGTACGATCCTGGCTGAGATGTTCAGCGCTCTTGATATAAGCATCCCTGTTTACTATTTTGCTACAGATGTGTTCTCTGCCCCTGTTGCATCGATCTGTCCGAAGCTCCAGAAGTTCTATATTGCGACAGAGGAAGGCGCTGAAGCCGTAAAACGGATGGGGCAGGATCCTGATACGATAGAAATCTGTCCGTTTCCTTTGCAGAAATCCGTTGCTGAAAGCGCTGTGATATCAAAAGCCGAGGCAAGGAAGAAGCTTGGGCTTGATGAATCGCTTTTTACGCTTCAGCTCAATCTTGGAGGAGAGGGAATAGGGTCGCTAGCCTTGCTGGAGAATATCATCAAAGAAAAGCTTCCTGTACAGGTTGTTATAATCGGCGGGCTGTCTGAGGAATCAAAGAAGCACATAGAGAACATAGCAACGCATTGCGAAGGCAGAACCGCAGTATATGTGAAAGGATTTGTCAGCAATGTCAATGAGTATCTTGCTGCTTCTGATATCATTGCAGGAAGAGCGGGGATCAATACGATTGTCGAGGCAATATATGCCCATAGGCCATTCTTGATAACAGAGCTTGTCTATACGGTAATTCCGTCGGCTGCTTATCTTGAGAAATACCATGTTGGCTGGAACTGTGAGAATGATGTAAGGAAACAGATGGAAATCGTGCGGATATATGCGGGGAATCCATCTTTGCTGGATGAAATGGAAAATTCATTCAGAAATGTTCCGATACAATACAGTGCCCGTAAACTGGCAGAGCTGGTTGTGTCTGACTCGATTGAATACGCCAGAAATCTTATCTGAGATCCAGCAGCTTCGCATAGTAAGTTCTTTTTCCATGCGTTTCTATCTTGTACTTTCTGTGCCAGTCAAGCTTTGAGAAGATGCATTCATTGCAAAGCTTATTGAATTCATCTTCGCTGTATGGCATATCCAGCATGTGTACCAGATCATAAAGGCGCTCGCTGGAATACGGCAATCCATCTATCTCTTCATGGATGTCCGGGAATTCGTTGTACGCTATCATGATTATGTAATCGATCATGAGATAGTCGATAAGCGTGTCATGGTTCTTCCAGTATTCCAGGAACATCTCCCTTGCAAATGAAACAAGTTTAGCATGAGGCCTGCTTGCTATTATGAAACCATGATAGAGATTGTGCTGTACGAAGCATGTCTTCTGCCATTTTGTATGCTGGGAGAAGAATGGATATGAGAAATATGATCCAGGAATAGGCTTTGCTGTGAACACAGTCGAATCCAGCCATAGCCCACCATATTTCTCCAATAGAAGGAACCTTATGATATCTGACAGCTGGGCAAAGGATATCCATCCCTTCGCTCTTTTTTCCATGATATAGCCTGGTATCTCGATGAAGTCATCCACGTTGTCTTTTGTAATGACTGTGACAATCGCTCCATCTGTATTCCTGCTCGTGCTTCTTATGCAGGCCTTCACAAGATCCGGAGCTGTCTCTTCTCCCTGCCACCATAGAATCCATATCCTTCTTGCTTCAGGATTGTCTGTGCTTTCTTCAATATCCTTATATTTTCTTATTATGCTGCTGCATTCATTCTTCAGATAATCAAGCACGAACTGATGTTTCTTAAGCGATTGCTTATAGAAGAAATCAGAAGGGTACGAAAGATACAGGAAGCCGAACAGTGTATGGAAATTAAGCTTCCAGGATATATTGTGTCCAACTCTGAACCAGTTCTTTATGTGCCAGATATTGCTCATTGCATATTGATTTTAACTAACCGTTTATTACCTGTATATATGCTATACAAAAAAATAAATGTCTTTACAATTCTATTGGTTTAAGTTTTGAATGCAAGTTGCACCTTAGCAGAGTCTGGAAATTTTATAATCGATAGTCTGTTATTATCAACAAGATTTATGGTAGTCTTTTTATAGAGGTTTGATCTATGAAAGTTGTTGCTCTGGTACCAATTAAACTGAATTCACAACGCTTGCCGCATAAGAATATCCTGCCTATAGCTGGGCATCCTTTGTGCTGGCATATAGTCAATTCACTTTTGTTTGTGAAGCAGATTGGTTAAAACAAACATAAAGATAGCCTTTTATTTGTGGCTTGATGCATCATATGGTAGGGAAAATGTATTGATATTTGGGGTGCTTTCTAAATTGAAATTAGAGGTTAACTATGGGGTTGATTAAGAAATTTCAGGATCTGACAATATTCAAAGGTCGTTTCACTTATCTGTGCTTATTGAAAGATAAGTTGATGTTTAAAAATTGTCCTTCGGATGAAAGGCTTTTGGAACTTAAGAATAAGTTTGAAGGAAGAAGATGTTTCATTGTTGCTCTTGGGCCAAGTCTTATTGCTGAAGATCTTGATTTGATAAAAGAATATAATGAATATTCATTTTCTGTTAACAGGTGCTATCAGATGTTTGATAAGACACGATGGCGCCCGGATTGTTATTTTTTTTCTGATGCTAAAGTATTTACTCCAGTAACACGGGACGCAATATTTGAAATGGCAAATGAAGGTATAGATATCATTTATAGTAAATTCGCTGCTCCAAAGGGAATGCCATCTACAGCAATTTACTATAAAGCGAAATATACTGATGCAATCTTATCAGCTTCAAGAAAAACAAAATATAAAAAATTGGCAGTACCTTTGAGATTCAGCTCGAATGCTTATGATTTTATTTATGATGGACATACATGTATTCATTCGATTTTGCAGCTCGCTTATTTTATGGGATTCAAGGAAGTCTACCTTTTAGGAGCAGACTGTGGGGTCTCTGCAAATAAGGTCTATACAGATTTAGTAAAAAATAATATAGATTGCAACATTTCTGAACAGAATAAAATCGGAGATGTCATGATTGAGGATTATGCAAGCTTGAAAAAAGATATTGAATCGCAGCAGCTTGATTTCAAGATTTTCAATGCAACGAGAGGCGGAAGGTTAGAAGTTTTCCCCCGAGTTGATATTGAAGACTTGTTTAAGGAAAACTGATGTTGCTTGGACCCGGGGAAATGACTTTCATGGTTGCTATATGGAAAAAGAAATCTCGAGAATAAAGAATCTTCAAAGAATCAGATTGATCCTTAATTGCTTGCAATTCTTTCCTCCTTGCAGATTCTTCAGAGATCTTGTGGATGATAAGAAGCAAGGACTAGTTGATGACATATTGGATAAAGTTGCTAAAGAAAGCGGGCTTTATGATAAGTTCAGGAATAGGGATTTATCTTCTTTAAAACCAATAGGCAACAGAGTCTGGATGTTCTGGTATACTGGATTGGATAGTGCTCCGCCTATAGTAAGGAAATGTGTTTCAATAGTCTCAAAGCTGCCTGAGGTGGATTTAGTAGTAATTGATAAGACCAATCTTGAGGAATATTTTGTTTTCGAAGGGAACATAAAGCAGTATTTTGAAAACGGCAATATATCGATACAGACATTCTCTGATATCCTGCGCTGTCAGTTATTGAGCAGGAAGGGAGGCTTCTGGCTTGATGCCACATTGTTCGTTACCCGTCAGGATTTTATTCTGACTCATAGAAATCTGACCTTCTTTACTATTCATCATTTGACTAATGACATGCTTCTTAAGAAAAAGTGGAATGAATATTTTACAGAGGGGCGATGGAGCATTTATGGGATTGGCGCAGGGGCGGGCAATCCTCTTTTATCTTTTGTATACGAGATGTATGTTGAATATTTCAGACTGTATCAAAAGGATTTTGATTACTTTCAGACGGATTATACAATCTTTTATGCTTATACCAATTTTGAATGGGTAAGAATAATTATTGATTCTGTTGCACCATCTGTCTCATGCTCATATTTTTTAGGGAAAAATATGATGAAGCCTTTTGACCAGAAAAAGTGGGATCAGGTAATTTCTGAGAATGAATTTCAGAAACTTCAGTGGAAAATAGATGGGAAGGTAGCAAATAAAAAAAATTTTTATGACCATTTTATTGAGTTGTAATATTGATTTCAGATTTTCTGTTATGTGACTTCGTTGTAGTCTAATAATCATCATGATGCTATACTTTGTCTGGGTATAGAGCATGGAATATAGAAAGCCTTTTGTTATTGCTGAAGCTGGGTGCAATCATATGGGACAGATTGAGATTGCACATGAAATGATCAGGACCGCAGCCGTATTCTGTAAGGCTGATGCCATTAAATTCCAGAAACGATGTCCAAAGGAACTTCTGACTGAAGAGCAGTACAATGCGCCGCATCCCAATCCTGCCAATTCATTTGGGGCTACCTATGGAGCACATAGGGAATTCCTGGAGTTTACCGTTGAGCAGCATGCCCTCCTGAAAAAGTGGTGTGAAGAAGAAGGAATAATTTATTCCACTTCGGTATGGGACCTTACAAGTGCTAAGGAAATTGCAAGTCTCAATCCTGAATTCATAAAGATACCATCTGCCTGTAATACCCATTATGAAATGCTGAATTGGCTTTGTGAGAATTACAAAGGAGAGATCCAGCTCTCATTCGGTATGACTACTCATGAGGAGGAGGAAGCAATTGTGAAGTTGTTCGAGGATAAAGGTCGTGCAAAAGATCTTGTTATCTTCGATTGTACTTCAGGTTATCCCGTTCCTTTCAAAGATGTATGTCTTCTTGAGATTCTAAGATTAAAGGAAAAGTTCGGGTCCCGGGTCAAATCAATAGGTTTTTCAGGCCATCATCTTGGAATATCTGTTGATATTGCTGCCTATACGCTGGGAGCCAATGTCATCGAACGCCATTATACTCTGGACCGTACATGGAAAGGAACTGATCAGGCTGCGTCGCTTGAGCCGGATGGTATCCGCCGTTTAGCCCGGGATCTTAATGCAGTTCATGATGCTCTGACTTATAAATCCCAGGAGATCCTTCCGATAGAGGAAGTCCAGAGAGCTAAATTAAAGTATCGAATGCATTGATTAGGAGAGTAAGATGAATGTTGCATTTATCCCTGTCAGAGGTGGTAGCAAGTCTATTCCTTTGAAGAATATCAGGAAGATCTGTGGTCAGCCCTTGGTGTATTGGACAGTGAAAGCCGCATGTGCCTGCAGATATATAGACAAGGTATATGTCGCAACTGACAGTCCTGCAATCATGGAGACTGTCAGATCATTTGCATCAGGCGATGAAGCAGCATTGTTCTCGAAACTCTGTGTCATTGGCAGGTCTGCTGAATCTGCAACTGATACAGCTTCTACAGAGTCAGCAATGCTTGAATTCGCTGCCGCCTATGACTTCGATAATATTGCTCTTGTTCAGGCAACATCTCCATTGCTTACAGGCAATGATCTTGATAATGGATTCGTTGAATTCGGAAAAGAATCTACTGACAGTGTTCTTTCTGTTGTCAGACAGAAGAGATTCCATTGGGATGTTGATGAAGATGGCAATGCCCATCCTACGAACTATGATGTTTTCAAACGGCCCAGAAGACAGGAGTTCAAAGGATATTTTGTAGAGAATGGAGCATTCTACATTACTTCAAAGAAACGGCTTCTTGAATCAGGGAACAGAGTGTCAGGCAATATCCACATTGTGGAGATGGATGAGGACTCATTCTTTGAGATTGATGAGTTAAGTGATTGGATTATCATAGAGGCCTTAATGCGCAAAAGAGGTCTTGGCATTGAAAAAAACCTTAAAGGCATGAAGGCTTTACTGACTGACTGTGATGGTTGTCTTACAGATGCAGGAATGTATTATTCTGAAAATGGAGATGAACTCAAGAAATTCAATACAAAGGATGGTATGGGTTTTTCTCTTCTTAAAGAAGCAGGGGTTCTTACAGGTTTGATAACCGGGGAGTCTGTGGAACTTAATAAAAGGAGAGCCGATAAGCTTCATCTCGATATATATGCTTCAGGATGCAAGGATAAATTAGGATTTGTAAAGAAGCTCTGTGCTGAGAAGGGTATTTCACTGGATGAAGTCATATATATCGGTGACGATATAAATGATCTGCCTTTGCTTAAGTCTGTTGGCTTCAGCTGCTGCCCTGGAGATGCAGTGGAGGCTGTCAGGAATGAAGTGGATTATATTTCTGCATTGAAGGGTGGAGAAGGTGTGATCCGTGATGTTGCTGATATGCTATTGAAGCAGCTTCAGGCGTAGATATATGAAAACATTCAGAGAGACAATAACTCCTTTATTGGATTTCATCCTAGGGCATTGTACATTCCTATGTCTGCTTTACATGAAAATCAGCTTTGGATTATTGAAACCTGATAGCCGTCTTCTGGAATTAAAGGATAAATATAAAAAACGAAGATGCTTTATTGTTGGACTGGGCCCGAGTTTAAGAGTTGCGGATCTTGATTTGCTTGCAGAGAATCATGAGTATACATTTTCAATGAACAGGTGCTATCGTCTTTTCGATAAGACGGCCTGGAGGCCTGATTGTTATGTTGTATCTGATGCGAAGGCATGCACTCCTGAAACTATGTCTGCAATTGGCGTTATGCTCTCGGCTGGAACGACCGTCGCATACAGCCGGTCTGAGATTTCCGGGATGCCAAAAGGAGCCCTATATTTCAAGGTGAATTTCATTGATTTTGTCCTGCGGAATTCCAGAAAGGGGAAATATAGGACTAAAGCCCATGATTGTCTTTTAAGTACCGATGCATATGAATATGTCTATGCAGGGAGCTCATGCGCTCATACAATAATCCAGCTGGCGTATTATATGGGTTTCTCTGAAGTATACCTTCTTGGAACGGATTGTGGTACAAGCTCTGATAAGAAAAGCTATTGTGAAGGTCTGGGAAACGTTAAGAACAATGCATATATCAATGGAGAGGGGCAGCTGATGATCAAGGATTTCCAAAGCATCAAGGATGATATAGAGCATAAGAATCTTGATTTCCATATTTGTAACTGTACAAGAGGAGGCGCGTTGGAGGTCTTTCCCCGGAAGGCTTTAGAGGAAATCATTTCGGATTAACGTTTAAGCAAATATATTCTGATTGCTTTATATGCCCCTTTCACGTATTTATTCCTTTGGAAAATAAGGAAGAATACCGTACTTGATATAGCTGCGGATATTACTAGTCTCAGCAGAAGATTCAATATTCCTTTTCCTGGAAGGAATGAAGTAATATAACTTGTTCCCAGCATCATGCAGATTATAAATGCTAGACGGATCATTAATCTTGCTATCATTTTCCGGGAGCTGGCATGGAATCCGTTGTGGAAGATAATCAATGGCTCAACCCAAAGGTCTATGAAAGTATACGCGATTATGGTCCCTAGGATTATTCCATTGAACCCCATGAACTGCCCTAGGATCATTGATAATATGAAATCTGAAACTCCAGTTATCAATGGACGATATCTGTCATACCAATAAAGTCCCAATGAAGATTTGTAAGTATTAAACAAATGCTTTATATTCCGAATGTAAAAATAGATGCAGATAAGCAATGCAGAGCTGAATGGCATGCATCGATCTGCACCAAAGAATATAGCAATTATTTGATTGATTATATTTACAAGAACTATTGATATCAGGCCATAGAGGATAAAGAAGCATATATCAATATATTTGTAGCTTTCTGCAACATTATCATTTGATTCCGTGGCTCCCACATTTCCTAATGATGCTGTTATTGCAGATGGCAGTATATTGGTGAAGCCTAATAAGCCCAATGTTATCATCTGATAGTTTGAATACAAACCAAGGATAGAAGATCCTACCATTGCGCTTATAAGTATTCCATTGGTTGAATCAGATATAACGTTGCCTATACGTGTAGCTATCAACCCTTTGACATTGAACAGGATTTTCTTCTGGCTTTCCTTGCTTAATTTGTTTGGCTTATTCCGTATGAAAGAGTATTCTCTGTTTGCAATGATATTTACAATTGCACAGCGGATCAATGTGAATAAGAGTATGCAGATCGAATAGGCGAAGAAGTTCTGGGTATATATCGAAACAAAAATCTGTATGCCATACATGATCGCCCAGCAGAGGTTTGTAATGAGAGTTGTAACATAATTCTTCTGATCAGCAGAAAATAAGATTGATTTATAAAAGAAATAATATTCAAATACAGTGCTTAGAAGAAATATGAAGAAATATATTCTCACAGAAGTCATGGGTACATCTGTCTTCACTAAGTATTTCAGGAAGAATGAGAATATGATTCCTCCAATAAGAATCAAAGTACCTACCGTTTTATACACCTTATTGTAAAAAGAAATAATAGCGTTGATCTCTTTATGATTATCCGTTGCAAAAGGTTCATACAGTGCATATGAGATTGCAACTGAAAGACCTAATTCTGCGACAGAAAGAACAGAGATTATATTCTTGAATAGGCTATAGAAGCCAAGATAATCAGATATGAAGCATTGATTGAATACCATTCTCTCAACAAAGCTGACAACTCCCATTACAATCTGAGTAATGACCGCTGTCATTGCATTTCTTGTTGAACTCTTGAATCTGAATTCGTTGGTATTGTTCGCCATTGTCAACCTGTCAAAACTTACCCGACTAACATAACACTTTTTTCAATATAAAGAATACCCCATTAATTCCTTTTGATTAATCGGTCTTTTATTTTATTCGACACTATCATCACAACAGGCAGCACGAACAGGGTGGCAAGCATGGCTATTGTAAGTGCCACTGCCATGAACAGGCCGAAGTACTTGATCGGTGTGAATGATCCGAATATCAATACGCACATGCCTGCAACAATGGATACTGTTGTGAGTATTATAGGGCGGCCTGTCTCATTCATCGTCATTGTGATTATGTCTTCAATCCTTTTTCCTGGATACAGGTTCTTGTTGTATTTGTATCTGAGAAGATAATGCAATGCATCGTCTATGCCTGCTCCGAATGTTATGGATGAAAAGCCTATTGTCACAAGATCGAAAGGAATGCCGGTGATGAACATGAATATGTAGTTGAACATTATTCCGATAAGAACCGGAACAATAGAAGCGCAGCCTCTGAAAACAGAGAACAGAGTGATTGAAGCTATGACGATGATGCATATCATGGATATCCAAGTCGCAGTATTCTGATCTGCTACGATCATGTCGCTTGCCTTTATCGAGCTTGATGCGCCGCAATATATCTTTGATGTTGTTCCTTCAGGCAGCATGTATCTGTAATAGTCAAGGGTATTCTCGACTCTTCTTGCACTTGCTGTTGTCTGGAGGTTCTGCTCATAGGCATCATAATTTCTCATGGCAAGCGTTATCACTGATGCATCTTCGTTGACTATGACATCGAGTACATTGGTACCGATATGCGATTTCATCATCTGAAGAATCCTGTACAGGAAATTGATAAGGCCATTGCTTTCAGGAATGTCATTGTTACCTGAATATACTTTATTCAGGAATCCTACGTATTGCGGCAGCGACAGACTCTGTACGATATCAGGGCAGGCTTCCATGACTTTATTCTCGTAGTCAAATACCTTCTTTATATTCTCTGATTCAAGGAAGAACCCAGGCTCTCTGTCAGGAGCCACTATCTCCATATAGTATGGATCCGTTCCTCCCATTGTCTGGGCAAAGAATTTCGTATCAAGCACGAACTGATCATTCTGCGGGAAGTAATCGACGTAGTTTGAATTGAAGTCAACTTTATCGTGCACGATGGCAAAGCAGATGATCAAAGCCGCGACAAGCACAAGAACAACGCCCCAGAACTTTGTGACAGTTATCTCTACAAAGTTCAGGAATCCTCCCATTATCTTTCCATGTTCTATCTTCTCGACCCTTGTTGCCTTCGGCTGTGGCAGAAGCGACAATATCGAGGGAAGATACATGATTGCGAGAATCGCACAGAACGCAATTCCTATTGATACAGAAAGCCCGAACTCCTTGAACATAGGAGTCTTGCATACAAGCATTGAAAGGAAGCCCACAACGGTTGTAAGACAGGCTGAAAGGATCGTCTTTGAGATCCTGGCATAGCCATTCACGGCCTTCTCTGGATCTTTTGTCTCAGTGAAATACTCTGATAGCATATGGACTGAATAGGATGATCCAAGCGTAAGCACAAGGCATGGGGTAAGGATGGAAACGATTGTCAGCTTGAATCCCAGGAGACTCATCATGCCAAGCGTCCAAATTATGCCTATTATTGAGAGCGATGATGGGATGATCACAGCTCTGAGGGATCTGTATGATAGATAATATACAAGAAGGATCACAAGGAAGCAGAGCGAAAGGAGTATGCTAAGATCCTTGAATATGTAGTAGGTTACTCTGTTTGTTATCGTGCTGCCGCCGTTGATCGCAACTCTGCCATAATCCCTTAGCGGGTCGATTATCGAATCCAGGACATCCTGCTGAGCCTGATTGTAATGGGCAGTCCTGTAATACAGCATTATCGTATTGCCATCCTCGCTGTATAGGTAGTTTTTTGCCATATCATCATTCAGAAGGCGTTCCTTGAAGACGGCAGCGCTTTCTTCGGTCCATCTTTCGCCCTCGCTTATCGGGGAAATCGGAGTGATTGCAAGCCTGGAACCTTTTTTCTGGACCGTGACGAAATCAAAAGGAGAGAGGCAAGGCCCGACTATATCAAGCGATTCAAGCTCTGCCATTACGTCAGATAAGAGATTCAGTACTTCCGGAGTATAAAGGAGCGAGGATGAGAAAATGACGACAAAGCCATCTGGATAGCCAGAATATTCCGTTCCCTTTACCATGCTTGCGGGAATAGATGCATGCAGTTTTTCATCCTCCGGCCTTTCTATATATCCGTAAGCTTCAGGCGTGAATTTCACATAGTCATCAGGAAGATTATAGAATACAGGATCTCTATCAGGTGCGTTTATAGGAGTCGGCACATACTCAGCAGGAGGTACTCCTGATGTGAAGCTGAATATGTTGGCATCGATCTGCAGTGAGAATAATTGGTAAGCAAAGAAAACAGTCATCACACCAATGAATATGAGTACAGGTATCCTGAATTTCAGTATGAAACCAATAACAACTTCGAATACCTTCACGAACAACGATTTGCTTGCTTTCTTTTCTTCCATGAACGTTATTATATCAAAAAGCTCCGCAATTGCGTACACAGCGTATTTTCAGAATATGCTGTATTCCATCCCACTGTCCACTGAACATCTGACTGATTGCCAGTTGAGTCATCATGATCTGATCAGCGTTAAGATAATGATAGGTATTTGCCATGCAATTTCATGCCTTTAAATAAACAAGACTATCCTGTATATTTTAAACATGAAAAACAAACTCCTTGCTGTTTTGTGCTGCCTATTGTTCATATCACAATTTCTTTATTCATCTGCTAATCAGAAATTATATGATGCCAATGACGATGAATACAGAAAGACCGTTATTCTCTGCATAAGCAGTGGTGTAATAGGGCCTTCATCAGCGACACCTGTAACAGGAGAAGAACTTCTTATCGCTCTTGATAGGGTGAGAACCGAGAATCTCAACTCGGATCTCAGAGCTATTTTTGAAGAAACATATTCGAAAGTCGCTGGGTATGATAATTCATTCTCCTGGGAATACAATATTGACCTGACAGCACAGTTTTTCCTTACAACGGATATGCTGGGCAAAGAAGGAATAATAGAAGACAGGCGTGATTTCTTTCTTCCATATAATGAGGAGCGGCCATTTCTTGATTTAGGAGTCGGTTTCAATTTCGGGAGCTATGTATTTGTCGAAGGGGCTTTGCCTTTATTAAGCGGCGCTTCTCCGGTCGGAATGAATATAACCAGTCTTGATTGGATCGCAACATATAGGAATGACGGGTGGATAACAGCCTGGAATCAAGGCCCGGATCTGCTATCAAATATTCCTGTATTGGCAAGGGGTTCAGTAGGCAATAAATGGATTAATGTGATCATAGGCAGGACACCGCATTCTATGGGATCCGGTTTTACAGGCAATCTCGTAATAAGCGATAATTTCCTGTATCAGGAAGTTTTTGATATAAGCCTCAATAGCAATTTCTTTTCGTATGATATGTCTCTTACCCATTTTGATACCCAGACAGGGCTGGAATCTTTCAAGAAAGAGTCATTCGGTGGAAAGCATCAGACAAGGATAGTCCATAGGTTTGATTTCAATATTGCCGATAAAGCCAGGATAGTACTTAATTTCGGTTCTACATATTATGCTGATTCAGCCTGGGATTTCCGTTTCTTCACTCCATTTATGATTGCCCATAACTATTACAATAATTCAAATGACCTCAATATCGTCAATGATTATGATGAAGCAAATAACATTGGATCGATTGAAATTGAATGGACGATAATACCAAAGCTGTCTGTTTCGATGCAGGCTGTCATGGATCAGTTTCTTCTCCCCTGGGAAACTAACGGACTTCCTAATGCCCTAGGGCTTCTTGCAAATGCATCATGGACGGAAACATTCGGGAATTCTGCTGCAAGATTCTGGTTTGAATTCCTTTATACAACGCCATACCTATATCTGAATGAGAAATATAATGTTGATGAAAATGGCAATAGGACCCCTAACTATAATTATGATTGGATATTAGGGTATTACCGTGATAGCAACAGAGCTCCTGAGATCAATTTCTCCGGCCATCCATTTGGACCTGATACGATCGCAGTTGCAATCGGAACAAATTATGATAATTATGATGGAAACTACTGGATAGATGGAGAGCTCATATACAAAGTACAGGGAGAGAAAGGAATTCTTAACCCGACATTGGATGGAGGAGAAGGTCCGTACGAGAGCACGCCTTCAGGAATTCCTGCTCATACAATCGAATTGAATGCTCATGCAGGATGGGAATTCTATGATTCTCTGGAGCTATTCGGTGGTGTTTCATTCGCTTATCATGTCAATTACAAGAATCATCAGGATAAGAATGTCTTCATACCTCAGATGTATCTTGGCCTGACGTATTCACCATTTTGATATCTAAATGGCAGGCTGACGGAATTCCTGGTCTGCCGGCTGCTTTTCAGAATGGAGGATGGAGAATGGAATACAGGATAGTCCATAAGAGAGGATTCTCGATTATAGGATTCAAGAAGAGGATCACACTGCAGTTTGAGGGAGTGAATCATCAGATTGATTCTCTAAATGCGCTTCTTACAGATGAGATCAGAAAACAGCTTGTTCCATACAATGATAAAGAGCCGAAGGGGATCATAAGCGTTTCTGCTGATTTTTCGGATAGGACAAAGGAAGGAAGCTACATCAATCAGTATCTCGGAGTTGCATCATCCCGAAGCTCTGCCTCTGGATTCGATATCCTGGAAGTCCCTGAGTCGGATTGGGCTGTCTTTTCGTCCTGCGGGCCCTATCCCGAGGCGCTGCAGAAAACCTGGGCCGCAATATATTCCGAATGGCTTGGATCTTCGTGCTATGAGCTTACAGGAGGGCCGGAGATTCTCTGGAATAAAAGCGATGATGCATCCAAGGAGGATTTCCTGAGCGAAATATGGATACCCGTGCGCTTCAGAGGCTGAGAAATAGAAGCGCTGGGATAATGAGGATTACACCAACCCTGTACCATTTCGATAACCGTTCCTTGAATATGAATGTGCTTACTGCTGTGACGGCAAGTATTGCTCCGACGCTGTATGTGGGATATGCGATATACGCGCTGATTCCTGATAATGCTTTCAGAAGCAATAGAGACGATAAGTAGTTGGGTATGCCAAGAAGCAGACCCATGGTGAACTCTGTCTTCCCGATCCTGCCTTTTTCTCTCAGCATCATAGCCAGGCATAGAATGGCAGCAGATATGAACGTCATTCCCATGAACCAGTCATCCAGACTCTGGTTCCCGTATTCCTCAAACACTTTGAGCATGCTATCAGCAAGACCTCCGAAGAGGAGGCCCAGCAGCAGAAGTGTGAAGGCTGGTTTTGCTGAATCCGGATCCTTTTCAGCTTTTACCTCAGGAATGTTCATTATGCAGAATGAGGCAAGGACTAATGCGATTCCTAGAATCTGCAGCATTGATGGCCGTTCTCCAAAGAGCATGAATGAGAGACATGTAGGGATCATGACTCCGAGTCTGGCGAATGCTGACTGGAGTATTGCACCGTTTCTCTTAGCATTAATCTGATTCATGATCATTCCTGCAAGATAGAGAATGCTGTTGATAACAGCAAATGCAATGCATTGCCCGAAGTCCTCATCGATGGCTGGCATCTCTTTTCCGATCCTTGAGATGATGAAAGGAATCAGGCATGCTATATAATTCACCGTCAGCATGCCATATCTGTCATATTGCAGTCTTCCACAGACTTTAAGAACAATTGAGACCGTTGCACTGCACAAGAGTCCTGCAATCAGGAAGAACATCATCATACTCCTTGCGATTGGATTCTACCTGCAGATTGCATGCAATGCAAATGCATATCAATTGATGGAAATGCAGGAGAGAATCCAGCTTCAGTGCCGGATCCTCTCTTTCTATTTCGCTGATATTATCAAAGGAAAACTGTCTGCATTGCTTCCTTCATTTATCTGATACATATAGCTGCTTTCTGCCAGGGCTTTGTTCATTTCATCCATAGCCTTTTCCCATGTATATTCTTCTCCGATTGCATAGAGGTCCTCGGATGTGGATGAGATGCTTTCTCCTATGCCAGGGAGATTGCTTTCATTCTGCCAGAAGCATGCTGATATTGATGCCCTTTCATTCTGTCCGGCAATGCACCCCGCTGCTTCTTCTGAGGAGACTGTTCCTGTAAAATAGCATGCGGCCATTGAGTCGAATCTGTTGATTCCAGCTATTCCTCCGGCAATAGAGTTGCTGCTTATGTCTCCGGATGAACAGCAGGAATCCATGGTTCCCATGCTGATTCCAGCAATTCCTCCAGCAATCGTATTGCTTGATAATATACCGGAGAACGAGCAGGCATGGATGGATGCAAGGAAGTTATAGCCAGCAATCCCACCTGCTTCATCCTGTCCGGTTATAGTACCGGATGATGTGCATTCCGTGATTGTAGACTCCTGTGAATTGAGTCCTGCAATTCCTCCTATATACCAATCCATGTCTTTTATGGTTCCACTGAATGATGAGTGTGATATACTGCTTCCCATATCATTGCATCCTGCGATGCCACCTGCATAATATCCATCGGAGATCACCCCGGTGAATGTGCAGTCAGTGATCCGGCCGCCTTCATTATTAAGCCCTGTGATTCCTCCGACAGCGTATTCTCCTTTTATGGATCCTGTACTGCTAGAGCTGTCAATCACCCCGTAATTGATACCTGCAATCCCTCCGACATCTCCATTGCCATTTGAAGAGCAAGATGAGCTGCAGTTGATTATCGTGCCTCTGTTGTATCCGGCTATTCCGCCTTCAGCAATCCCTGATTCAGAGATGGATCCAGATACCTGGCAGTTCTCTATCAGGCCGAGATTCTCTCCTGCGATTCCTCCGGATGAATCTGAACCGCTTATGCTTATTCCCACGATGGACAGATTCCTCACGATGCCTTCTTTCCCGATATAGCCGAAGAGTCCAGTATGGTCTGCATCACTATTGATTGAAAGACCTTCTATACTGTGGCCATTTCCTTCGAATAAAGCAGCATATGGTGCTTCTTCCGAACCAATCGGAGTCCATGGTTCTGTGAGAATGATGTCAGCAATCAGCGTGCATGATGCAGATGGCGCATCCTTTGCCCATTTCATAAGCCCATCCACGCTATATGTTATGTAATCTCCTTCAGAGGATATCGCAAGATCTTCCCACACTGCATGGAGTGTGATGCTGCGTGTTATTCTCTCTGTGAAATCGAATGGTTCCTCTGCGTTCTCTTCAAACCATCCAAGAAAACCGAATTCCGTTCCATTGTATGAGAGTGAGACAGTCTGGTTCGCGATTGTATTGCCATCGGTTACCTTTATGGCTGCCGGAACAGGGGATATGACTGCTTTGCCATCGATAGATGATGGCAGATCATAAGTGAATGAGATGGTCCATGTCGGTCTTATCCTATGCCATACAGCGTAGAGCGTGATATCGCTGCTGATTGGGGTTGTGAAATCAAATGGAATATTCCTGCTTGCGCTAGTGCTCCAGCCTGCGAATGTATAGCCTTGCCGTTTTGGATTCTGCTGCGGTTTCTCAACAGTATTGCCCTCTGTCACAAGCCGCGGAGCAACCTGCGTTCCTCCTGTAGAATCGAATGTGACTCTGTAGACAGGTATTGGTATCTCTTCCCATCCCGCATATAGCTTTGTGTCTGAAGTCACGATGGAATCAGGATCATATGGGGCAGTGCAATCTTTGTCAGAGAACCACCCTGTGAAAGTAAAGCCATTTCTGGACGGCACGTCAGGCCTGTAGTCCCATAATGGAGCACCATCAGGGATGATCAGCTGGATTTCTGTACCTTCTTCCCATTCTCCGCCGTTGGCATCAAAGATCACCTGATGCTCAATTACAGGAGTTTTTCCGCTGCATGCGGAAAGAGTGATTGCGATAACGCCGCAGATTGCAGCGATAAAACATGGCCAGTATTTTCTGTTTGCTCTCATAGTTATTTATTATATAGCAGTTTCATGGATACAGCAGCTTTCTCAGGAATTCAGCAATTGGTGAAATTTAGCATAGGATTTTCCTGCATGCCTTAAGGCAAATCAAAGCATCCACATCCGATTAGCCAGAAGCAATGATATTGTTCGTTTCACCGCAGAATACTCCATAAGGACAGCTATGGAAGCTGTATATGCTTTGATGAATCTTGACAGCGGAGTTCCTGAAGTCTGGGGCAGCGCCTTCGATATCCGCGACCTTGTTCATGCTTCAGTTGCTCTCCGCGATGGAAAGAAGCTCACTGAGATGGAGCTGGGTTTCAAGGAGAAGTTTGCATTGAAGGAGGCTCTGAAACATATCCAGGGTTCTGATATAGAGAAATTGCTGAAAATGCACGGAGCTATCTGATGGCAACAATGAATCCGGAGCTTTAAGGCTGCCGGATTCTTTCCTGTTGGTCATCATCCACTGTGCTTCCGCGGAATAGCAGCTTTGATGTGAGGTTGTTTGTCTCATATGCCATTTCAGGATTGCTTATATGCTGATCAAGCACATCCATCGCTTCATAGCCGAGTTTGTGCTTGGGAACATCGACGGTTGTAAGTCCTGGTTCCATGAAAGGAGAAATCTTCAGATTGTCGTAGCCGATGACCTCTACATCCCCAGGAACTGAAAGATTGTTTTCCGCGAGGCTTTTGAGCGCTCCCATGGCAATCAGATCGTTGAAGCAGACAACAGCCGTGAACTCCAGATTCTGTGTGATTGCCTGATTTGTTTTCTGGTATCCTTCTTCCATGTTCCCTGAAAGGTGGAATATGTATTTATTGTCCGGCTGAATGGAATGGCTGCTGTATGCTTTCTGCATTCCTTTGTCCCTGTCATGGGTATTGCTTATTCCTTCCGGGCCAGATAGGTACAGTATGTTCCTGTGCCCGCGCCTGAGAAGATAATCGAATACGCTTTCCTCGCCATCCTCATCGTTGTGGAGAATACTGTGGCTTTTCTGTCCGTTAATGTATCTTCCTGCGAAGATGTACGGAACGGGAATGGATGAGTAGAAATCGAAATGCCTGTTGTCTTTCCCATATGCTGGCATGACGACAAAGCCATCCACTTTCCGTGACAGGAACAGCCTGACCAGATGCCGTTCCTTCTCCTCGTCCTCTCCGCTGTTGCCTATGAGCATCTGGTATCCGGCTTCATGGGCCTTTTCCTCTATTCCGCCTATGACCTCACTGAAGAATGGATTAGAGAAATCTGCGCTGATGACTCCGATCGTATATGTTCTGAGACTGCGCAGACTGGATGCTATTGCATTTGGAATGTAACCGAGCTCTTCTGCCTTTCTGCTGATTATGCTGCTGGTCTCAGCGCTTATACGGGTATCATTTCTAAGAACCCTCGATACAGTGTTTATCGAGAAACCAGTAGCCTTTGCGATGGTCTTAAGAGTGGTTCTCATAAGCTAATGTTACCACAGTTATCAAAATGGGCAAGGAAAAAGCACAATATTTGGGTTTTATATCCTGATATTATATAAGATTAATCTTAATGTAAATAGGATGGTATTCCAGGACCATATTGCCGCAAAATCAGTGAAAGGATTTTACGGAAAATGATATGGAAAAAAGCAGGACAGTGATGGGATCAAATGGTTTCATAGCACATGCTGGAAATGGCAGCCGTATGATATGATGCATAAAGGAGAAAGCCAATGTATGAACTGATTCAGGCTGCAGGGGACAGCTATTATATTGAAAGTCCTGCAAAGGTGGGACTGATTAGGACAGGGGAGGATGAGGTCTGCCTTATTGATAGCGGCAGCGATAAGGATGCGGGAAGGAAAATCCGTCAGATCCTTGATGCCCATGGATGGAAACTGAGGGCAATCTACAATACCCATTCCAATGCAGATCACATCGGCGGAAACAGCTATCTGCAGAAGCAGACCGGATGCCGTATATTCGCTCCCGGCATTGAGTGCTGCTTCACAAGACATACAGTCCTTGAGCCCTCATTCCTCTATGGTGGATATCCTTCTTCGGATCTCAGGCATAAGTTTCTTATGGCTGCAGAGAGCAATGCAGAGCTCCTTTCAGGGGATGCGCTTCCCGATGGAATGGAGGTTATCCCCCTTCCTGGTCATTTTTTCGATATGGTCGGTTTCCGCACGTCCGATGATGCTGTCTATCTCGCAGACTGCCTTTCCAGCAGGGAGACCTTGGAGAAATACGGAGTGACATTCATATATGATGCGGGGGCATACCTGAAGACACTGGAAATGGTGAAGAATATGGAGGGTAGGATATTCATCCCTGCACATGCGGATGTCTCCGAGGATATCTCCGAGCTTGCGGAGTACAACATACGCAAAGTTCATGAAAGCGCAGAGAAGATTGCCTGTATCTGTACCGATCCGCTTTCATCTGATGATGTCATCCGGAGGGTATTCAAGGAATATGGTCTTGCTGTCTCAATGCAGCAGTATGTGCTTGTCGGCAGTACCGTAAGATCGTATCTATCATGGCTGAAGGACTCTGGAGAGCTTGAGACTATCGCGGATGATGGCATGATTCTCTGGAAAAGGACCTAATATACATTGAAAGGTAGCTCGTAGGCGGGTTTGGGGTCTCCTTCAAATAAGACAAAGCCCGTGTGCATGAATCCAAGTTCCTCCAGCAGATGCTTCATGATAGGATTTGCTCTGTCTGTATCGATTCTGAGAGAGACTGCCCCCTTTTCTCTGCCGATGGCGGTGGATTTCCTGATTATCTTCCTGAATAGCCCTTTTCCACGCCATTTGTCGGAAAGCGCAAGACGATGGATTGCAATATACGGTCCATCAGTGATCCATTTCCCATCGATTCTGCTATATGAATCATCTTCTGTGACAATTGCCATATATCCAGCTATCTCATCATCGATGATGATTTTATAGCCAATGCCCTGGGCAATGTCTTCTGAGATAAGCTGAGCGGAAGGATATCCATCTGCCCATTGTCTGTTGCCATAGCTGAGCTGGAAGCGTCTTGCTTCCTCGATTATCTCAGATATCCTTCCAGCATCGTCCTCTTCAGCTTTTGCTATTGTCATATTCTTACAGAATGCTCCTTTCAGGCAGTATGCCAGAGGGAGCATTATAGATTGGTCTCAGTCGAGGATTATCACAGCGGCGAATACAAGATCCTCATCGCACTCATTTGCGATCGAATGGGATTCTCCATCACCTGTGATCACGATATCTCCTGGGAGTACTTCCTTTATTCCATCCTTCTCCTTGACCTTGCCTTTTCCGGAGATGATGTAGTAGTACTCTGTCTCCTTGATATGCTCATGCTCTCCGATGGAGCAGCCTTTCTTGATTGTGAAGAGAGAGAACAGGCGCGAATGCTTGGCCATATCACTGCTGTCAAGGATATCCTTCCTTATAACAGTTCCATCTCCACCTCTCATATTCTCAATGAAGTTGTCCTTCATTGCTGAGCTTCTCTTGATCATTGTTTTCCTCCTGTCTTATGTATTCATCAGAATGAGAATCCGAATGCAACCGCTGCGGAGAGTACATGCTTTTCCGCTTTGATCATATAGCGGTAGCCAGCTTCTGCTCCGATTGAGAAGAAGTCTGTTATATTGAATCTGACACCGGCAATCGCTGATGCGAACCAGTCCGCCCTGAACTCCCCGCCGAGTATGCTGAACGGGCCATAGCCGAGATATGATGAAGCTTTGGTATGGGCCACATCCGCTCCTGCCGCTGCTCCTAGTCCTCCACCGAAGAAGATGTCGGCAAAGCCTAAGTCCGCATTCAGCATAAGCTTGAGATCGAAAGATCCAAGCACTGGGCATACCAGTATGGTGGTTGGCTGCAATGCTTTTCTATTCATATCAGCGCCTGTTATCATAGTAGGCACAAGATCTATTGCGATATCGCTTCTAAGCCCAATGCCTACGGTATCGCCCATAGTGATGATGTTCTTGAAATCAAGGCCGATCCCAGCTTCCGGAAGCGGTACGCCATCAAAACCTGCAAGGATTCCTCCTTTAAAAAATAGTGTGAACTCAAATGGGCTGTCTTCTTCATCTGCTATGGTTTCTGCAGGTTCTTCTTCAGCCAGAGCAGGCGTGTAGATGCTTTCATCCGCATATTGTTCCAGGTCCTCTGTGGTTTCCTGTACAGGGATAGGTCCGATTCCATCCATAACGGATTCATCAGTGTCTACGGACAGCAATACAGGGATATCCTCTGTGTTCTCTTCCTCTGCAGGTGCAAGATATGAAACAAGGTCATCAGCAAGTATATCAAGGCTCTCTTCGGCTTCTTTGATTCCCATGTTCTCTGGAAGTAAGATGAGCGCTGATCCAGGAGCTTGGATAGTATAGCTCATGCCCATTCCTGCAAGATCATGCTTCTCATTCTCATAGCTGAAGAATGCTTCCACATCGCTTTGATCAATCCATTCAGGATACGAGAGTTCTGCAGTTCCGTTTCCGATAGTGGCGGAAAGCATATATCCGTATATATCATATTCTTTTGTGACTGCCGGAATCTGATTGGCTTCTTCCTCTTCTTCGGAGATAATCTGGGAATCAGTCTCTTCAGAGACAGTGATTGTCTCTTCCTTTGGAGAGCCTTCTTCGTTCCCTGTTATTTCTAAAACAGCTATTCCGCCTGACTCTTTCTCTCTCTGTTCTTCTGTTTCCAGAATGGGAAGCGGACTGCTTCCTTCTTTTGTATCATCTGTGATAGCTGCCTCCGGGGAGACCGGGGCAGAAGAAGGAGCGGAAACCGTCTCTGCTGCAGGCGGGGCCTGCACGGACATGTTCCTGTCGAACATCGCAGCTCGGAAGTTGTAGGCTATCAGTCCTGCGGCAACTGCGAGAACAATTATCACGCTTAGTGCAAGTATTACGCTTTTCTTCAGACTCATACTACAGATCATTCTGCCACGGATTGCGGAAAATGTAACCTTTCTCCATTTCAGATGATGCTTTTTTTCTCCGCTCAGCGTAGATGAAAGACTAAAAAGTACGTTTTATTGGCACAATGGTGATAGACCTGATACAGAATAAAGGTTATAAAGGTCATGCGATATATCCCAATTGCTTTTTGTAGCAGGCGGGTGCATTGGTCACTATATTGTTTTAGAGGAAGTGCAATGATAGAGATTAGGCACCTTAGAAAAGTCTTCGATGATGATACCATCCCGCTGAAAGATATAGACATAACGATAAACGACGGCGATGTTATCTCAATCATCGGTCCTTCCGGCACGGGAAAGTCAACTCTTCTCCGATGTATCAATATGCTGACAGAGCCAACTTCAGGAAGCATTATCGTAGATGGCCTGGATATTACAGAGCGCGGATGCAATCTCAATGAGATAAGAAAGAAGATGGGCATGGTCTTCCAGTCATTCAATCTATTCGGCCATCTGACAATCATAGAGAACATAATGAATCCCCAGATCACATTGCTTGGCAGGAGCCGTCAGGAGGCGTATGACAAAGCAATGTACCTTCTTCAGCAGGTCGGTCTTGCATCAAAGGTCTTCTCCTATCCAGAGGAGCTGTCAGGAGGACAGCAGCAGAGAATCGCCATAGCGAGGACTCTGGCTATGGATCCTGATATCATCCTCTTTGATGAACCTACATCTGCACTCGATCCTTCGATGATCGGAGAGGTTCAGTCAGTTATCAAAATGCTTGCAAAAAGCGGCAGAACGATGATGATTGTCACTCATGAGATGGACTTTGCCAGGAAGATCTCCAATCGCATCCTCTTCATGTACGATGGCTATATCTATGAGGATGGCACTCCGAAGCAGATCTTTGAGCACCCGCAGAAGGAGATTACGAAGAAGTTCATCCAGCGGCTTTCGTCGCTTACTTACAAGATCAGCTCAATGGATTTCGATGTGGAGGCGATGAGCGATGAGCTTAATGCCTATGGAGAGAAGCTTCTTATCGAGGCAGAACGTCTTTCGAAGCTCATGCTTGCATTCGAGGAAATCTGTATCAACAACATCGCTGCGAATTCAGATGTTCCCGATATCCTTGTCAAAGTCGAGTATTCCGAGAAGCTGGATATCCTGACAATGGTTATCCACTATAAAGGAGAGGTCTTTGATGTCAATACATCAGGAAGCTCTCTCTTCCTGGGACTTCTCGCAGAACCCACGACCGAGGTTAAGCAGGGTGATATCGCCGATGATCCTCTTGGTTATGAGCATGAGATCTCAATCCGTTTCAGATGGATGGAGGAGGAGTGATGGGAAAGCGTTTTATTCTGTTATCTCTGCTTTGTCTTGCTGCTTCGTTTCTGTCTGCAGCGGAGTATAATACGATTGAGGATCTCAATGGTCATGATATAGGCGTACAGACGGCGGTTCTTTATGAGGATCTTATCCGCGATAGGGTCCCTGATACGACATTCCAGTACTATACGATGCCTAACGATATGATTCTTGCCCTCAAATCAGGAAAGATCGATGGCTATCTTATAGAAGAGGTAAGCTACGGAGTCCAGAAGAAGAACCATCCGGATCTTGCTGTGCTTGAAGAGCCTGCCGGCTATATTGATGCCACATGCATAATCGGTGAGAACGAAAGGCAGGATAGACTGCTTGCTGAGCTCAATCAGTTCATTGCCGATAGCTGGGAGAACGGGCTTCTGGATGAGCTCTATGATTACTGGATTGCTGACTTCGATCCTGTCAATGATACCTGTGATGTAACGGGATTCACTGGTGAGAACGGGACGATTGCTGTCGCTGTCGAGGGTGGGTACGAGCCGTTCTCATTCATAAGCCATGGACATATTTCCGGGTTTGATGCTGATTTCATATGCCGTTTCGCCAGGGCTTATGGCTATACTCCGGAGTTCTATGAAGTTCCTTTTGAGGCTATAGCGCCTGGGGTTGAAAGCGGGAAGTACGATATCGGGATGAATATCGTGGTCAGTGCTGAGCGCAACGAGACGGGTACATTGTCGGACATATACTATTCGACACCGATACGCGTTGTGATCCAGGGCGAGACCGATGAAGCGCTTGGGTTCTTTGATTCCCTTGCTCTCAGTTTTGAGAAGACATTCATAAGGGAATCGAGGTGGGAGCTCTTTGTACAGGGTGCAGGACTTACATTCCTTATAACGGTGACCTCGATCATCGCAGGAACGGTAATCGGATTTTTTGTCTACATGCTCTGCAGGAAGGGGAACCGCATCGCGAACTCGGTTACGGATTTCTTCCTCTGGCTGATCCATGGAATGCCGACCGTCCTTCTGCTGATGATTCTCTATTACATCGTGTTCGGATCATCAGAGCTGAGCGGTACCTGGGTATCTGTTGTAGGTTTCTCGCTTATGTTCGCCTGTGCGATGATCGATATGCTGCGTGTTGGATGCAACGCAATCGGAAGAGGACAGTTCGAGGCATCGAGGGCTCTTGGGTACTCTGAGCGTCAGAGTTTCTTCAAGATCATACTGCCCCAGGCAGCCCAGCATTTCCTTCCTATATACCGCAATGAAGTTGTCACGCTCATAAAGGAAACCTCCGTTGTCGGATACATAGCCGTTCTTGATCTGACAAAGATAAGCGACCTTGTGAGAAGCAGGACATATGAGGCATTCTTCCCACTCATCGTTACTGCAATCATGTATTTCGTGCTCTCTGCGGTACTGACAAAGGTTGTGACGATAGTGGAGCATGCAATCGATCCGAAGAGGCGCAAGAAGGATAGAATACTCAAGGGAATAAAGGAAGAAGAGTAAGCATGGGCCCGGCATACGATTTTGTGCCGGGCTGTTCTTTCTGTCCCATTTTACAGCTATCCTCTCTGCCGATGGGCTGAAATGACACGTTTTAAGCCCTGAGATGCCGGTTTCAGGTACTGAATGTCATCGCTTCATATTTCCATCATATTAAGTATTATATATAATTATTTATAATACAATAAATTATATCATTTGGCATGCCTGATGCAGTATCGTAGGTGTTCTATAGGAACATGATATTGAATACAAGGAGGCCGCACTATGGCAAAGGATATAATGAAATACAATGACAGGAGCGATAGAAGGGATGTATCCCTATTCGATGACTTCTTCGATTCAATGCTAGGAGCATGGGACACCTACTCGGCAAGAGTACCTGCAGTTGATGTTGAGGAGACTCCTGACAGTTATCTGATCAAGGCTGAGATGCCAGGATTCTCCGAGAAGGATGTGAAGATCACCGTTGATAAGCATGTCATTCGCATCTCAGGTACTGTCGATGAGAAAGAGAAGCATAATGAAGGAAAGAAGTATCTTGTAAGGGAGAGACGCCATGAATCATTCGAGCGCTCGTTCAGTCTTCCCGAAGGGCTGGATGAATCGAAGATCACAGCGGATTTCAGGAACGGTGTTCTTTCCGTAACGCTTCCGAAGACACCTGAAGAAAAGCCGAGAGAGATTGAAGTGAAGATCGGCAAGTAAGCCTTATTCAGGCTGATAAAGAGGTAGAGGACAGCGATGTTCTCTGCCTTTTCTGTGTATAATGGCTTCATGATCATCAATACAGGTGCCAGGACTGATACGGTCCAGTACTATACCCAATGGCTTCTCAATCGGTTCCGAGAGGGCTATGTGCTTGTCAGGAATCCGCTCTTTCCGTCGAAGGTGATACGCTATGAGCTTACTCCTGAGAAGGTGGACTGTGTTGTCTTCTGCTCAAAGAACTACAGGCCGATACTTGGCCGGATCAATGAGATCACAGACAGGTTCAAAACTTATTTCTACTATACGATCACCGCATATGGAAAGGATATCGAGCCTGGAGTCCCATCAATAGATGAAAGCATGGAGACTCTTATCGAGCTCTCATCGAAAGCCGGTCGCGGTCGCATAGCATGGCGATACGATCCTGTTCTTCTCACTGAGGCCTATACGATCGAAAGGCACCTGAACACTTTCAGGAGAATGGCAGAGAAGCTCTCTCCGTATATTGATAGATGTATATTCAGTTTTATCGAGATGTATCGCAAGCTGGAGAGGAATATGCCCGAGATCGTTCCTCTGACGGTTGAAGACAAGAGAACTATTGCAGAGGGTCTTGGCAGGATTGCTGTGGAGAATGGTATATATATCCAGACATGCGGTACGGATGAGGATTATGCTGAGTATGGCATCCATAGATCGGGATGCATGACTCTGGATATCCTCGGAAGGGCAAATGGCGTGGAGTTCAGGAACATTAAGCACAAGGGGATGAGACAGGGCTGCCATTGCATCGAAAGCCGCGATATAGGAGCATACGATACATGCCTTAATCGGTGCAGATACTGCTATGCCAATACCGATCCAGATAGGGCATTCGGTAATTTCCGTTACCATGATCCGGACTCTCCCATGCTTCTTGGCACGCTTAAGGATGGTGATATTATAATCCGGGGAGATCAGAGATCATTCCTTAAGAAGGAGGAGATGCAATGCAGGGACCTCTTGTCAGGGTTGTAGAGGTAAAGAGCGTACTTACGAAGTCCAGTCTTCCGGTATGCGAATTCTCCGCTAATCCATATATCGGATGCACACATGGCTGCATGTACTGCTATGCATCGTTCATGAAGCGATTCACAGGACATGGTGAGCCCTGGGGAGAGTTTCTTGATGTCAAGGATTGGAGTCCGATAAGGAATCCTGAAAAGTACAGAGGGCGGGAGATATTCATAGGCTCTGTAACCGATCCATACAATCCACAGGAGGAGAAGTACGGGAGAACGAGAGCGCTTCTTGAGGAGCTGAAGGGGAGCGGAGCCTTGATCAGCATCGCAACGAAATCCGACCTTGTGCTTCGTGATATAGATCTTATAAGGACATTCCCCGATGCGCGTGTCTCATGGTCTATCAATACGCTTGATGAGGATTTCAGGAGCGATATGGACAAAGCTGCCCCGATTGAAAGACGGCTTGATGCCATGAGGATATTCCATGATGCAGGTGTTCGCACAACATGCTTCATCTCTCCAATATTCCCAGGGATTACTGATGTGAAGGCGATCGTATCGGAAGCTGGATCGTACTGCAATCTCATCTGGCTTGAGAATCTGAATCTCCGGGGCTTATTCAAAGGTCCTGTGATGAAGTACATAGAAGAAAAGCATGCGGACCTCTTGCCTCTTTATGATGAGATATACAATCATGGCGATATGGGATACTGGGAATCCCTGGATGAAGAGATCAGGAATTTCGCTATGGAATGCGGACTGGAATATGCTGTGAACGATGACAGCATTCACCGGCCCTTCAGGGCAAGGCCGCTGATCGTGAATTATTTCTACCATGAGAGGATACGGAAGGTGAGATGATAAGCTCAGATAGGCTGTATGGAATGCTTCTTAAAGAGTATGGTATACCTCCATGGTGGTCCGATGATCCTTTCACTGTGATATTCCAGGCTGTCCTTGTCCAGAATACTGCATGGCGGAATGTCGTGAAGACAACAGAAGCGATAGGAAAAATCCCGAGCCCGGAAAGCATTATCGCTATGGTTCAGGAAGACCTGGAGGATATGATACGGCCTTGCGGTTTCTTTCATTCGAAAGCAGGCGCGATAAAAGCATTGGCTGCCTGGTGGATGGAGCACAGATATCCAGAATGCATTTCTGACAGCGAGCTGCGTTCCAGCCTTCTGGCAATCCGCGGGGTAGGAGAGGAGACTGCAGATGTCATTCTTCTGTATGCGTTTCGCCGTCCGGTATCCGTTGTCGAGGCCTATACAAAGAGACTGCTGTCGCGTCTTGGCTATCAATTCCGGTCAGATGATGGAATAAGGAGATATATCAGCAGTGGACTTTCCGCGGATGCGCTTGATTATGGACGTTTCCATTGGCTTGTGCTCCAGCATTGCATAACTGTCTGCAGAAAGAAGCCGGAATGTTCCTCCTGTGTTCTTCTTGGAGTGTGCCATCATGGCCGTGAAGTTCTGCCAAAGTGATTTTGGTCTTTCTTTGCTGAAGACTATTGCCAAGGAATATCGATTCTGCTAATATACCAAACGCATGTCGCATTCAGGGCGAGATTTGCCTCTGTAGCTCAGTCGGTAGAGCACAACCATGGTAAGGTTGGGGTCAGCGGTTCAAATCCGCTCGGAGGCTTTGAGAATTTTTGAGGAGTATATAGATGGCTAGCTCAAAGAAGAAAGGACCAGTAGAGAAGATTGCTCTTCAGTGCACGGAGTGCAAGCAGAAGAACTATACGACGGAGAAGAACCGCCGCAATACTCCGGGTAAGCTTGAGCTTATGAAGTATTGCCCGTTCGAGCACAAGCACACGCTGCATCGCGAGACAAAGATAAAATAAGAGGGATTTTTCCAGGGTGCGAGCAGGTCAGTAGCTCCAACGGCTAGAGCACTGGTCTCCAAAACCGGGTGTTGTAGGTTCGAATCCTACCTGGCCTGCTGGCACTCTGGATTTCCTTAAGGAACAGTCAATGAAGAAAATCGGAAGATATTTCAAGGAATGCTGGCTTGAGATGAAGAAGGTTTCATGGCCTTCAAGACAGGTGGTTATCCATTCAACATGGATCGTTATCATTTCGACTATTGCTTTTGCAGTGGTCCTTGGTCTTGTTGATACGCTTCTCGGGCTTGGGCTTGACCTTATTTTCTAGGTGATAAGATGGCAAGAGGCTGGTACGTAGTACATACATACACAGGATATGAGCAGAAGATAGAAAGGATCATAAACAAGCTCCGCTCTTCTGATGGGGAATTTGCTGCATACTGCACTGGAGTCAGTGTTCCTATGGAGCAGGTTCCTGTCATCAATGACAAGGGTGAGAAGAAGATGGAGATGAAGAAGGTCATCCCCGGGTATATCCTTGTTGAGCTCGATCTGCCTGAGAATACATGGCGTACTGTTACTGCCAAGATTGCCAGAATCCAGGGAGTGACTGGCTTCCTTACTGCAGATAAGACAGGAAAGAATCCTCCTAAGCCGCTTACTGCGCGTGAGCATAGCGATATTCTCCGCCGTACTGGTGAGCTGCCGGAGGAGAAGGTCTTCCGTCCGAAGCAGGATTTTGAGAAGGGAGAGGAGGTCAAGGTCATTTCCGGGCCGTTCGCTTCCTTCAATGGAACGATCGATGAGATCGATAATGCTAAGGGCAGGCTTCGCCTCTCTGTGCAGATATTCGGTCGTTCAACGCCTGTTGAGGTTGATTTCTCGCAGGTTGAGAAGGTCCTGGTATAAGCCCAGGGCCATTGGTTTTTTACATTAATTTGACATCTCCCCTGCATTGCAGGGTGGGAGCTCTTCGTTGAAGAGCGTTAATACCAGCGCGGAGCCCAGCGTTATCGGTCAGCTCAGACCAGGCTCCAGAGCGTAAGGAGACTAAAATGGCAAAGAAGAAGGTTACTGCGGTAATCAAGCTGCAGTGTCCTGCCCAGAAGGCTACGCCGGCACCACCTATTGGTCCAGCACTTGGTCCTCATGGTGTCAGCGCCCCACAGTTCGTCCAGCAGTTCAATGACAAGACAAAGGGATATGAACCTGGACTCATCCTTCCTGTTATCATCACAGTCTATCAGGATAAGAGCTTCTCTTTTATCCTCAAGACTCCTCCTGCAGCAGTGCTTATCAAGAAGGCTCTTGGTCTTCAGACAGCATCCGGCACACCTAACAAGACAAAGGTCGGAACGCTTACTGATGCACAGCTCACGGAAATCGCCAAGACCAAGTTCGAGGATCTCAATGCAAACGATATGGATGCTGCAAAGAGAATCATCGCTGGTACAGCCCGCTCCATGGGTGTAGAGGTGGAGAAGTAAGATGAAAAGAGGAAAGAAATATCAGGAAGCTGTAAAGAAGATCGACAGAACAAAGCTTTACTCCCTCCAGGAGGCCGCAGAGCTTGTGAAGAGCTGTGCTTTTGCCAAGTTCACAGAGACTGTCGAGCTTTCAGTGACACTCACTTTGAAGAAGAGCCAGTCTGTCAGGGATACTGTTGTTCTTCCGAATCAGTTCATGGCTCAGAAGAGAGTTCTTGTCTTCGCAAAGGGCGACAAGGCAGAGGAGGCAAAGGCTGCTGGTGCTGCATATGTCGGTGATACAGACCTCATCGAGAAGATCAGGGGTGGCTGGATGGATTTCGATGTCGCGGTCGCAACTCCGGATATGATGAAGGATGTAGGTAGGCTTGGACCTATTCTCGGTAGAAGAGGACTCATGCCGAACCCGAAGACACACACTGTCACGAATGATATCAAGGAAGCTCTCGCAGAGCTCAATAAGGGCCGCGTGGAGTTCCGCTCCGATAAGACAGGCGTTGTCCATCTTGCAGTTGGCAAGGTCAATATGGATGCTGCTGCTATCGCAGAGAACGCACAGGTCGCTATTGATGAGATCGTAAGAAAGAAGCCATCGGATGCAAAGGGTGACTTCGTTGTTTCCATCGCGCTCTCATCGACAATGGGTCCTGGTGTACACGTCAATGCTAAGGATGCATCTGCATCTGCAGCTGTATAAGGAGGGAAGGCATGGATAATTACAAGACACGCATTACTCCTGCTAAGGAAGATGCAGTAAAGGCGCTCAGAGATGAGTTCGCTGGATATGATGCATTCATCTTCACAGATTACAGAGGCATGACAGTTGAGCAGATCACTGATATCAGGAAGAGCCTGAGAAAGGAAGAGGCTGCTTACCGCGTTGTCAAGAACCGCTATGCCAAGATCGCTCTTAAGGATCTTGGGAAATCCGGCGCTGAAGATGATATGAAGGGACCGACAGCTGTTGCTCTTGTCAAGGGTGATACTGCGAACTCCGTTGCCAAGATCCTCTTCAATGCAAACAAGGACGGCGTATCTGTAACTGTAAAGGGCGCTCTCATCGGTGATGAGCTGATGAACGCTGATCAGATTGAAGCACTCTCGAAGCTCCCGACAAAGCTCGAGCTCATCGCTTCCCTCATGGGTACGATGAAGGCACCTGTACAGAAGCTTGCTGCTACTCTTCTTGCATATGTTGAGTCGAAGGGCGGTGCTTCTGCTGAAGCTAACTGATACGGTCATAGTCTTCACGTAACCTGCTAGACCGTTAAAGAATATTGAGATAAGGAGAAGGTAATATGGCTACAAAAGAGGAAATCATTGAGTCAATCGCATCGATGAGCGTTATGGACGTTGCTGACCTCATCAAGATGATGGAGGAGAAGTTCGGTGTCGTCGCAGCTGCTGCTGTTGCTGCAGGTCCTGCTGCTGGCGCTGGTGAGGCTGCTGCTGCAGAAGAGGAGCAGACAGAGTTCACAGTTGTTCTCAAGAGCGTTGATGCTGCAAAGAAGATCGCTTGCATCAAGGAAGTCAGAGCTGTAACAGGTCTTGGCCTCAAGGAGGCAAAGGATCTCTGCGAGAACGGCGGTACACTCAAGGAAGGCGTAAGCAAGGAAGAGGCTGCTTCTATGAAGGAGAAGCTCACTGCTGCTGGCTGCGAAATCGAGGTGAAGTAATAAGGCTTTCAGCCGCTATTTATCCTGGGCCCTGTGCTCAGGCTATGCCATCGGAGCCCCCGATGGCATAGGTGTCTAAAGAGATTCAGGAAAAAACCAAGTACTTCGGTGCTTTTTGGAGGTACAGCGATGGCCAGCAAGGGCAAAGGCATAAAGAGAGTAGACATCGGTTCTGAGCTCCCGGAAGTCTGCGAACTTCCCAATCTTATCGGAATCCAGACCGAGTCATTCAGAAATTTCCTGCAGCTTGATAAGCTGGAGAAGGGCCAGGCTCCC
>CALXKZ010000049.1 GCA_944389065.1 uncultured Spirochaetaceae bacterium
GTCCTAGTAAACGAGGCAGCATAGGCTGAAAGAAAAAGCCGATGCCTTTTCTGCACCAGCTTTCTCTCTACCGCCCATTGATAAGCTCCTTCTTTATTTCACTGTCCTAGTGACAGGGAGCATACCAGACCAAAGGTAGCGAGGGTTAATCTCTTATAAACCGAGGCCGCCGTCTTGCTGGCGACTCTTTCTATAATCATAATACAGCTCAAGTACTGAAACAGTCAATGAAGCGCGTTGACTCAAAATTAAACCAACCGAAGGAAAGGCTGAGAATCATCCTCGATGAGGAAATGAAAGATACAGGCTGCAGCTGCAAGTATCACATCCAACTAATGGAAGTGGCATTGCCTGCCATCAGCTATACAGTCGCAGCTTTCCGAAGCAAAGCTATTATTCCGGCTTTTCACTATGCCTTCTCTTCAGTGAAAGCGTATATGGAAGTGAACCGATGATTGTTATGATCTCAGCAAGAACCATTGCCCACAGTATCCCGTCCATGCCCATGAATAGGGGAAGAATATAGAGAAGCATGAGGCTTATCACGACACCTCTTGATAGGGAGAATGCAAGAGCTGCTCCCGGTGCAAGGATGGACTGAAGGAAGAATACCAGGTTTATATTCACAGCCATGGGCAGGAATGAGAGTGAGTAGATGATCACTATATGCGGTCCGATTGAAAGCACATTCTCCGTCGCATCTATAAAAAGCTTCAGAATCGGGACAGGGAAGAATATGCATACAGAAGCCGAAAGCAGGCCTGCGATAAGAGATGATGAGAGAAGGTACGAGAAGGACTGCCATACCCTGTCCTTACGTCCTGCTCCATATGCTGTTGAGGCAATAGGCTGGACAGCCTGCCCGATACCTGCATAGAGATGCTGGAGAAGGAATGAGATCGTCATTATGACTCCAAGCACGGCAAGCTCATCCTTTCCTCCATACTTCATGGTCTGTCTGTTGATCATGATCGTAAGAGATCCGATGGCAACATCGAGTATGCTTGCTCCGAAGCCGGAGGCGATTATCCTTCCTGATCTTCCGATTATGCTTTCAGGTCTTATGATACGAAGAGAGGATTTTCCCCTCAGGAAATGGGAAAGGAGGATGGATGTCTGTATCAGAGCTCCAAGCGCTGTTGCAAGTCCTGCGCCGAACATTCCCATGCCAAGCGGGAAAACGAAGAACCAGTCTCCGAATATATTGAAGCATCCACCTGTGAGGACAGCCTTGAGAACAAGTGATGGATGCTCATCATATCTTATTACAGGGGCAAGATATGTATTGATGATGAATAACGGAAGCCCGACTGCAATCGGTATCATGTAGCTGACTGCGTATGGCATGATCTCGTCATCAGCTCCGCAAAACGATAGGATGGGGCGGAGGAAAATTCCTGTGAAGACCCAGGATGCGATTCCAAAAGCGGCAAGGATAATAAGAGAGGATGTGAATACCCTTTCTGCCTCTTCCATCTCACCAGCTCCTTTTGCCCGGCTCATAAGAACCGAGCTCCCGATTCCTACGAGAAGACCGACAAAGCATGCAAGCGCGAATAGCGGATTGATCACAGCAATCGCAGCAGCTCCGACAGGTCCGGAGGACTGTCCTACTGCAATCGTGTCAACAAAGCTGTATACGGATGTTGCAAGCGCTCCTCCGAGAGAAGGTACAAGGTATCTTATGTAAAGCTTTCCGGTTTTTTCCGATAGAAGTTCTGTTTCCACCCGGTGATGCTACACAGAAAGAGGCAGGGAAGACAATATCCTTCTTGATCTGAGCTTGTCTTCATCCACCTGCTTCTTCACTTCCTCTATGCCATCCATTTTCTTTATGGGTCTGAGATACGCCATGATCTCAACGATCATGTCTTCTCCATAGATATCCTCATCGAAATCCATGATATTCGTCTCGATTGTCAGCTTCATGCTGCTGTCGACGCTTGGCCTTGTTCCTATATTCGTTACAGCATAATATGATCCGGATCTCACACGGGCAATCGATGCATATACTCCTTCAGGAGGAATCTCGGAAGATCTTGAGACATCGAGATTTGCAGTCGGCATCCCCACTGTCCGTCCAAGTCCCTTACCATGGACCACTCTTCCTCTGAGTATGGCTATCGGTTCCATGGGCCTATATTCTGAAAAAGATGAGAGATGGTCAAGAAAGAAGGAGTATGAGATTCGAGTGTCTTTTCAGGCTCTCCCTGTCCGTTTCGATTGCCTCCCATGAGGAAATGTAATCGCTTCCTGGACAGATATCCTCCGTCTCAAGGTATCTTATGAATGCAGCGGTGTTGAAACTGAATCTGTCTGAGAACTCATATGCAAGGTCTGTTTTGCGGCTGTCGCTGACTCCTTTCCCTATTCCATACAGCGCATGCTCTATGTTCCTTGAGAAGTAGAAGATGGAATAGGGGATGCGCCCCTTTAATGTCCTTAAGCCGATAAGAGAGGATATCGCTCTTCTTCTTTTTCCGTTCCGCTGCTGTATCGATTGGGGGAATGGGGTTCTGATGCATTCTTCGGAGTAGACAATGTGTGAAATGCTCTCATCCCCGATGATGTATCTGTCCGGAATGAAGCATCCATCGGTATCTGTAAGCTGCACGACTCTTCTGATATCGGAGCGCTGGAGACCATAGCGCCTCGATTCCTCTGATATGATCGAATCGACGATCTTTGCGATATTCTTCTGGCTCTTGGTCATCATGTCGCCATTCATGACATGGAATATGACCTCATCCGGGGAGAAGAAGTGCTTCATCAGCGATGAGAGCGCATTCTCCTCGCTCTTTCCCTCCACGATGATTATCACAAGCTTACGTCTGTCACTCATCTCTCTTCCAGGCGTTCCTCAGAGCTTTCCCGATCTCGAACGGATCTGTCTTCTCGTATATATCCTCCTCCGTTCCTCCCAGTAGAAGGGATCTGAGGTATTCATCCCGTAGATTGCCGGGCTTTACTTTTAGACGGATATACCGGTTATCAGGATTTGCCGTGCTGAATATGATGCTGTCGCTTCCGACCATCTCAAGAATGCGTAGATTGTGGCTCGTGAATATGAGCTGGCCTTTGGCTCCGCTCTCGAATACAGCGATCAGCTCACCCAGCAGGAACTCGAAAATCGATGCATCGAACTCATCGATCACAAGGCACACTGACCTTGAATTATAGACTGCCAAGAGACAGGAAAGGAGTGAAATTATCTTTATTATCCCCACGGATTCTGATCTTAAGGGAATCGGGGTGTCATTCTTATAAGAGACAATCTCTACCGCAGCTCCCTTATGTCCTTCAGCTGTCAGTTCCTCTCCGACCTTGTAGATTCCTATCTTCAGCCTTGGAACAATAGCAGAGAGAACCTTGTTCATCTCCTCAATGAGATCCTCGAGAAAGACCTCTTCCTCGTTTGAGATGACAGCAGGCTTTGAGATGTCTATCATGATCCTGCCTTTAACAGGTCTGCCATGCCTTATCTGCTGGTAGGAGATCCTGAGAATGCTGCCGCTCAGCCCTGAGTCATCTGCCGTAAGGACGATGAATGATGTGTCTGCATATTCCTTCAGCGCCTTGATCTCCGGAATCATCGGAGAAAGCAGGGGGTAAGCTGCATCCTCCCCGAAGATGAATGAGATATCCTCCTTCTCAGCCATCCTCATCGCAACCATCAGGTCCAGAGCTGAGTCCTTATCCGCTTTCAGCTCTCTGAGTGCTGATAGAGGGGTTATCTTCCTGTCCTTCCTTGAAAAGGAGATGATGCATCTTTCCCTCTTGCCCGGATCCTTCCTGTACAGTGCTTCCGATGCTATCGCCGCGCTGTCCATATCATTGGCGATTGAGATCTCATAGCGCAGAACGCATGTACGCACTCCATCATTCTCGATTGAGAAGGAGAGTGAAAGCGTTGCGCTCTCGCTGTCTATGTTGATGTAATCATAGCTCTTTCCAGGAAGCTCCTCTCCTGTCATTATCCTCTGCAGAAGACCAAGAGCCTCAATCGCGGCACTCTTTCCCGATCCATTCTGTCCGTATATTCCAAGAATGTCTGGAGAAGAGGAGTCTCGTAGGAATGAGGGCATGGAGAACTCTCCGTGCCTGACATTCCTGAAATCACGGAGGCTGAGCCCGGCTATTCTGATATCGGACTTATCCAAATGTCACCGTCCTTGCGGGCTTTGTGAAGGAAGAGAATACAGCAGTTGCATTCTTAAGATAGAACACCTCTGTGTTCCCATCGTCTTCATTGTACATCGCTCTCAGCTCAGGATAGTCATCAAGAACTGCTTTCCTTGCATCCCTTCTGTCATCTTCCACAGCTTCTGCCTGTATCCTCAGCCAGTCTCCGTCAAGGAAAGCACAGATCTCGATATGCGGATTCGCGTGCATCTGCATCGATACGCTTTTCTTCTTTCCTGTCTGTATATAGATTCTGCCATCGTAAAGGGTTGCTGTCCCGAATGGCCTTACCCTTGGCTGTCCGTTGTCATCTGTTGCAAGGAAGTATGTTCCCGCTTTCTTCAGAAATGCAAGTATTTCGTCCATAAAGTTCCTCCATCTATATACTACCACCATTTCCAGTGGAAACTGTCTATGAAAGAAGCAGAATAAAGATTATAATCAGGTTAACACAATAATAAGGAGAGAAAGCATGAAGAGACTACTTGTAATTGCCATTATGCTTATTGCGGCATTCGGTCTTTGTGCATCCGGAAGCAGCGAGAGCGCTGCTGATGACGGAACATTCAAGATTGCCCTGATCATTGAGAATACAATAGATGATAAGGGCTGGTGCCAGTCTATGCATGATGGTATCACCGAGGCTATCGCTGCAATGCCTGACAAGAAGATCGAGTATTCATACTCTGAGAAGATGCTTCCTGTCGATGCTGGTTCCATTGCTCGCCAGTATGTTGCAGATGGCTATGATCTTATCATCGCACATGGTGCCCAGTACAAGAACTTCGTACTTGAGATGGCTGAGGAGTATCCAGATGTATCGTTCGCATTCGGAACATCCTCTGAGATCGGACCGGCAAATGTATTTACGTACATGCCTGAGTCGGAGGAGACTGGATACATCAATGGTCTTATCGCTGGAACTGTCACAAAGGATAACATCATTGGTCTTGTAGGCCCTGTCGATTCCGGTGACTCTGCACGTTACAACCGCGGTTATGTTCTTGGTATCCAGGCAGTCAACCCCGATGCTAAGATCCTTGTTGCCCACACAGGTTCGTTCTCCGATTATGTTAAGTCCTCTGAAGTCGCGACTTCCCAGCTTTCAAGCGGCGCCGATGTCCTCACAGGTTCATCCCAGCAGGCTATCGGAGCACTGAGGGCAACAGCTGAGAGCCCGAAGGCAATGTGGGTAGGCCAGGATCTTGCGCAGCTTACAACAGAGGAAGGAAAGGCAAAGTGCATCGCAGCTTCCGCATATAACTATGCAGCAGTCGTAATCGATCTCGTAAACAGAATCGAGAGCGGAGTGAAGGGCGGCGAGTGCATCCCGATGAATTTCGCAAATGGCGGATTCATATTCGAATACAACCCGGCTCTCGAGGCAGAGTGGGTATCTCCGGAACTCAAGGATCTTGTCGCATCGACAATCGAGTCCTTCAAGGCCGATCCGGATGGGACTCTTGCAACCTGGGCAGATGTGGATTACTCCACTCTCTGATAGCAACTGACCAAGGCAGGGATTTCCCTGCCTTTTTTCTCAGATATGGAAAATAGAATCAGAAGTCTCCGGATGGAGCACATAACAAAGCGTTTTCCCGGAGTCCTTGCTTCCGATGATATCTCGATAAGCGTCGGAGAAGGGGAAGTCCTTGCGCTCGTCGGAGAGAACGGCGCGGGAAAGACAACGCTTATGAACATCCTCATGGGTCTCTATCAGAGCGATGAGGGCCGTATTTTGATCAATGACAAGGAAGTGCATTTCCGAGGTCCTGAGGATGCTTTCAAAGCAGGACTGGGGATGGTGCATCAGACATATATGCTCGTCCATAACATGACGGTGCTTGAGAATATAGCTCTTGGATATAAGAGCGCGTGGAAGCATGCAAACATCGATCTGGGCGAGGTGAGGAAGAGGATCGATGATATCTCCTCGAAGTACGGGCTGGCTGTGAATCCCGATGCATATATCTGGCAGCTCTCGGTCGGAGAGCAGCAGAGGGTAGAGCTTGTGAAGACGCTGTGCCTTGGCGCCAGGTTCCTTATCCTCGATGAGCCGACATCCGCGCTCACTCCGCAGGAGACTGATGAGCTTATCGTCCTTCTGAAGAATATGACGAAGGAGCTACCGATCATATTCATCTCTCATAAGCTGCAGGAGGTGAAGGCTCTTTCGAACAAAGTGACGATCCTCCGTCATGGAAAGGTTGTATTCTCAGGCAATACAGATGATTACTCCTCGCAGGAGATTGCTGCGAAGATGACAGGCCATGAGATAATCCTTCCAAAGAACAGAGCAGACAGGACCTGCGGTGACACAGCGCTTGAGATCGATGATATCACTGTGATGTCCGATATGAAGACGAAGGCTCTTAATGGCTTCTCGCTCTCCGTCCGCTCCGGTGAGATCGTTGGGCTTGCAGGCGTCTCAGGAAACGGGCAGAGAGAGCTTGCAGAGGCAATAAACGGTCTCAGACGCACGGAAAGCGGCAGGATTGTGCTCAACGGAAAGGAGATACAGAATCTCTCTCCGCACGATGTCATAGCATCTGGAATGGGCTACATTCCGGAAGAGCGAAATACAGAGGGCATAGTTCCATCATTTTCAATCATGGAGAACCTTGTCCTGAAGGATATTTCCACAGAGAAGTTCTCCGGCAAGGGTATCGTGAAGAAGAAGGAAGAGGAGGAGAATGCCGAGCGTCTTGTCGAGGGCTTTGATATAAGGTGCCCAGGGATAATGACCGCTGCAGGCTCTCTTTCCGGAGGGAATATCCAGAAAGTGATCCTTGCCCGCGAACTTGACAGAAAGCCCAGCTTCCTTGTCGCAGTCTATCCTACACGCGGCCTGGATATGGGAGCTGTCGAGTTCATCCATCAGCGTCTTCTCGAGATAAGGGAAAGCGGGGTAGGCATACTTCTTATTTCCGAGGAGCTTGAGGAGATCATGAATCTCTCTGACAGGATTGCCGTAATCTACAAAGGAACGGTTCAGAAGGTACTCAGGCAGGATGAGGCTACAAAAGAAAGGCTTGGAATACTTATGGCGGGGGTGAAGGAATGACAAGAGGCTTCAGAATTGCCTTCAAGGCAGCCATAATACTTATAGCCATAATCGCGGCGGTACTGATTGCCTCTGTGATACTTTGGCTTATCGGGGCAGAGGTTGGAGCGACATTCTACACGATCTGCATCGCTCCCCTGACGAATATGCTCCATATCTCAGAGGTCCTGATAAGGGCTATTCCTCTCTGCATAATCGCGATTGGAATATCAGTGGCATACAGGTCAGGAATCATCAACATCGGCGCAGAAGGTCAGATGGCGATGGGAATACTTGCATTCACAGGCGTTGCGCTTGCTTTTCCTGATGTTCCACGCCCAATCCTTCTTCCGCTTGCTCTTCTTGCATCTGTGATCGGAGGCGGTATATGGGGATTCATTCCAGGAATCCTCAGGGCAAAGCTGAATGTATCGGAGCTCCTTTCGACTGTCATGCTCAACTATATAGCTGCCCAGTTCTATTCGCTCTGCCTCAGGACAATATTCCTTGATCCGGCAGAGCAGGTCTATGGAACTGGCACGCCGCAGTCGATGAGGCTTACGGAGAATGTATGGCTCGGACGCATCACAGGACGTCTCCATTATGGAGTGATAATAGCTGTAGTGCTTGCCGTCCTCATCTACATTCTTATGTGGAAGACAACCATAGGATTCCGGATGAGAGCATCAGGATCAGGCGCAAGAGCTGCGCGCTACGCAGGTATAAGCGTCGGATTCTATGCAGCGCTCTCCATGGCGATATCAGGAGCATTCTCAGGGCTAGCCGGAGGAATCGAGCTTGCAGGAGTGCATAGAAGAGCCATCGAAGGCATAACTAACAACTATGGATTCTCTGGTGTTGTCGTAGCGCTTTTCGGCGGTCTCCATCCGTTTGGCATCATTCCCGCATCATTCTTCTTCGGTCTTATGATCTATGGAGCAACGCTTGCTCCTTCAAAGGTCGGCGTTCCTGCCAATATCGTGCAGGTAATGCAGGGAATAATAATCATTGTAATCGTCACGGCACAGATGGTGCTGTCCAATACATATTTCCAGGACAGGGTCTGGAGAAAGTACCAGAGCCTGAGGAAGAAGGGGGCCTGATATGCTTGATATCCTGACTAATATGCTAGCAATGTGCATACCATTCTCAGTTGCGCTCCTTCTTGCTTCCATAGGGGAGATGTTCAACCAGAGAGCCGGTGTATTCAATCTCGGATGCGAAGGCGTCATGGCCATGGGAGCATTCATCGGAATGCTTATTCCGTTTGCCGCAGGTGGTGGCGGTGCTGTATCCCAGTGGTACAACTTCTTTGGCTTTGTGGCAGCTGCAGCACTCGGCGCTGTGTTTGGAATCATATTCGCTGTCATCACCGTGACATTCCGCGCTCCGCAGGGAATTGCGGGAATAGGACTCCAGATGTTCGGAGTAGGAACTGCAGGAACGCTCTTCAGGCACTTCGTAGGAGGAACCCAGTCCATTCCCGGTATCCCTGATATCGACATCCCGCTCCTTTCGAAGATCCCGTTCTTCGGTGATGTCTTCTTCTCCCATAATGCAATGGCATATCTTGCATATCTGTTCATCCCTGTTGCGATGTACATACTGTTCAAGACTCCATGGGGGCTGAAGGTCAGGGCCGCTGGCACAAACCCGAGAGCCGCGGACTCGATGGGAATCAATGTGACAAGAACACGCTATGAGGCACTGATGCTCGGAGGAGCGCTTGCAGGTCTTGCCGGAGCATATCTTTCGATAGCTCAGGCTAAGATGTTTTCAGATACGCTCATCTCCGGACGTGGATTCATCGCAGTCGCACTTGTATATTTCGGGCACTGGCATCCTCTGCAGATAATGGGAGGTGCACTCCTTTTCACATTCGCGCAGACATTCCAGACGATAATCCAGAGCATGGGAATCTCATTCCCGTATGAGCTTGCAGTCATGCTCCCATACGTTCTTGTCATCGTTGTTCTCTCATTCACATCCAAAGACCAGACAATGGCTCCATCATCCCTTGGAAAGCCATTCAACAGAGAGATCAGAACGTAATCACAGTTCCGGGCGGAGCAATCTGCCCGGAGCATACTCATCAGCAAATTTGATAAATCTTGACTCTATCCAGATCGCTCCTCTTTGTTTTCCTCATCCAATTTTCATTCAAGTAAAATATAAACAAGCAAAAATCCAGCAAAAATACTCAAAAGTAATTAATATTTAAATTCTTGTCATGAATTTTCCACCACCTGAAGCAAGAAATAAGCTTGACAAAATAATACGGGGGGGGGTAGCATCATAGCAGAATCTTATTAGAGAGGGTTGAGAGAATGGCAAGAAAAACAAACATTTTTCTAGCGATTGGACTTGTTCTCGTAGCTATCCTTGCAGGATGCTCGGACAAGGCTTCATATCCGCCGTATCCTGTATCTGTTTACATAGA
>CALXKZ010000050.1 GCA_944389065.1 uncultured Spirochaetaceae bacterium
ACAAGATGCACTATAATGAGCTCAGGGAGAGAGTGGCATACTACAAGAAGGAGATGGAGGGGATAGAGGATATGAGCGGAAAGTTCGAAGAGATAATGCAGAGGAAGATAAACGAGGCAAGGACTGAGAGCCTGAAGAAAGGCGAGGCTAATGGACTTCAGAGAGGGCGACGGGAAGGTCTTCAGGAAGGAAAGCACGAGGTAGCCAGGAGCATGGTAAGGGATGGCTCGATTCCTCTTCCGAAAATTGCGGAGTATTCGGGGCTTACTCTCAGTGAGGTTGAGAATATCAGAAACAGCATCAATGCATGATGGATTGCATGGTTCCAGCCTTCGTTTTCATGATCTTATTCTTTCTGATAATATAAAAGCATGCTCAGAATATATGTGGATGCGGATTCAATGACAGAGCGTCATAGAAGCATAATCCTCAGAAGGGTTATCGGTAATGCTGATGCTTTCTGTGTCTTTGCGGCTGACAGAGTCCTTCCAGATGTCATCAAGGCCATTGAGAAAGACAAAGCTGAGAGAAGAAGACCGTATAGAGATACTCTTTCTCCAGAAGAGGTTCGTAAGATCGGATCTGGAATACATATGGAAGTCGTCGAGAAGGGGAAGGATTCCGCCGATGATTATCTTGTATCTATTGCAGTTCCTGGTTCGCTTGCCATAACACATGATATCCCTTTGTCCGCGCGCCTTATTGAGAAAGGCCTTATCGTCATAGATGACAGAGGAGGGCGGCTTACTGCATCAGATATAGCATCAAGGCTTTCTAAGAGGAGCAATAATGCTCTTTTCCGTGAGATGGGACTGTTCACAGGGCCACAGAAACGTTTTGATGAGAAGACCATAAGGCTGTTCGCGGCGGCTTTCGATAAAGCGGTCAATGAAATTTCTTCCAATTAGGAATGTCAGAAACAGGCAGTGAGCGCGTATATAATATATGCGGAAGAAAACTGTTCTTTTACGTGGAGACTATTCATATATTGATGCTCTGAGGATGAATGGAAGATGGTCAGTTGATGTCCTGCCTTTATGCTGCTATCAGTCACGGACATTCGCTGTCGTTCTGGACAGCCCGTCAGTCGATGAGCTTCTTGATGAGATTGAGCGGGCTTCTGCCTCAGGTCCTATGCCGATGATAATAACAGTAAGCGATCTCTATTCAGATATAATATTCCGGGCATTCTGTCCGTCTGCAGTGAGCGTCAGAAGGGAAGATGGAGCTGATGGCATCATCGCAGCGCTCAGCGGAAAGAGAAGAAAGCCGATAGAATTCTCTGATCGTGAACTTGACCTTATAAGGAGAATGCGTAATGGTCCTTCAAATAAAGAACTCTCGCTTTCGATGTCCGTCAGCGAGAGAACCGTACGCAGAATAAAAGAAGGGATATTCAGGAAGACCGGATTCGTGTCCGGAGAACAGCTAGCGGTCTTCTCTGTGTATATCGATCAGTATTCACAGCTCCTGACATATCTTGGATAAGGAATGACATCCCTTATGTTCCCGACTCCTGTCACATACTGCACAGCACGTTCGAATCCGAGTCCGAAACCGGCATGAGGCACCGATCCGTACTTTCTCAGATCGAGATACCACCAGTATGCAGCAGGATCAAGTCCGAGCTCCTTCATCCTGTCAAGAAGCACATCATATCTGTACTCCCTTTCTGATCCTCCGATGATCTCGCCAAGCCTTGGCGCAAGGACATCCATAGCCCTTACAGTCCTGCCGTCATCGTTCATCTTCATATAGAACGCTTTGATTTCCTTAGGATAATCGGTAACGATGACAGGACGCTTCGCAATGACCTCCGTAAGATACCTCTCATGCTCGCTCTGGATCTCTGTTCCCCAGCTTACGGGGAATTCGAATGCATCATTGTGCTTCTCAAGGATCTTGACTGCATCTGTATATGTCATATGCTCGAACGGGCTTTCTATGACATGCTCCAGTGTTTCGACAACGCCATCAAGAACGAACTTCGAGAAGAACGCCATATCCTCCTCGTTTTTGTCGAGAACTGCTTTGAAGATGTATTTCAGGAACTTCTCTGCAGTGTCCATGTCTCCCTCGAGCGTGCAGAAAGCCATCTCCGGCTCAATCATCCAGAATTCTGCGAGGTGGCGCGTTGTGTTCGAGTTCTCTGCGCGGAATGTTGGTCCGAATGTGTAGATATTCTTCATTGCAAGCGCATATGTCTCCCCCTCAAGCTGTCCTGAGACAGTGAGGTTCGCTATCTTGCCGAAGAAGTCCTTTGAGTAATCGACCTTGCCATCCTCTGTTCTTGGAAGATTCTCCATGTCAAGCGTAGTGACCTGGAACTGGGCACCTGCGCCTTCACAGTCGGAAGCAGAGATAAGAGGAGTGTTGACGTACACGAATCCATTCTCCTGGAAGAAGGAGTGGACTGCATATGCCATTGTATTCCTGACTCTTGTTACTGCTCCGAAGAGATTCGTGCGCGGTCTCAGATATGCTTTCTCCCTCAGGAACTCGATAGTATGCCTCTTCTTCTGCAGAGGATAGTCCGCCGGACATGCCCCTACGAGCTCAAGCTTCGTGCATCTGAGCTCAGTCGCCTGCGCTCCTCCCTCTGATGCGACGATTGTTCCCTCTGCAATAACACTGCATCCTGTTGTTATGCTGTCTATCAGCTCCTCAGAGAAAGCCTGATGATCTATAACGATCTGAAGCCCCTTGAGGCATGATCCGTCATTTATCTCGGCGAATGAGACATTCTTGCTGTCTCTCTTCGTTCTTACCCAGCCTTCAGCACGGACAGTTGCGTCAGATGGACTGAGGGCGAGGATTTCCTTGATTCTCTTCTCCATGCAAATACTCCTAGATGGATTTCCTGCATTATTGCACCATGGGGCAAAGCGGTCAAGGATAGCATATAGTGAATATTATCTAGATAGTCGCCTGAAATGGTTAATTTATCCTGTTGACAGCAGATATGCTGAGATACTAAACAAATAGCATGATTGAGATCATCGGAACGAGAAAAAGCAGGGAGACAGCAAAGGCCATACGGTATCTGAAAGAAAGAAGGATCCCGTACAGCTTCATAGATCTTGATGACCGCTGGGAGCTTCCCGGGAAGATCTGGAAAAGCATATTCTCCTCTGTTGATGATCCTGGGACACTGATCGATGCTTCTTCGCGTCTTTTCCGGGAAGGCGGGTATCAGTGGCGTGAGTATGATCCTGAAGAGGAACTGAGAGAGCATCCAGAGCTTCTTGTCCTTCCTGTCATCAGGAGCGGTATGAAAGCCCATGCCGGATTCTCTGAGGACTTTCTCAGGGAGGTAATGTGATGCACTATGCAGTCCTGAGCACCGGCAGCTGCGGAAACTGCTATATCTTCCATGAAGGAAACAGTGCGATCATCATAGACTGCGGTGTCACATTCACAAAGCTCTCGAGGGGCCTTGAGTCACATGGAATCCCGATCGAGGATGTCAAGGCAATGTTCCTGACACATCTCCATCCAGACCATTCGAAGGGTGTAGGGGTATTCCAGAGAAAGACAGGAATACCTGTCTTCCTTTCAGATATAGCTCTGGAAAGGAATGGCATAATCATTGATAAGCAGAGAATCGAGAGAAGCCTTCTTGTTCCGTATGTTTTCGGAAATGATATCGTTGTTGATGCTTTCTCGGTCCATCCATTCCGTACAAGCCATGACAGCGAGGGATCTGCAGGGTACCGCATCGTATCGAAGGACAATATAAGCATCTTCCTTATGACTGATACAGGTGTAATACCGGATGATGCTGCCGCGCTTGCGGAGAATTCAGATGTAAAGTTCATAGAATCGAATTATGATGAAGATATGCTGGAGAATGGGCCTTACCCGGCTCATCTCAGGAAGAGGATAAGCGGCATCTATGGCCACCTGTCGAACACAGAGGCTGTGGAATTCGCAAAGAGCGTATCACGGCAAGGGGACAGCGTGTACTTTGTGCACATCAGCGCAAACTGCAATTCCCCCAGCATTCTGAGGCCGTTTGTTATGCGATCCATTCCTTCAGGCATATTCTGCAGGGTATGTGAAAGGGGGGAGACATTCGAGGGGTTCAGGGATGCCAGATAGAAAAAGGAAAAAGGAACAGAAAGCAGAGAGAAAGAAGTACAGCTATAAGGAGTGCAGGAGGATCCGGCGGCCTGATGGACTGATGATGAAGACAGTAAGGGGATATACATTCCCTGATTTCATCGATGCAGTGAGCCACAGATTCGGCAGCAGGGTCTGCTATAAGGTTTTCAGGACCGGTGAAGAGAATGATACGACATTCAGCCAGCTTGGATGGCATGCATATTCTATATCCTCATACCTTATTTCGAAGGGGATTGAGAAGGGCGATAGGATTGCTATATTCGGCGAGAGCTGCCCTGGATGGATGGAGATGTATCTTGGCATTGCATCGATTGGTGCGATTGCTGTCCCGATCCTTCCTGATTTCTCCGCTTCCGAGGCTATGCATATCATAAAAGAGAGCGGTTCAAAAGGAGTTTGCGTCAATCAGAAGCAGTTTGCGAAGATCGCATCCGAGATAGGGGATCTCATGCTCTTCAGAATGGAAGATCTTGTGCATGTTCCTGCTGTAAGCGATGAGTATCCGTTTGTCACAGCTCCCGGTTTCCCTATGAGGAATACGAAGATCAATCAAGCAGAGCTTGAGAAGAGAAAGCCAGGGGAGGATGATGTCGCATCGATCATATTCACATCCGGGACAACTGGTGCCTCCAAGGGTGTTGTGCTGACGCATATGAATATCCTCCGCTGCGCGGATCTCGCAACGGATATTTATGTGCGCATCAAACCTGGTTACAGGGCTCTCTCAATCCTTCCAATGAGCCACGTATATGAGTTCACGATCGGACAGATACTTCCGCTTATGGTCGGGGTCGAGATCACATTCCTCGGCCGGCCGCCTGCAGTCTCTGTGCTGCTTCCAGCCCTCTCTGAAGTAAGACCCCATGTCATGCTTACGGTTCCGCTTCTTATAGAGAAGGTCTATAAAGCCGCTGTCCTTCCTGTCCTACGCGATAACAAAAAGATCTCGTCGATGCTCAGGAAACCTGTTATAAGCTCCTTCGTCTACAGAACGATAGGCAAGAAGCTTATGAAGACATTCGGTCATAATCTCGTCTTCTTCGGCATCGGAGGAGCTCCTCTCGATAAGGATGTCGAGCTCTTTCTCCATAAAGCGCATTTCCCGTATGCAATCGGCTATGGCCTGACTGAGACCAGCCCGCTTGTCGCAGGCTGCGGGTCTGCTCATCGCCGCCAGCATCCAGGATTCGTCGGAGAGATCGTTACCGATGATGATGTGATCCTTCTGGACAAGAACAGTGAAGGAGTCGGTGAGATAGCTGTAAAGGGCCCGAATGTGATGCAGGGATACTACAAGCGTGAGGATCTCAACAGCGAAGTATTCACAGATGATGGATATTTCCGCACAGGGGATCTGGGCTTTATAGATGAGCATAACAGGCTTTCGATCAGAGGCCGTGTCAAGACCATGATACTTGGCCCGGGTGGTGAGAATATATACCCTGAGCTTATCGAGTCGCTGATCAATAATCAGTCATTTGTCGAGGAGTCGCTTGTTGTTCCTGATGACGGAGGTCTTGTCGCACTTATCAAAATCGATGTAAACCTGATGGCGGAGAAGATGAAGATCTCTGCAATCGAAGCACATCAGGAGGCTCTGAAATACATCAAGACGATCCGGTCCGATATCAATTCCCAGCTCTCATCCTTCTCCCGGATCTCTGAGGTCAAGCTGCAGGAAGAACCTTTCGCAAGGACTCCTACGCAGAAGATAAAGAGATTCCTGTACCCTAAGAAGAAGGATAAGGATGGAAAGGACAATGACGATAAATAGAGATACCCAGGATGTAAGGATAGCCAGGATAGACAGCCTAAGGACTCCCTCGGAGCTTCAGCAGCTCTGTCCAGCTCTCCCTGAGGATGAGAAGCGCATCTCTTTGTACAGGCATGCCGTTGCAGATATCATAAAAGGGAATGACAGAAGGCTTCTGGGCATAATAGGGCCGTGCTCTATTCATGATCCGGAGGCTGCGATTGACTATGCCTCAAGGCTTAAGAAGCTCTCTGACAAGGTATCCGATGTCTTTCTCATTGTCATGAGGACATACTTTGAGAAGCCCAGGACCGCGCTTGGCTGGAAAGGGCTGATCACAGATCCTGATATGGATGAGTCATGCAATATCGAGAAGGGGCTTGTCATTGCCAGGAAGCTTCTTCTCGAGATAACAAGGATAGGTCTTCCTGTAGGCTGCGAGGTCCTTGATCCTATCGTCCCGCAGTATACCGATGAGCTTATGTCCTGGTCATCGATCGGAGCTCGTACAACTGAAAGCCAGACCCATAGATCGCTTGCATCAGGCCTGTCTGTATCAGTCGGTTTCAAGAACAGCACTTCCGGTGATCTTACAGCAGCTGTCAATGCTGTGAAGAGTGCATCGCGCCCTGCGTCTTTCATCGGTGTTGAGCGCAATGGAAAGCTTGCTGTATTCAGATCCAGCGGAAATGACTGCTGCCACCTGATTCTCCGAGGAGGGGACAATGGCCCGAATTACTATGAGGATGATGTAGAGGAAGCGAAGAAGATGATGGAATCACTCTCGCTTGATCCCAGGATCATCATAGACTGCTCGCATCAGAACAGCCACAAGGACTGGAGAAGGCAGAAACGCGTGCTCAGATCCGTGATCGATCAGGTCAGGTGGGGAGAGAGTGCTATCAGGGGTTTCATGCTCGAGTCGAATATAAATGAGGGATCGCAGAAGATTCCGGAGGATCTTTCAAAGCTGCAGTATGGAGTATCTGTGACAGATGGCTGTGTCGGCTGGGATGAGACAGAGAGGATCGTGATGCATGCGGCGGATCTCATAAGAGAGGCTATGAAGAACGGAGGAGCAGTGGAGGTTCTATGAAGGCAGGAATATTTCTTGCAGAAGGTTTTGAGATCTCAGAGGCTCTCTGCCCGCTTGATGTGCTGAGAAGGGCAGGGATTGAGACAGAGCTCATAGGTGTCGGCGGCATGATAATAAGAAGCTCATCAGGAGCTTGTGTGAGTGCCGATAAACCAATAGAGGATGCAGACGGATTCTATGATCTCCTGTTCTGCCCGGGCGGTATGCCGGGTGCTGTGAATCTTTCTCAGTCATGGGATGTGAACAGGATGCTTATTGAGACGGCACAGAACGGGATTGTCGCTGCAATATGCGCATCTCCTGCCGTGGTTCTTTTCCCCCTTGGCCTTCTTGAAGGCCATAAGGCGACTTGCTTTCCGTCAAGTGCATCCTATGCTCCGTCATTCACCTTTTCATCCGAAGGTGTTGTAGAGAGCGGGAATATAATCACAGCAAAGAGCGCTGGCTGGGCCTTCGATTTTGGTCTCAGGCTTGTGGCAAGGCTGAAAGGCGAGGAAGAGGCAGAGAAGATCAGGTCAGCTATTTTCTATAAGATGTGAAGATTATGAATCGTGTGACGGGACTTTCTCCGGTGAAGTCCTGCTTCTTTCTGCCATTCCTCTTGATTCCATAGCCTTCATTGCCTTAAAACATACTAAGAATTTTCCGGAGGTGCTCCAGTGTATTTTCCAGAGGGCTATAGGCCGCTTTTAGGACAGCATGAGACAGAGAAGGCTATTAAGGATGCAAAGGATATATTCGAGAAATCGCTTTCAGGCTCACTGAGGCTTTCAAGAGTCACATCGCCGCTTTTCGTCCCTACAGGATCGGGTATCAATGATGATCTCAATGGTGTAGAGAATCCTGCACGCTTCTCGGTAAGGAATCTTGGTGGAAAGCATATGGAGATCATCCAGTCGCTTGCAAAGTGGAAGAGGATGGCTCTTGCCGATTATGGTGTGAAGCCTGGACGCGGAATCTATACTGATATGAATGCTCTTCGTCCCGATGATGATATCGATGCGATACATTCGATCTATGTGGATCAGTGGGACTGGGAGAAGGTCATGTATCCTAATGAAAGGAATCTTGAGTTTCTCAAGTCCACTGTCCGCGATATCTACAGGGCAATCAAGCGCACGGCTTTCCTTCTCTCTGAGGATTTCCCTGTTCTGGAGGATACGCTTCCTGAGAATATATCATTCGTACATACCGAGGATGCCGCAGCAGAGTATCCTGGCCTGACTCCACAGGAGCGGGAGAAAGAGCTGGCGCGGCGCTATGGTGCTGTATTCCTTATCGGAATAGGCTATGGCAATCCACCTCACTCAGGGCGTGCTCCTGACTATGATGACTGGTCGGAGGATACCGGAAATGGCCATCATGGCCTCAATGGTGACATAATCGTCTGGGATACTGTCAGAAACGATTCACTGGAGCTTTCAAGCATGGGAATCAGGGTGAACAGGGAATCCCTTCTCCGCCAGCTTGCAATCAGGGGGTGCGAGGAAAGAAAGGAGATGTACTGGCACAGAAGGCTCATAAAAGGCGAGTATCCGCAGACAATAGGCGGAGGAATCGGTCAGTCAAGGCTCTGCATGTTCCTCCTGCATAAGGCCCATATCGGGGAGGTGCAGGCTTCTGTATGGCAGGAAGAGGCAAGAGCTGAGGCACTCAGCCACTCTACAAGGCTTCTTTAGAGAGAAGAGATGTATAGACCATCCTGCCATTGATACGCTCTGAGAGCATGAGATCGACAGAGACTATCTCTGATCTGATAGCAGGAATCGCTATAGGCTTCATATCACCGATGACCCTGCGTCCCAGTGTGATATGGGGCCTGAATCTTTTACTGTCAAATGGAAGATCCAGAGCCCTCAGCTCTGATACCAGCTCATCATGCAAAGCTGTCAGTTTCCCGTTTTCCATGATTTCAGCAAACCATAGTCTTCCGTCATCCCTTCTGAAATACCCGAGCCTGTCAATCGTTACCGGCACTGAGAATGGAGAAAGCCTTTCTATAGCTTCTTCCGCTCTTTTCTTCCCATTTCCATCGCACTCTCCGAGGAATGCAAGTGTAAGGTGGAGATTGCTGTCAGGAACGAATGAGCCAGAGGAAGATGATGATCTAAGCATCTCTCTGAGATTCCTAAGCTTGAACTCTGTCTCTTCAGGAAACAATGCGGCAATGAATAGTCTCATGATGATATGATAACACAGCAATCATTTCCTTGTTCTGTAATAAGTTAGTAAAATTATAATAAATTTTTTGCAAAATTGTTGACTTAAGTTCATAAAAGTTCTATTTTATCACAGTACCAAGTATGCGGTCGTGTTGGAATTGGTAGACACGCTAGCTTGAGGTGCTAGTGGCGCGAGCTGTGCCAGTTCAAGTCTGGTCTCCCGCACAAGAACTTAAACCTGCATTTTCGTAAAAGGAATATGCAGGTTTTTTTGTGGGGGAGCAAATGGAAAGGCAGAAAAAACCCGGATTTCTCCCCCAAAAACTGCCTTTCCATAAAATCCCGGTAAAAAAAAATAAAATCCCGGCTCCCCCTGGCTCCCAAGCAAGCCCAAAAATCTTAAAGAGAAAAAAGAATCACTACACAACCAATCCCCCGGCTTGTCCGCCACCCCCTCGCGGACAACAGCCAAAAACGCCTTAACACAAGGCGTTTGCACAAGGCATAAGTATTTCGATGCCAAAACGGTCATGTCGACCGAACGAAGTGAGTGGAGACACCTTGAGACGGTTGCAAAAGTATTACAGATAAGAACAAAACATTATCATAATTGTGAATAAAGACAATCTTGCTTTACAAAAGCAAAAACAAGATTCCTCCATAAAAAAACCGGCAAACAGTCCCAGAATTCGGCGAAAGCCGAATTCTGGAGTTTTGTGCCTTTGCAGAGAAAAACGCAGTGTCTTAGGCAAAACCTGGTTGCAAAGGTGCTTTGGCACATAAAAAGCCGTTACTTACCAAACGCCGTAAGCCAAAGCCCCGAAAAAAAATGCCGGTTTCAAAGGCGAGAACCGGCGTACAGTCCCAGAATTCGGCTTGCGCCGAATTCTGGAGCTTTTGCACAAGGCTGTTGATAAAATAGGAGTTTCCAGACGCAAAAGCGGAAAC
>CALXKZ010000051.1 GCA_944389065.1 uncultured Spirochaetaceae bacterium
CCTTATGACAGCTGCTGCTTTCCTGCCATACCTGAAATACAGCTCTACTGCTTTAATTCTCTCTTCCAATGCGTACATCTATTCATCTTTCCTTTATTTCTAGGTCCAAGTTTTTGTCCGCACCTCCTCTTGAGGAATTCAGTCTTGCAAAAGAGGCAATAGGCTATGGTGTTTCGGATTATCTATTGAAGACCGAGCTTGATGGCGGCAGGCTTGCAAAGGCTCTTGAGAAAGCAGAGAGTGAATCTCTCAAAAGGAGGGAAAGCTATGGTATCTATAGTAACGATGCCAGACGAGATAGCCTTCCTGCAGTCATATCCAGTCTTATGATCATGAGGGATATACCGCAGGAGACAAGGTCATTCCTCCATGAGCGGGGTATTCTTCAGGACTTCGCATTCATTGCCTTCGTCTTATCTTTTCCTCCTTCCAGCCTTGATAAGCAGTGGAGCAGGGAGGATTATGCAAGGCTTCATGACTGGGAAGAGGATATCGTCGGGAAGATACTGCCATCTGCATTCTCTTCATTCTGGCCGGTTATCCCTGTGGCAGGAAAGGCCGGGACTCTGATCTACTTCATCTCAGGAATCGCTCCGAATACATGGGAAGCTTCTGCTGCCCATGTCGAGGCCAAGGTCAGATCCGCATCCTCTATGGTTACAGGTCTCTGTCCAGAGTTCATCAGAACTCCGGTCATGTCCGGACGCGATGGCCTCAGAGGGGCAAGAAACATACTGGAGAAGGGCCTTATGGCCTCCTATCTCGGGAAGGATCAGAGTTCCATCGTTCCTTCTTCTCTTGATATAGATTCCGTCTTCCCTCGTCTTGAGAATTCCATATCGAGGCGTGATATAGCCAGCTGCAGGGCTTGCTTCGCGATCATAAGAAGCGCAATGGAGAACTCTGATCATAGTCTAAGCCAGTTTTCCTTCATGACAGCGGCGCTCAGCTCTGCGATCTCCAGTGGGCTGTCCGCAATAGGGCTTTCATGGGACCGCTCATGGATGGATCTTTTTGATAATATCGATTTCATATCAAAACGCACGGAATCGCTTGCTTTCATCGATGATATCTCCGATAGCTTGCTGGGCCTTATTGAAAGCAGAAGCGGCACAGGGAGCAATGTGGCGGATAAGGCCAGAGAATATGTCATAGCCCATGTCGCAGAGAGGATTTCTCTTGATGATGTTGCTGATTTCGCAGGTGTTTCATCAGGATATATGTCAAAGAGCTTCAAGCGCATCATGGGTATCAGCCTTGTCGATTATATAAACTCGATGAAGATTGAAAGAGCGAAGGAGATAATAGATCAGAATCACGATGCAAGGATTGCGGATATCGCTATTGCTCTCGGCTTCAGCAATGTCTATTACTTCTCCAAAGTTTTCAGAAAAGTCGAGGGACTGCCTCCTACAGAGTATCTGAAGAGGAGCTGGAGCAGCCGATGATCTCCCTCTTCCGAAGTGCTTGGAAAAGGGAGATTCTCACTTCAGGGCTAGAGCTTTGAGAAAATATCCCAGTATCCTTTTGCGAATAGAACAAGGATTATTAAGGGGAGGATCCACTTTATGTATATCCTCAGCCCCTTCGGGAACTTTATACCATTTCCTTCATCTGCCTCTTTGATGAAGTTCTTCCATCCCCAGCCATAGCGGTGAGCGCAGAAGAGCACAAGGAGAGTGGATCCAAGCGGGGTGATTGTGCTTGAGATTATGAAGTCCTCGAGATCGAGTACGCTTGTGCCATCGCCGAGAGGCATGAATGATGTGAATACACTGTAGCCGAGTATTGCAGGCAGCGATATGAGCGTGACGATGACGAAGTTCACCGCAGCGGCTCTCTTTCTCGTCCATCCGAGGTTATCCATCCAGAATGACATGATATTCTCGAATACCGCCATAAGCGTTGTCATGGCTGCGAATCCCATGAAGAGGAAGAAAAGGCTTCCCCAGATTCTGCCTCCTGCCATCCTTGAGAAGATATTGGGAAGTGTCTCAAAAAGCAGGCCCGGCCCCGCGCCTGGCTGCACTCCATATGCAAAGCATGCGGGGAATATGATGAGACCGGAGAACAGAGCCACGAAAGTATCGAGTGAGATGACTCTTATCGATTCGCCGGTAAGGGATTGCTCCTTGCCGATATATGAGCCGAATATCTCCATCGATCCGATGCCGAGGCCGAGTGTGAAGAATGCCTGGCTCATAGCTGCGAATACAGCTTCCCACACGCCTCTCTCCTTCAGCCGTTCTATATCAGGGACAAGATAGAAGGCAAGCCCTTCGGATGATCCCGGAATCATTAGGGAGTTCGCTGCGAGGATTATTATGAGGATGATGAGTGCCCCCATCATGAACTTCGAGGCTTTCTCGACACTGCCTCTCAGTCCGCCGGAGCAGATGAGGAATCCGATTGCGATTGCTGCCGTTGTCCAGATCAGCTGCGTCAGTCCGCTGCTTCTGAGCTCGGAGAAGAATACAGGGGATGTCTCTGCCGTCATTCCTTGGAGATTGCCTGCAATCGATGAGACGAAGTAGTACAGAAGCCAGCCAGTCACTACCGTGTAGTATGACATCAGTATATAGTTGGCAATCATTGCCACAGGCCCATACCAATGCCACTTGGTACCTTCCGGCTCGAGATGCTTAATAGCAAGATGGATATTCGTCCTCGATGCCCTGCCGATAGAGAACTCCATGATCATTACCGGAAGTCCTACCATTGCGAGGAATGCCAGATATATTAGCACAAAGGCAGCGCCTCCGTACTGTCCCGTTATATAGGGGAATCTCCAGACATTCCCCAGCCCGATTGCGCATCCAGCGGATAGCAGGATAAATCCCAGCCTGGATGCCAGTGTCTCACGTTCACGCATGCTTCGATACTATCACTAGAATCAGAGCTTGGAGAAGATGTCCCAGTAGCCTTTGATGAAGATAGCTCCGATTATGATGGGAAGTATCCATTTCACATATGCTCTGAGCCATGAGGGGAATTTTATACCTTTTCCTGTATCAGCTTCACTTATGAAGTTCTTCCATCCCCATCCTCTATTATGGGCGCAGAATATGACAAACAGCAGTGAGCCAAGAGGCATTATCGTACTTGAGATGAGAAAGTCCTCAAGATCGAGTACCGCAGTGCCGGCCCCAAGCGGCTGGAATGATGAAAGGATGTTGTATCCAAGCACGCATGGCACTGAAAGGAGTATCATAAGCGGCATATTGACTGCCACAGCCTTTTTCCTTGACCACCCATGGTTGTCCATCCAGTATGCGATGATATTCTCGAATACTGCGATAAGCGTTGTCATCGCAGCGAATGTCATGAAGAGGAAGAAAAGAGAGCCCCAGATCCTTCCGCCGTTCATATTGGAGAAGATGCTCGGAAGGGTTACAAACAGGAGCCCCGGACCAGATCCTGGGGTTATTCCGTATGAGAAGCAGGCAGGGAATATGATGAGACCTGCTGTGATTGCGACGAATGTATCGAGAGCGATGATCCTTATGGACTCTCCTGTAAGCGACTGCTCTTTACCGATATAGGAGCCGAAGATCGTCATTCCGCCCATGCCTATGCTGAGTGTGAAGAATGCCTGGCTCATAGCTGCGAATACGATTTCTGAAAGCCCTGCTTCCTTTGCTCTTTCCAGATCTGGTACCAGATAGAAGGAAAGTCCTTCCCTGGCTCCCGGCAGGAGACATGAGTTGACAGCAAGCACGACAAGAATCGCAAGCAGGCAGATCATCATGATCTTTGATGCTTTCTCGACGCTGTTTCTCAGTCCTCCGAGGCAGATCAGGAATGCCGCGATTATCGATATCGCCATCCATATTATCTGTATTGCAGGACGCGACTGGAGGGATGAGAAGAACGCTGCGGATGAAGACGAGTCAAATCCTTCGATTGTGCCGATTACCGATGATGCGAAGTAATATAAAAGCCATCCTGTGATTGTCGTATAGAACATCATCAGAAGATAGTTTCCTGCAATTGCAATGGGCCCATACCAATGCCATTTCGTACCCTCAGGCTCAAGCTTTCTGAGCGCAAGGGAGATATTCTTCCCGGAGGCGCGTCCAAGGGAGAATTCCATTACCATCACAGGCAATCCTATGATGACAAGGAAGACAAGATACATCAGTACGAAGGCTGCTCCTCCATACTGGCCTGTGATATACGGGAAGCGCCATACGTTTCCAAGTCCTATTGCGCATCCAGCAGACAGAAGAATGAATCCAAGCCTGGATGCAAGAGTTTCTCTTTCAGCCATACCTAAGGATTATAGGACGAAGCAGAACAATATGCCACTGAGACAATATTACTCACTTTTTGTCTTTTTCGTTGACCTATAGCAGATGCTCATTTACTCTGAATACAACAAAAGGAGAAAACCATATGAAGAAGGTTCTGATTGCAATGCTTCTGGCACTGGTTGCTGTTGTGCCAGCTATGGCTGCCGAGTCAGTGAATGCCTATACGACGCTTGAGGAGCCGCTTGCTGCTGCTCTCTTTGCCCGCTTCCAGGAGGAGACAGGCATACAGGTCAATTTCGTACGTCTCTCGGGAGGTGAGTGCGTAGCGAGACTTGAGGCAGAGGCTTCCAATCCACAGGCATCGATCTGGGTCGGTGGTGTAGGTCTTGACCATATCACAGCAAAGGGCAAGGGTCTTACAGAGCCATATGTAAGCCGCTATTCAAGGAATACTCCTGAGCAGTACCGCGATCCTGACAACTACTGGATCGGACTCTATGTCGGACCTCTGACATTCGTCACGAATCTCGATAGGGCAGCAGAGCTTGGACTCGATATCCCGCACTCCTGGGAAGATCTTCTTAAACCGGAATACAAGGGATACATCAGAATGGCTAATCCGAATTCATCAGGAACGGCATACAATGTCCTTACAACGATGATCTACGTTCTCGGTTCTGAGGATGCCATGATGGAGTACATGACTGAGCTCGACAAGAACATCGACCAGTACACACGGTCAGGTTCCGCTCCTGGAAAGAGCGTGGGCACAGGCGAGATTCCTGTTGCTATCGGCTATGCTCATGATCAGGTTAAGCTTAAGACGGCAGGCGCAAATGTCGAGATCACAGCTCCATCCGAAGGAACAGGCTTCGAGCTTGCATCGATGTCCATCGTTAAGAACGGTCCGGATCCTGTGAATGCAAAGAAGCTCTATGACTGGATCATCAGCGATGAGGATGCGCAGAAGATCTTTACAGAGTGGTATGTCGTTCTCGTAGCGGATGGAGCTCCGAAGCATCCGGATGCGCTCTCGATCAATGACATCAAGACAGTAAACCAGGATTTCGCATGGGATGGAGATCCTGAGAACAAGGCCCGCCTGCTTGACCGCTGGACAAGCGAGATCGGAAACAAGCGCGGCTGATTTCTTATCCCTGCCCTCCGGGGCAGGGAAATCCTCCAGGATTGATAGATGTTCACAAAGAAGAAGATAATCCAGTTCCTCGTGATTGCGCTTCTCTTCATTTCCGCGGTCCTCTGGATATACCATCAGCTCTCGGTATCATTCACCGAGTATGCAGATGAGAGGAATTACAGAGAGATAGAACTGTTTGCGGACACAGCTCCATCAGAGCTGGATGAGGACAGCGCCACTGAGTGGCTTGCAACGGTTTCCGATATGATACCGGGTGCAAGAAGCGCATACCTTATATATGACGAGGACCTTTTCGATTTCGTTCCGCTT
>CALXKZ010000052.1 GCA_944389065.1 uncultured Spirochaetaceae bacterium
CCGATAGAAGATCCGCTTCATTTCATCGATGTTCTGCTCGCAGACAACTGCTTCATATGGGAACGACACAGCCTTTGCATATGCCTTGAATGGAGTACTGTCTGGGAATAATGCTGCAGAAATGAGAATATTCGTATCAATCAGAACCTTCACTCGTTCACTTCCTCTTTTCTCATTTCTGTCACAAGATTGACGATGTCATCATCATTTACCAATCCAGCTTTGCGGGCTTCTCCCTTCATCTCCTGTTGCAGCACCTGCATAGCGTAGACTGCTGAATTGACTATTCGAACCGTATTTCCTTCTACAATAAAGGAGATCCTGTCACCATTCGAAATTCCGAGGGTCTTCCTTACATCCTTGGGAATCGTCACCTGACCCTTTGCCATCACTTTTGCGCTGTCTATGAAAGCCGTCATACAAATATCCCTCCGTACGAGTATTATAAGTAGGGAAATCCCTACCTAAATTATAAAGTAATTATCAAAAAACACAACGCGAACATAGTCAAAAAGGAAAATTCAAGGTCTTCATCCAGTGTAATTTTCAAGGGCATATCAGTGAATAGCCGCCATTCTGGTAGGTTCTGTAAAATGAGGAGCGGCTCCTTGGATTACCGCTCCTCGCTTTGCAATAAAAGGCTTTGTATCACCTTTTGTGTCTTAAGATGGGCCCTGCTGGATTTGAACCGGCGACCCAAGGATTATGAGTCCTTTGCTCTAACCGCTGAGCTAAGAGCCCGTGGCAATAAATACCGTTCAGTACTTTAGCAAGTATGGATGCAGAAAGTCAACATATACATAATATATCGCAATCCTGTCCAAATCATTCTTGCTTTGCTATAATCCAAAAAGGAGGAAATCATGGCAACAAGGGAAGAAGCTCTTGAGCTTTTCAAGAAATACAATAAATCAGAAAGCCTGTATCATCATGCACTTGAAGTAGAGGCCGTAATGAAGGAAGGTGCACTGAAATCCGGGGAGGATCCAGAATACTGGGGGATTGTCGGACTTCTGCATGATATTGATTGGGAGATGTTCCCGGAAGAGCATTGCAGAAAAGCGCCGGAACTGCTGAAGGAAATCAATCTTCCAGATGATATGATTCATGCTGTCTGCTCTCATGGATACGGCCTGGTAACTGACATAAAACCCGAAAGGCATATGGAGAAATTCCTTTACACTATCGATGAGCTTTCCGGCCTTGTACATGCAACGGCGCTGATGAGACCTGAGAAGATGAAAGGCATCTCAGTCAAATCGGTAAAGAAGAAATTCAAGGAGAAATCCTTTGCAGCAGGTGTAAACAGGGATGTTATAAACAATGGTGCGGAAATGCTTGGCATGGATATCTCCGAGCTGATGCAGATCACAATTGATGGTATGATGAAAGCTGCACCTAAGACCGGATTATGGCCGGAGGATTAAAGGATATACACAAGGGAATCATATGCATAGTCATCTCGGCATTCAGCTTTGCCGTGATGAATATGCTTGTGCGTCTTGCCGGCGATATTCCTTCAATACAGAAAAGCTTCTTCCGCAATGCTGTTGCTGCTGTCTTTGCTTTTATCCTGGTTCTGAAAGACAGGCATGAGATAACAATTAACAGAAACAATATTCCCCTGCTGTTTCTGCGCTCTGCTTTAGGAACTGTCGGGGTGCTTTGCAATTTCTATGCTGTCGATCATCTTATGATTGCTGATGCATCGATGCTGAATAAACTCTCCCCTTTCTTCACGCTTATCTGCAGCGCGATTTTCCTGAAAGAGAAAGTAGGCATAAAGGAAATGCTTATTGTTGCCGGAGCATTTGCAGGAAGCCTGTTCATCATAAAACCATCATTCTCAAATGCCGATCTTGGAACTTCCTTGATCGGACTTTTAGGAGGACTAGGAGCAGGAAGTGCATACACATGTGTCAGAGCCCTTGGAAAACGCGGAGAAAAAGGACCTATAATCGTATTGTTCTTCTCTTCATTCTCATGTCTTGTAACCCTTCCCTATCTCATTTTCCTGTATAGTCCAATGACCATGGAGCAGCTTTTAATCCTGATTCTTGCCGGCTTAGCAGCAGCATCTGGCCAGTTTGCAGTAACAGCAGCATATTCATTCGCACCGGCAAGGAAGATATCTGTCTATGACTATTCCCAGATCATCTTTGCAGCCCTTCTTGGGTATTTCATCCTTAATCAGTCCCCTGATATCCTGAGTATTCTTGGCTACTTCATAATAATAATGATGGCTATTATCATGTTCATCCTCCAGAAAGGCCTTGAAAAGAAAAATCCCAGAATGTAATCTCTGGTTATGCGTATCACAGGCGGTAAATACGTCAGACGGCAGATTACATGTCCTCCTGGAATAATCCGTCCGGCAATGGATATGATGAGGGAATCGATGTTCTCGATCCTTGGCGATATTGAAGGGATTTCTTTTCTGGATCTCTTCTCCGGATCAGGATGCGTAGCTATTGAAGCTGCATCAAGGGGGGCCTCTCCTGTGCATCTTGTGGAGATGGACAGAGGAAAGAAAGAGACAATAGAGAAAAATCTATCCTTTGTTGAGGAACAGCATCGTCTATTCATGATGGATGCAATGAGGTACATATCGTCAACGCCTTATAAATACTCGGTTGTCTATGCAGATCCTCCATTCCCAATGGAAGAAAAACCAAGACTTGCGGAAGAATGCAGCAAACATGGCATTGTGAAGGATACAGGGCTTTTCATAATCCACCTACCAAGAGAGGAGAGGAAAGCCTGGACAGACCAGATCGGGGATTATCATCTTGCAGATGAAAGAAAGTACGGAAGATCCATTCTTCTGTTCTATAGACCAGAAAAGGAAACAGAAAATGACAATAAACAATGACAACATCGCATATGAAGACTACTTTGTCCGTGCAACAGATACCGATATGTTCTACGATGCAACGATTCCCTTCTACTTCTCTGCCATCCAGGAGATGGGCGGAGAGCACGCCTCAAAGCTTGGCATAGCTATCGATGATCTGCAGAAGGAAAAAGGCTGGACATGGGTCATCACAAGGACAAGAGCCCTATTCTATGGCAAATCATCATGGAGGGATACGCTGCAGCTTGAAACATGGCCGCAGGAGCCATATAGGCTCCATTGTCCCCGTGTTGTGAATGGATATTGCAATGGAAGCAAGATCTTCCAGGCTATGACGCTATGGGCAATCATCGACCTCAACAGGAAGCGTCCAGTAAGGCCGCAGGAAGTAACGGGAAGCATACAGCCTGCTCCTGCAGACAAGTATTTCGTAGACCCGGATATCGGGAAAATCCTGAGATATGACGATGCAGAAAAGCTGAAGGAATATATGATATTCCGTCCCATCCCAGCATACTATGATATCGATTACAACAAGCATGTGAACAATGTTGTATATCTCAGGTGGATTATGGAAGCAATGGATGAAGAGATTCTGAACACATACAGACCATCGCTGCTGGATGTGCAGTGGGAACATCAGACATTCAGCCATGACAGCATATATGGGCAGACAGCTCTTGTCTCTGAATCAGATGAAAGTCTTGCATTTGTACACAAGATCATGAAAGAAGAGTATGGCAGAGATGACACGATTCTCTTCGAAGCCTACTCAGAATGGACAAGGAAATAGCAAAGCTATAGAAGGCCTCTGTCAATAATGCGGGGGCCTTCTATTTGGCCGGCTCTCCCCCGACTCCTCTATCAGATCAGCGACATTGCTCTCAAGTTTCTCGATCCTTTTCAGCAATTCCGATATCGTTCTATCGCAATCAAGCACAGCTTCATTCAGCTCGGCATTCTCTTTCTCGAGATAGCTTAGCCGTATTTCAAGTTTCTCAAGATCATCGTTCATGCCACAACTATATCATATAAGAACAAATTCTATGAATTCATTTCTTTCCATGATAAAATCCTTTCTATGAAAGGAGAACGCATTGCGCAGCTTGAGCTTCTGCTGAGATCACACCCTGAAGGTATCAGGAGAGCAGAGATTGCAAGACGCCTAGGCGTGCATAGATCCACGATTTCACGATATGTAGAGGAGCTTTCCGAACATATTGATATATACGAGGAAAACAATCTCATAAAGCTGAGAACCAAAGATGATGAATCCTCCCCTATGGAGCTTTCAGTCTACGAGAGCCTGGCCTTCAATATAGGGGCAGAAGCACTTGCAGCAACTGCTGAATTCCGGAGCCCCCACCTTGCTTCAGCACTTCGCAAACTTGCTATGAATATGCGCTCCTATGCTCCGAGAATCAGCGATAATGCTCTTGGCATAGCTGATCAGATCGACAAGGCAATCCAGAAGGACAGAGAGGGAGCGGGGCAGTACAATCAGGTGCTTGAAGTTCTCATCGATTGCTGGGTGTCTGGAAGAATCGCAAGAATCTCCACCTCCATATCGGACCGGGAAGAGATTGAGATCGCTCCCTACTTCATAGGATTCAAAGAGGACCAGACTGGAAGAAAGCCTATAACAGTCACAGGAAGATTGCGGCACACAAAGGATATCATCACGCTCGATATCTCATCGATAACAGAAGCCCGGATGCTTGATGAGACTTATACGATCCCTGATAATCTGAGACCTTTCTCCCATAAGGAGGAAGAGAAGTATGATGCAATAGATATGATTCCTCTTAAGCTTATACTGAAGGAAAAAAGCGCCCTCAATTCCTTCTCCCAGATTATCCATGGCAAGCCGGAGATAACAAAGCTTGATGATGGAACATTGCTATGCCGTATGGATGCAGAGAACTCTATAGAGCTGATGCTCAGGATAATCCAGGGGGGAACTTCTGTGAAAATACTTGAGCCTGATAGCTACAGAAAGAAGATGCTTCAGATGCTTGAAAGCATAATTGCCTTATATAAATGAATATGTATACGATACTCCTTGTAGAAGATGAAGAAGCTGTAAGACACTCAATAAGGGATCTCACCCCATGGGATGAATATGGTTTCTCTGTCATGGGAGAGGCATCGAATGGCATGGAAGCACTGGAGATCATCTCCGAAACAATGCCCGATGTCATTATTACGGATATCCGGATGCCTTATATGGATGGAATCCAGTTCATAAAGGAAGTCAGGGATAAGTATTCACAGTCCGTCATGGTCATATTCCTTTCAGGCTATGATGAGTTCACGTTCGCTCAGACTGCTCTCAGCCTGAATGCAGCAGAGTATGTTCTGAAACCAGTCAGCATCGATTCCATGAGAGCATTGCTGGAAAGAACGCATAAGAAGCTGGATGAAGATGTAGCAAGAGTATCGGACAGGACAAAGCTTGAAGCCTTCTACCATGACGCCTTCGAGATATATAAAGAGAAATTCCTTGTATCTCTCATAACTCCTACAAGAAAGAAGGATGAGCTTCTGATTGCAGAGAAAGCCAGTGAATATGGGGTTCCGCTGAAAGGAAGCATATTCGCAGTCTCTGTCATAGATCTGCCTCAGGAGACACTCTCATCGGTTGCAATGGAAGAAATCATAGACGAAAGCGCGGCAGATAGCGGGAATATGCTTTCATTCCAGTATGAGAATCAGATTGTGCTGATATTCTCATCTGAAATGGGACGGGACTTCTCCCCTCTTTTCATAAAGCAGATATACAGATCCCTCTCACTGCTTCAGTCACGTCTTATCCATTATTTCTCACACCCGTTCAGCATCGGCATAGGTGAAGTTGTGTTCCAGACAGGCTCGCTTCCTGCATCATACAAAAGCGCGATGGAAGCATTGAACTATACACATATCTATCCTGAACAGCACATTATTTCCATAAGCGATGTTGAGAGTGTCGGAAAGACATTTGATGAAAAGACAAGGAATGACCTCAAGACAGATCTGGTGATGGCCCTGAAATTCGGAACCGCTGAAGAGACGGAGGATAGGATCCATGCATTCTTCACAGGGCTGGCAGAGACTGCAGATATCCAGAATGCTGTGCTTTCCATCATTGCGATAATAGCTGAAATCTGTACATCATATGGAAGGAATATCGCCCTGCTTCTTGATGGAGACGATCTCTTCCTTGAGCTTTCGCATGCAAATACTTCCGCCAGAGCAGAAGAACTGGCAAGAAAACTCGGAGTCTCTGCCAATAAGATGGCTTCAGGCGTCCGGGAAAACTCCCATATACAGTTCGTCGAGAATGCTAAGAGAATCATAAAGGAACGGTATTCCGAATCAGCATTCGGACTTGAGCAGGTTGCAGAAGAGATCTCTGTCTCCCCTGCCTATTTCTCAACGACATTCAAGAAGGAGACAGGGCTATCATTTGTACAGTACCTGACAAATATACGTCTGGAGAAAGCAAAGGAGCTTCTGAAGAACACGGACAAGAAAACATATGAGATCGCGGAGGCAATAGGATTTTCTGAGCCGAATTACTTCTCATTCACTTTCAAGAAGAATATCGGGCTATCCCCTTCGCAATACAGAGCAGGAAACAGGCAATGAGAATCAAAGCGATATCAATCAGGACAACAATCTCGCTTCTCATGGCTATTATGCTGATAATACTTATCATTGCGGTTAGCATAACCGTAAATGCATTCCTTACCAATGCGGTAACAGATATAATGATACGCAGTACAACTGATATCATCACCCAGATAAACAACAATGCGGAAACATATATAAACGACATCACAGGGATTGCCGCTTATGCAAGAAATCTTGCCAGGGATACATCCGCGCTGAATGCAGAAGGTATAACAGAAAGACTGAGGACAATTGTCTCATCACGGAATGATATTGTCCGCATAGATGCATATGGAATGGATGGCACTCTGCTTCTTACTACCTCTCCGATATACAGCGATGCATCTCCCGATGAACTATGGTTCAGGCGGGCAATAAAAGGAGAAGGAGATTTCTTCTTTACTGGCCCACGTCAGCAGCAGCTTCCTTCGGGACAGAATGGCCTTGTCATCACATTCTCCCAGCTTATCAGCTATGGAGATATGAACAGAGCCACAAGCTCTGCTGTGCTCTCAATTGATCTTAATTTCAATTTCATCAGGGAGCTGGCAGAAGATGCCAACCTTGCCGATTCCGGATACATATATTTCATATCCAATGATGGAGAGATAATCTACCATCCCAGACAGAACGGAATTGATAATGGTACATTCCATGAGGATCTTGAAAGCATCGCAGACCATGTCTATGGTACATATATCTCTGAATTCGATGGCCATGAACGACTGACTGTCATTCAGACAGTAAGCCAGACAAGATGGAGAATCGTTGGTGTTGCCATGATGGATGAGATCATGAATGATCTGGGATCCTTCCAGTCCATTCTTCTCTTGCTCTCAGCCATAATGATCATAATCTCCATCGTCACAACAACAATTATCTCAAAACATATAACAAGCCCATTGAGGCGGCTTGAGATAGAGATGAAGAAAGTGGAATCAGGGGATTTTGAAGTCTCCCCACCCCATAGCCATTCTCTGGAAGTTGAATCGCTGTCCTCTTCATTCAGGATAATGGTTGCTAGAATCAAGGTGCTGATGAAAAGGATAAAAGCAACAGAGGAGATAAAAAGGCAGAGAGAGCTTGATGCTCTGCAGGCAAAGATCAATCCGCATTTTCTCTATAATACACTTGACAGTGTCATCTGGATGGCTGAGACAGGAGACAATCAAGGCGTTGTGAAAATGGTCTCCGCGCTTGCACGTCTTTTCAGGATATCAATAGCAAAAGGCCATGATATCATCACGCTATCAGAAGAGCTGGCTCATGTGCAGAGCTATCTGGATATCCAGTCAATGCGCTATAAGGATAAATTCACATACTCGATAATACTCCCCAAGGAACTTGAAGATGCTCCGACCATAAAGCTTATAATCCAGCCGATTGTTGAGAATTCCATATACCACGGCATAAAATATCTTCAGGAAGAAGGAAGGATAGAGATAAAAGCCGAAGCAGACATGGATGATATAAGAATCATCATATCGGATAATGGAATCGGAATGAAGAGCGAGACCGCAGCGGCAATCCTGGATCCTGATTCAGAAAACATATCTTCCGGGAATGGCATCGGACTGAAGAATATAGATGAAAGAATCAAGCTTTCATATGGAAAGAAATACGGCATTTCAATATGGTCAGAACCAGATGAGGGGACGGTCGTCACAATACTGATACCACACCTCCCCCCGATAAAACCAATTGTCGCAAAAACCTGATCAGGGCTTAAATGATCCGCTTATGTCGATATTCTCTCCAGAGATCCCTATATATGCGCCTTGCTTTGCCTCTGCTGTATCAGGATGTGCGATAAGCCATTTATTACGGGCCCATAAGAACTGATCTTCCGGAATGCGATCATCAATTGCAGGCTTATCCGTATTCGTTCCCCTCGGGAGGGCAACCACAACACGGAAATGTCCGCATGGAGCATAATGGAGAGTTGTCTCATAGACAAGGACAGGAACTCCGGCAGGAACCTTGAAGGCCTTTACATTGGATGAATCAAGCCGGCCCCCGACTATGTCATCGATCCTGGCCAGAAGCAGCACAAAATCCGAAGAGGATACATTCACTTCGCTCCCACGATGCCATTCAAGACAGTTCAGCTTATAATTCGTTCCGTTGCAATATCCGATTTCAACAGGCATACCACCATATACATGGTCGCTTATTATGCTATAAACAGGAAGCTTCTCGAGTTCGGGCATAGATGGGACATATACTGTTCCATCATCAGGACAGGGAGTTTCCGTATCAAGGACCTGAAGAAGCTCTGCTGTATCAATTCCTTCAAGAACTTCACCATACTTCCGGAACGCATCGCTCCGGACATCTGCAATTTCCATAATGCACCTCCAGCAAATGAATACAATGAGATTATATCAGATTTCCCTGAATCATCATCGTATATGGTATCCATACATATCTTTCATCTGTAAGCGGATATCCGATAGACGCCTCTTCCGGGATCCTTCCGCAGGCCAGCTCATAGGCTATTCTGTAGGCAGCTTTTCCCTGCCCCTCCGCATCATTCAGGACCGTTCCGAGAAGCGTCCCATTCTGAAGGGCTTCCAGTCCATCAGGAATAGCATCACATCCTATTACAGGCATATACTTACCGCCTTCGAAGTATCCTGCATTGATAAGTGCATCTATGGCACCAAGTGCCATCTGATCATTATTCGCAAAAACTGCTTCGATGGAATCACCATGAGTGGCAAGAAATGCTGACATAAGATCCTCTGCCCTTCCTCTTTCCCAGAGAGCAGTATCCTCATCAAGTCTGTCAATTACGATTCCGGCCTCAGCCAATGTCCGCATCAGGTATTCGCTTCTGAGTTCTGTATCCTGATGTCCTGGCTCTCCTTTTATGATCACAAACTGGAGCTTCCCGTCTCCATTCCTATCCGCTTCAGGATGATCAAACCAGTAATTGATGAAAATCCTGGCTTCAAATCTTCCTGCAGCCTCTGCTCTTGCGCCTACATAGTAGACCTTATCCCACAATGCCATATCATCAGCAAGGGGTTCTCTGTTTATGAACACAAGAGGAACATCAGCCTGCCTGCACTTCTCGATTATCGCACCAGAAGCTGTACGGTCAACAGGATTCACGATAATCGCATCCGCCCCAGCTTCAATAAACTCAGTAATATGATCATTCTGGAGGCTCTGCTTATTCTCTGCGGCCTTCACCCGCACAGGGATCTTCCCCTGGCTTTCCTTTTCAATCCATTGCCTCTCTTCTTCCGTGAAGGCATCATCAGAGCGGAATATGCTGACACCGATGAAAGGCTCTTCCTTGCTTCCAGAGGCAAAGGAAGCTACAGAGATTGAAATAATGGATAAAGCAAGCAGAAACAGACGACGCATAGTGGAAATAGCAGAAGAAGCCGGGGCTTCCCCGGCTTCCCCCATATCACATCATTTCTTCTTAAGATACTTGATGCTATCAAGAGAGACAGCTGCAAGAATAATAAGACCTTTGAATACGAACTGAAGGTTCGTATCGATTCCAAGGAAGGTAAGACAGTAGGTAAGCGAAGTGAAGATGATAACACCTATTACAGCACCGCCTATCTTTCCTATACCGCCATTGAATGATATGCCACCGACAACACAGGCTGCGATGGCATCCATCTCATAACCCTGTCCAGTTCCTGCGCTTGCATTCGCCCTGAAAGCTTCAAGGAATGATCCGCATCCATAGAATATACCAGCCATCATGAATACAAGGAGAGTAACCTTGAATACTGAAATCCCGGATACGGCAGCTGCTTCAGCATTGCCTCCAACAGCGTACATATTCTTTCCGAATGTCGTCTTATTCCAGATAATCCATGCAATGACTGCCGCAATGACAGCTGGAATAATCAGTTTCGGGAAAGTAATGAGCTCCCCATTGAGAACACCTAGAGTCCATCGCCCACCGATGAGATCCTTTATTCCTCTATCGATAGAACCTACAGGCGTTCCTGATGTTCCGAAGAAAAGAAGACCGTAGATTATCAGCTGTGTTCCAAGCGTTGAAATAAATGGATGCATCTTCAGCTTTGCCGAGAAGAAACCGGAGAATGTAGCGAAGAAAGTACAGAACAGAACAGAAAGAACCAGCGCCATTACAACGCGGAATCCCATCGGAAGACCGGAGAAATCCCATGGTCCCATGCCCATGAATGAGACAATATTCATTCCGGGATGGAGTATGAGACCTGTCGTAACAGAACCAAGGGCGACCATACGTCCTACGGAAAGATCGGTTCCGGCAAGAAGGATGAGTCCTGCTACACCAAGAGCATAGAACATCCTGGTTGAAGACTGCTCAAGAATCGTGAAAATATTCGGCAGTGTAAGAAGATTCCCTGCGCCTCTCATCGGTGCGATTATGATACAGACAATGAAGAATACAAGAATCGCAAGATACAATCCATTTGCAAGGAAGAACTTCGATGCCTTGAAATTGGTTACATAGTTCTTCCACTTCATAACCATATCTTCGCTGAACTTCGTCTTGCCATTCCTGAGCTCTCTGTTCTTCTGGATATGATCAACGAAAACCTGATTCTTTGCAGCCTTTGCCTGATCTATTTCATGAGTATAACGGCTCTTTGCATCAAAAAGAGCGCTCTTGAGCTCATAATCCGCTATCGCAAGCTCGCTCTTGAGTTCCTTGGGGTCTGCAGAAGCATAGATTTTCTGTACTTCTTCTCTTCTCTTCGCACCATCAGCCTTAATCTGGGCAACTTCTTTCTCATAATAAGCCTTAGCTCCCGCCATGCGCTTATTCTGTTTTGCAACTACAGCCGCCTCGATGCCTTTAGCAACAGAATTGACATATGCGACAGCTTCCTTTGAAAGCGCATCGACTTTGTCCTTATTCTTTGCTGCTATAGCCTTTGCCTGCTCCATTTCTGCCCCAAGACGGGCAAGTTCTTTAGCTTTATCAGCATCATCTAGGAGCTTATTCTTCTTCACTGCATCCATCTGGATCTTGCAGTCAGCAACTTTGCTTACCCCGTTCTCTCTAAGAGCTTTAAGGTCCTCAGTATATTGCTGTATACGCTTATCTTCCTCTATAGTGAGTATTTCCTGAGTTTTGTTCTCTGCCATACATCCCCTCCCTTTACAGATATTTAGCAGATAACCTCAGGAGTTCCTCCTGATCGGTTTCCTGCGTATTTACGATTCCCGCAAGCCTATGGTTGGACATAACTGCGATTCTATTTGTTATTCCAAGAATCTCAGGCATCTCTGATGACACAACAACAATGGTCTTGCCTTCCTTTGCCATTCTTATAATCAGCTGATAGATCTCATACTTCGCTCCGACATCTATACCCCTTGTAGGCTCATCCATGAGGAATATCTGCGGGCTGCGTTCCATCCATTTGCCTATGATAACCTTCTGCTGATTGCCTCCTGAAAGAGCTGTGATCAGCTCTTCGCTGGATACGCACTTGGTATTCATCTGCTTTATCTCTCTGTTTGCAGCATCATAGAGCTTCTTATTATCGAGAAGATGGAACGTCTTATACGCATCAAGATTCGTAATGGTAGTATTGAATCTGATTGTATCTTTCCCAAACATACCATTGAGCTTTCTTTCCTCTGTAACAAGTGCAAAGGAGTGATTCATGGCATCTTTTGAGGATGAGAACCTCATCTTCCTGCCACCAACGAGAATCTGCCCGGATGCGATTGTACGGATTCCGAAAAGGGACTCAAGAAGTTCGCTTCGCCCCGCCCCGACAAGTCCGTAGATTCCGAATATCTCACCTTTCCGCACTGTAAAGGAGATATCCTCAAGGACAGGATTGAATTTTGTTGTCAGATTACGGACTTCAAGATAATCCCCAGCTGGAGTATTGTCCACATCTGGAAACCGCTTATCGAGAGAACGGCCTACCATTGCTGTGATAAGCTCATTCATGTTCGTCTCCTTCGTTGATTTCTTGAATATCATCTTTCCATCACGAAGGACAGCAACATCATCGCAGATCTCGAAGACCTCATCCATCTTATGCGATATATATACAAAGGAAACTCCCTGTTTCCTCAGATCATCCACAATGGAAAAAAGCTTTTTTACCTCTCTTTCAGTAAGAGAGCTTGTTGGTTCATCGAGAACAATAAGCTTTGCATCATAACTTACAGCTTTTGCTATCTCTACCATCTGCCGCTGCGAAACGGACATCGTTCGCATCACTGTCTGGGGGTTTACATTCATTTTAAGGCGAGCAAAGAGATTATTGCTTTCCCTGAGCATTCTCGCCTCATCAACAAACCCTCCCTTCTTTGGATAACGTCCAAGAAAGAGATTGTCCATTACAGTACGATCCAGACACTGCTGAAGCTCCTGATGAACCATTGCGACACCGCTTTCAAGCGCTTCTTTAGGCCCTTTGAAATCAACAGGCTTGCCATAAAGTGAAATCTGTCCCTCATCCTTGGCATAAATGCCAAAGAGACACTTCATCATGGTGGACTTGCCAGCACCGTTCTCCCCCATGAGACCGCATACCGTTCCTTCTTCCACCTTGAGATTGATTCCATCGAGAACCTTATTCTTTCCAAAGGATTTCGATAGATCTTTTATTTCCAAAACTGTTCTTCCGCTCATTAAGACCCTCCGGAACAGAAAAACTCCGTACCCCCAGAAGCGGAGACCGGAAACCGATGATGGCGGAAGAATCCACCTCCGCCATCATTCTTTTGAAACCGAGATCAATACTGAAGCTTGTCCAGATAATCCCATCCAGAGTTTGTCTTAACCATGTTGATGGCATAAGCATCGAAGCTATTGAGATTCGTGAATCTGTCAAGACATGATGCCTCATTCTGTCCGTCTCCCTGTACAATTGTAAGGTCAAGGTTAAGAAGCGGTGCATAATACTGAAGAGCTGGAACATAAGAAGATGAGAGGAAGTTATCCGCACTGTTGTAGATTGTGAGGATGACTCTCTTTGTCTCAGCATTGGTCTGCTTGATGCCAGCATCTCTTGCGCCAGCCTGGTACTCTGTCCAGTTAGAAGCATTTACACCAGTATTTGCTGCAAGAAGAGCCTTTGTCTCTGGCAGGTACTCCATATCTGCAGAAATCTTGTTGCCATACTGATCTGGCTCTGTGATGCCCTTTGCAACAACATCAGCGCCTGTAAGTCCATCAAGAAGGTTTCTGATAACCTGAAGAGTTGCTGTAGCCTGTGCATCAACATTCTGGGAAACAGTTCCTGTAAGTCTGCCAGCCCCGATTGCCTCGATAGCATCAGCATTAGCATCATAACCGAAGATTGGAACGCCCTCTGGATAGTTGGAAGCCTGGAGACAACCCATTGCCATACCATCGTTATTGGAGATAACCATATCAATCTGGTTTCCAAGGGATGTTGCCCAGTTGAGCATAGCATCTGTTGCGGCGTTTGCATTCCATGTCGATCCATCAAGACCTGTCATAGCCATAGAAGCAAGCTCTACAACCTTCATCTGTGTTCCACCAACGTTAGCAGATCCTTCCACTGCCTGGCCAGGATCCGTTGATCCATTCCATGTTCCAAGAGCCTCTCTGATTCCCTGTGTTCTTGCCTTGGAATCATTGTGTCCTACGTCTCCGATGCAGAGCACATAACCGATGACTCCATCACCATTGCGATCTACGACTGCAGGATCAGCAGTTGCAAGATAATCAACAATAAGCTGGCCCTGTACTGCGCCACCACCTGCTGCATCGAAACCAACATAGTATGTCTTATCATTCCATTCCATGACATCCATCTGGATTTCGCCAGTTGTTGGATCGGATGGCTGTCTATTGAAGAAGATTACCGGCTTTGCTGCGTTGCCGACTACTGCACCTGCTGCTTCCTGCGAACCACTTGCGAAAAGTGTGCCGCAGACTACTGCCATAACCAGCAGTACTGTGAAAAGCTTTCTCATTGAAACCTCCTATACAGGAAATCCTGTATCTTAGTTTTTACCTCTGATTAGAGTTTCACATGGTTTATTTATTGCTGTAACCGAAGATTTTTCGCTTTTTCATAGCTTTTTTTGGACATAGGCAGATTTTTACCTTAAGAAGAATGAAAACAACAGCACATCAATCGGATAGCAACAATCTGCGATTTTTCTATGAAAGATGTCCAAGAGGCCTACTTAGCCCGTATATAATAAAGGGGCAGATGCAAGCTGCTCCTGAAGGAGGGTACATGGAACTTCTGAGCATGAAGGAGAAGCTTGAGATACTGAGGGATATGACTCTGGAGGATGATATCTTCTTCTACTGCTGCCTTGACGGAAGCAATGAGTGCGCATCCCTGATGCTCCGCATAATACTCGGCCGCGAAGATCTCTCTGTAACAAAGACAGAGACCCAGAGATGGGTGCATAATATCCTGGAGCATTCAGTGAAGCTCGATGTGCATGCAGTAGATGCTATGGGCAATCTGTACAACATAGAAATACAGAAGGATGAGAGAGGAGCTGAAAGGAAGCGTGCAAGATACTATAGCGCAATGATCGACAGCAGGGCTCTCGGGAAGAGCGATGGCTATGAGAAGCTTCCTGAATCCTATGTGATCTTCATAACAAGGGGAGATGCCATAGGCAGGGGCTATGCCCTTAACAGGATTGACAGGACAGTGGCGGAGACAGGAGAGCCGTTCTGTGATGGATCGCATATAGTGTACGTAAGCTCAT
>CALXKZ010000053.1 GCA_944389065.1 uncultured Spirochaetaceae bacterium
TGCAAAGGCCATAGCCTGTAGGGCCTGCCTCATAGCCGATGAGGAAGCGGCAATCCTTGCCAAGCCCATATTCCTTCCTTGATTTCTCGATGTTCTTGATCATGTTCCCCACACCAGGCTCTATGACTGCCTCTGCGAAGAATGATCCCTCATTCCAGTCGAACATGCATACGCTGTTCGTGTCTTTATGTACATCCGCGCCTACTGGGATTATAGTTTCCATAGTGACCTCCATCTTGCATGTGCTAAGGCTGCACATGCTGTTGAATTCTTTCTTTCCTCAGTATGCAGCCGAATTCACGTTTCCTGCAAAACCAAGGAGGTCACTTCATATTGTCTTATTTAGAAAATATAAAAGAGAAATAAAAGGAGGTTCTTATGAAGAAATCATTATTTCTTTCCATTCTTATCATTTCTCTGTGTGCTTCACTCTTTGCAGGGGGCTCACAGGAATCTACAGCAGAAAAGCAAGACGATGTCGTTACATTAACAGTGCTGATGAGTGCAACGACATAGACTCCGGAGGGGCCTCTTGCAGAAAAATACTTTGCTGAATTTGAAGCAATGTATCCGAACATCAAACTTGAAGTCGAAGGAGTCCCCAACAACCAGGGATTGCAGAAGGTCACAACTCTTGCGGCTGCAGACTCTCTGCCTGATGTCTTCTGCAATTCAGAAACCTGGTATGCTAAGTTAGTTGACATGGGAATCTGTGAAGACCTGAGGCCATACCTGACCGATGAGGAATATAACAATATTGATGCATCAGTCAAAGCCGGTTGTGAAACAGATGGCGCTTTATATTGCTATCCTTGGTACTCATCTCCTAACGCTCTCATATACATAGCTGATTGGCTGGCTGAGGCTGGACTCGATGAACCTAAAACTCTCGATGACATGCTTGAAGCAGCTATAGCACTCACAAAAGACACCGATGGTGATGGCGTGATTGATCGTTACGGATTTGGACTGATTGGCACCAACGATGATTCCGGAAGAGCTAGATTCATAATGATCATGAGATCCATGGGGGCAAGAGATCTGTACTGGGAAGATGGTGAATGGAAGACCGATGTAGGCAATGAAGCATCTATCGCAGCATTCAAGTATTTTGCAGATCTGAAGAACGTATATGATGTCGTTCCTCCAGGCTCACTTGAAAACTCTTTCAATGAGAATGTGAATCTTTTTGCTATGGAACAGATTGGAATGCTCCTGGCAGGATCTAATTCAATAGGGAAAATCTTCAATGCAAATCCTGATCTGAAAGAAGATGGCAAGATTGCTTCAGTTGGCATGCCAGTTGGAGTTACAACCTATACCCCAGCCGGTTATATTGGCTGGTCAATAAATCCTGCTTCTGAGCACAAGGAAGAAGCAATGACATTCTCATTAAGTTCATCTCAGAAAAAGAGAGAGCTATAGAGTGGGTTGAGACAACGGGCAGAATTCCTTGCGGCACAGATGCGCTTGAAAGTTCTGAATATCTTCAGACTGATCTATTCAAAGGCTTTGTTGCGGGACTGCAGAACTCAGAATTCATTCCAGATGCACCTTTCTACGGTGAAATAAAGAATGAGCTTGGCAAGACATATCAAAAGCTTTTAATGGATCCTAATGCTGATATCGAAGCTGAAGTCAAAGCTTGCGGAGAAGCTATTCAGAGAATTATTGACAACAACAAATAGTGGTTGTTTTGCATATCTGCCTAGGTATTCTTCCTAGGCAGATATATCAATTCTGCATCAGAATACATTTGATACAGAGTTGAATAAAGGAGGAATCATGCCATATAAACGGGAGAAAAAACTACAACAGAATTGGATTGGGGTGCTGTTTTCCACTCCAGCATTGGTTGTCATGCTGGCATTAGTAGTCTATCCAATGCTATATGGTATTTTCATCAGTTTCTTTGATACTAATCTTGTTTCAAAATTCGAATTTGTCGGACTGAAATATTAAAAAAGGCTAGTCCACGATATATCCTTTTACAAATCAATATGGAAAACGCTGATTTTTACATTCTTCACTGTTGCAGGAAGAACTATTCTGGCGCTCCTCTTCTCAACAATCCTTGTAAAAGAAAACATGCCATGCAAGAAGCTATTCCGATCAATTCTTGTTCTTCCGTGGTTCTTCCCTGATGTCGTAATCGGAATACTTTGGAAATGGCTTTACAACGCTAATTATGGCTTGCTCAATTACATTCTGAAATCTTTGCACATAATCGAATCGAACATAGAATGGCTAAGCAACACAGATACCGTCATGGCTGCTGTAATTGTCGTATCCATATGGAAAGGATTTCCTTTCATGATGGTAATGCTTCTTGCAGCATTGCAGACAATCGATAAAGATCTGTACGAAGCCGCAGAACTTGACGGGTGTAATTCCTTCCAGCAGTTTTTCCATGTAACTCTACCAGGCATAATGCCAGTGCTTACAACAACAATCATGCTAGAAGTCATGTGGTGCTTTAAGCATTTTACTATAATCTGGAATCTGACCAAAGGCGGCCCCGTTGATACCACAAATGTTGTCAGCATTGATATTTATAATACAGGCTTTGGGTATATGCGGTTCGGAGAATCATCTACAAGAGCAGTAATTGTATTCCTGATAATAATTGTTATGACTCTTGCCCAGAAATATACACAGCAGAAATTAAGGAAATAAGGAGAGAACTGATGTTAAAAAGAAATAGAATACCTGTCTTATCAATGATAATCATCATCTTAGGTTGTATTGCAGTTCTTGTTCCTGTGTATTGGATGATTGCAACCTCCTTGAAGCCTACTCCGGAAACTTTCAAGAATCCACCTACTCTTTGGCCTACAGAGATTTCCTTCGATGCTTATAAAAACGTTCTGGGCAATTATTCAGTAGGTACGTTTTTTAAGAATAGCAGTATTATAGTCATATCCTCTACTTTGCTGACATTGCTGGTCTCTACAATGGCAGGATACGGCGTTTCCCGTTTTAAATTCAAAGGAAGAGGAGCTTTTCTCGCATTTGTTCTTGTAACACAGATGTTTCCTTCTGTAATAATGCTGATCCCTTATTTCAGAATCCTGAAATTGTATCATCTCATAAATACATATCTGGGAATAATAATAGTATACATTTCTTTTCAGACCCCTTTGTGTATATGGCTGATGTATAGTTATTTCGAAACAATACCCAAAGAACTAGACGAAGCTGCTTCAATCGATGGATTAAAACAGTGGGGGATTTTCAGAAAGATCGTCCTTCCATTGTCATTGCCTGGATTAGCCTCAACAGGGATATATTCTTTTATTAACAGCTGGAATGAATTCCAGTTTGCAATGACTCTTACGACAAAAGACAATATGAAGACAATCTCTGCTGGTATAGGATTAATGATAGACGATACTATGATCAACTGGAATGACATGATGGCTGCAAGCCTTCTTGCAAGCATACCTTTGATAATAGTTTTCTTCTTTGCAGGGTTGACAGCAGGCGGAGTAAAGCAATGAGTCTTTATCTCTATATAGGAATTCATCATGAAGCAATTTCTATTGCTTTCTGAAATTCTTACCGTTTAAACTAATTGCCAGGATGAATATTTCCATATCCTGGCATTATATTCCGTTTAAACGCTGTAATCGCAATAATCAGAAAAGGAGATATCATGCTGATCAGTAATCCAGTTATCAGGGGATTCAACCCCGACCCATCAATATGCCGCAAAGGAAATGATTTCTATATCGTCACTTCGACATTCGAATACTTTCCTGCTGTTCCAATCTACCATTCAACGAATCTTGCCGAATGGGAGCAGATAGGATTCTGCATCACAGATCCTAGAGATATTGATCTGTCTTCTTCGAGATCTGCAAAAGGAATATATGCACCTACTATCAGGTACAGGGAAGAGGATGATACATTCTATATGATAACAACGCTCGTGAAGAACGACTGCTATCATGAGAATGAATGCATCCTGATGAGTGCCAAAGATCCCGCAGGACCATGGAAGAAGCAGTATATAAAAGAAGCGGAAGGCATCGACCCTGCCCTCTTCTTCCATAATGGAGAAGCCTATTGCCTCGGCAATATGCGTCCGCATCCAGAGAATCCTGCGGACAGAAGCAGGTGGATATGGATAAGAAGAATCGATCTGGATGAAGGAAAGCTTATAGGAGAGAGGAAGATACTTCTTAAAGACGGGGCTGTCCGTGGAGCGGCCTGCCCAGAAGGTCCTCACCTCTTCTTCAAGGATGGATTCTTCTATCTTGTGATCGCAGAGGGGGGCACATCACACAACCACGCGGTAAGCGTATTCAGAAGCACCGATATATACGGTCCATATGAACCAAACCCCAGGAACCCTGTGCTTACGCATCGCATGATGAGAAGAGAGAGCGAATTCAACAGCATCGGACATGCTGACCTGATACAGCTTCCAGATGGTTCATGGTGGAGCTCTGTCCTTGGCGTAAGGCCATACGAGGATCCGATGCTGAGGAATATCGGAAGAGAGACTTTCATCGTCCCTGTGATATGGGAAGACGACTGGCCTGTATTCGCTCCGGAAACCGGAAAGGTCGAAGCAGCATATGAATCCCCGATTGATGAGCCCATAAAGCTGAGCAAAGCTGAGGGAACAGAAAAGTCTTTCCCTGATCAGCTTCCTCCGGCCTTCGAGACCCTTCGCGAGCCTTCATATTCGATAAAAGACGGAAAGCTTTCACTTCAGATAAACCAGTTCATGCTTACAGAACCGCATCCGGCTGCTTTTGCAGGCGTCAGGCAGACAGAGAAGGTATTTGAAGCTGAAGCAGAGATTGAATTCTCTCCAGAGGAGAATGAAGAAGCAGGCTTGGCTGTAATACTAAATCAGGAAAGGAACTACACCCTGGCAATCACAGCAGAGAGCGGGAAGACTATGCTGAGACTCTCATATGCAGGAGAGAAAATCGAGGAAGCTGAATGCTCCAGCCATCTTGTACTGCGCTTCACAGCAAGCGGCTTGGAGTACAGGGCATGGTACAGGAATCCTGATGAGAATGGATTCAAGGCATTCGGCCCTGTTCTTGATGGCTCAAAGCTATCAATCATGCAAGGGGGATTCACGGGTGTTCTTTTCGGTATGTATGGCAGCTCAAACGGGAAGGAAAGCAGAAACAGCGCAGAATACAGCTATTTCAGATACAGAGCAGAATGATTCTGCATTGTCACACATCGGGTGGATAAGAAAAGCATCCACCCGCTTCCTGCATGAATTATAGAGCAGTATAGCCAAGCATTCCGCTTATGCGGCTTGCTGTTTTCTTGAGCTCCGGTATAGTCCCCTCAATCTCATCAGCACTCATGCTGGATTCAAGTGCGCTTGTTGAGATGGCTCCGGCTATAGCTCCATCGGCACCGAAAATAGGGACAGCAGAGCAGTTGTCATTCGGAATGTATTCGTTCCGATCCCTGGCAACACCCTCTGCCCTGACCTTCGCAATCTCCTTGAGAAAGGCTTCCGGATCGGTGATTGTATCAGGGGTAAAGGATTTAAGTCCGCCAGTTCTGTCAATCATAGCAAGAATCTCCTCATCCGAAAGCTCCGATAAAAGCACCTTGCCTACACCGGAACAGTGGAAAGGAACGATCTTTCCTGGAGTAAAATATGTGCGTGGAACCTGATTCGCATCGATACGGTCAATCATCAGGATATCATCACCATCACGGAGAGCAAGATTGACATTGGCCTTCGGAAACAGACTCCAGAGGATCTCAAGACATGGCATTGCATATTTTCTGATCTCAAGAGCCTGAAGCGCCTTGCGCGAAAGCTTCAGGACTTTCAGAGACAAAGAGTAAAGCCCCGTTCGAGGATCCTTGGATACATATCCCGTTTCCTCAAGGCTCCTGAGAAGCCTGAATGCCATATTGCTGCTGCACTCAAGCTCCGAAGCTACATCCTGAATGGATACAGCCCCGGGAAGCGTTCCAATATAATCCAGCACCCTGAAGCTCCTGGCCACTGCGTTGATGGTGTATTTATCTCCATTATCAGCCATACATCCCCGCTTTGCCGATCAGGTAATAGGCGCAGGATTATCTATAATGAGATCGTTATACAATCCCAGAGCCTCAGCCTTGCTCTTCTTACCGCTTGCTACATCAAGGATCATGTTGTACAGATCGCGGCCTACATCATCTATAGTCTTGGTTCCTGTGACAATGCCGCCCGCATCTACATCAAAGAGATCCGGCCACATCTCAAACAGTTCGGAGTGTGTCGATATCTTCATTACAGGGATCTCAGCAAGCGAATACGGAGTACCACGTCCTGTGCTGAATACCTGAAGCGTGATACCGGAAGCAAGCTGTGTCGGCCCGCATACGATATCGCTGGCAGGGGTAGCCGCAAAAATAAGCCCATGCTTTGACGGGAGTTCCCCTGGTCCTATGACCTCAGCTATAGGAGCGTGTCCGCTCTTTGCAATTGATCCCATAGCCTTCTCAACGATGTTGCTCAGACCACCGGCCTTGTTGCCTGGAGTCGGGTTCGCGCTTCTATCCGCTCCCCCCTTCGCAAGGTATTCATCGTACCATCCGATTTCCTTCTTCAGCTTCTCGACAACCTCTTCGGAGGAACAGCGGTCAGCAAGGAAATGGACTCCATCACGCACCTCTGTCACTTCGGAGAACATCACGGTCGCACCATTAGCAGCCAGCATATCAAAGGCCCTTCCGATAGAAGGATTGGCGCTTATTCCGCTGAAAGCGTCAGATCCGCCGCACTGTGTTCCAACAATGAGCTTATCAAGCGGAAGCTCGGCACGTTTCCGTTCGTTGAGCTTTGCGAGCTTTTTCTCCGCCATACGGCAGATAGAAGCTACCATATCGGAAAAACCATGGCATTTCTGGAGAACGAGGACATTATTGTCATTGATCTCCTCTGGGGCAAGCACACGATCAAATGTCAGCTTCTCGCAGCCCAGCCCCACGACCATCAGCTCCCCGCCGAAGTTCGGATGATGAATGAGATTCGATACATTGCGGATAGGGATATAGGCATCTGCAGCATTGATTGCGACACCGCATCCATATGGATGGATAAGCGCAGAGACACCATCGACATTGGGATACTTAGGAAGAATCTCCTTACGGATCTTCTCAGCAGCAATCCTCAGCACGCCCGCAGTGCACTGCACTGTCGTGGCGATGCCAAGCATGTTCCTCGTACCGGCATAGCGGCCTTCTCCATTATCATATCCAAGGAATGTCTTCCTTTCCGGAGGATTCGGATAGACCACGCCTTTGTTGCCGGGACGAAGGGATGAAAGCTCCGGGGAAAGAGGAAGATCGATCATCTTCTCATTGATCCACTCACCTTTTCTGACATCTCTGTTGACAGTGCCGAGCTCAACACCATAGCGAATGACCCTGTCTCCCTTCTTCATATCCTCAAGGGCAACCTTATGCCCCTGGGGAACATCGGAAAGGACGGAGAAACCGAAACCGTCTATAACACTGCCTTTCTCTATAGCTGTCACAGCAATCGCGACATTATCGTCAGAAGATATCTGGATGAGTCTCATTCCCTTTCCCCCTTGATCTTATTTCTTGATTGAAACTTCGCTTATCTTCTCATAGTACCTTGCGAGGGCACTGTGATCTTCCTTCTCAAAACCATATGCCTTGAGAGACTGCATCATCTCCATCACCTCTCCTGTAAGAGGAACAGGGACGTTGACAGCATGTGCTGCATTAAGAGCATTTGTCAGGTCCTTGATATGGAGTTCAATCCTGAATCCTGGCTTATAGTTGCCATCAATCATCATAGGAGCCTTTGCATCCATTACAGTAGAGCCTGCAAGACCACCTCTGATAGCCTGATATACAAGCTCAGGATCGGCTCCGACCTTCTTGCTGAATGTAAGAGCTTCTGCCACTGCTGCGATATTGCAGGCAACTACGATCTGATTTGCGAGCTTTGCAATGTTTCCGGCCCCGAGAGCTCCAACATATGTGACAGAACCGGCCATTGCCTTAAGAAGAGGCAGGTACTTGTCGAATGTGGCCTTCTCGCCTCCGACCATGACGGAGAGTGTTCCGTCGATTGCCTTCGGCTCTCCACCGGAGACAGGAGCGTCAAGCATATCGACACCCTTTGCTTTGAGTTCTGCACCGATCTTCTGGCTCTCAACCGGATCGATTGAAGACATATCGATAAGGGTGAAGCCCGGCTTCGCCGTCTCGATGATACCGCCCTTTCCAAGAACAGCAGTCCTTACATGCGGGCTGTTAGGAACCATTGTTATTGCCTGATCGCACTCTGCAGCGATTGCAGCTCCATTCGCAGCTTCCTTGGCACCGCATGATACAAGATCGGCTACAGCTTCCTTGTTGAGATCGCATACAACAAGCTCATGACCAGCCTTGATGAGATTCTTTGCCATCGGGCGGCCCATTATTCCAAGTCCAATGAATCCAACTTTCATATCGTGTTTCCTCCTGGTTGATTACTTAAGATATCCATATTTCCTGAGAACTTCCCTCAGGCCTTCCTTCTGAGCCTCTGTCGATGGCTTCGATGGCAGATATGGCTTTCCGACTTCGTGTCCAAGGATATTCGCAAGATCCTTTGTCGCAACAGGGAATGATGACTTATCCATCTGGAGCCTGATCGGATTGAGCACGAACTGCGCCTCAAGAGAGCCTTTAAGGTCACCAGCCATGAACTTGTCATAGATTGAGCAGACAAGCTCCGGAAGGAAGTTGGCCGTACAGCAGACAGCTCCTACCGCTCCTACGGAAAGGCCAGCGAAGATCAGCGTATCTTTTCCGCACATAACACGGAAACCTACATCGCGGTTCCTTCTGACGAACTCTTCTGTCTGTGTCACATCACCTGAGCTATCCTTCATGCCGATGACATTCTCCTTCTCATGGGCAAGACGCTCAACGACATCCTGCGGAATGCCATAACCGGTCCTTCCAGGATTGTTGTAGAGAATCATCGGAGTTCCATCAAGGCTGTCTGCAATTGTCGCAAAGTGCGTATAAAGCTCATCAGCCGATGGCTTGAGGAACATTGGCTGAAGGACAGACACCGCCTTCACACCATGCTTGAGTCCCATCTGGGCAAGCCTGACACACTTCTTTGTCCGGATCTCGCCAACACCCATGTAAACCGGGACACGGCCTTTTACCTGATCCATGATGACAGAGAGTATTTCTTCCTGCTCATCCTCTTCCTGCATGTAGAACTCGCCATTCGATCCGAAAGCAAGTATTCCGCTCACTCCTCCATCGATTACGAAATCCACATGCTTCCTGAGCCTTGCCTCATCAAGGTGCTCATTCTCATCAATCGGAACAGCAATCGGGGGGACAATCCCTGAGAAAAAGCTTTTATCCATAACAACCTCAATTTTCAATTTCTATTATGATATTCTAAATCATCACTTCATTTTGTCAAATACAATTTGAAAATTTACAGAGAAATCAGGACTTTAAGCAATTCATGATTGGTGGAGAACGCCTCAAAGGCCTTTGCTGAATCCTCAAAGCTGTACTTGGCAGATACGATATTGGAAACATCAATTCTGCCGGAGACAACTCTATCAATAAGGTCCTTGAAATCCCTTGTCATCGCATTCCTGCTGCCATATATGTCGATTTCCTTCTTCTGTATAAGAGTGAAATTGAAGTCGAGGTTCTTCTTGCTCACACCGATAAGCGCAACACGGCCTCCGAAAGCAACTGAATCTATTGCGTTCTGGAATGTCTGCGGAAGACCGACAGCCTCTGCTGTGACATCAAAACCATTGATTTCCTTCTTGCCATAGACCATTGTAGAGCCTGTGATACGCTCCACCCCCTCCATCAGAGCTTCAGGAGAAGTATTGCAGATCGATCCATCGAACCCGAATATCTCGACATCGCGCTCAAGCTTTTCCGGGATTATATCGGAAATATAGACCTCAGCTCCCATTGATTTTGCGGAAATGCCCGCCATGACTCCGATTGTACCGCCTCCGAAGATAAGCACCTTGTCGCCCGGCTTTATGCCAGCCCTGACCATTCCATGGTAGCCAATGCACATTGGTTCAATGACAGCCAGCTGATCCGGAGTAAGCCCCTTGCCGTCGATCAGGCGTTCAACAGGCATTGTAATATACTCACAGAGAGCACCATCCATCTGGCAGCCCATTGTATGATTCTCCATGCATGCATTGACATGCCCGCGCTTGCAGCTATAGCACACGCCGCAATTGAAGTAGGGATTTGCAGTGACAATCATCCCAGGCTTGAAGCCATAGTCATTATCATCAATCTCCACAATCTCAGCGCTGAACTCATGGCCAGGGATGCGGGGATAATCAAAATATGCGAAGGTACCACGGTACGACCCGAGATCGCTTCCGCAGATACCGACACGGAGGACACGGAGCAGTGCTTCTCCCTTCTTTCTTACAGGCGCCGGGATATCCCGGATCTCGACTTTCCCTGGTTCAGTAATATATACAGCTTTCATCTGCTTCTCCTTATTCTTTATAAAACAGGCCGCCGGAGCGGCCATATCTCAGTTCATTGTTGCCTTGAACCCTGGATCGGTAGGAAGGATCGGATCGTAATCTCTCTTGAAGAGCTCCACAACCGGGAACGACTCAGGAATGAGTCCGGCTTTCGCGGCTTTGATATATTCCGCATATGCAAGCATGGATACTCCTGTGCCCTTCTGCTCATCTGCGACCACTTCCTCTGCAAGATAATATGCAACGCTTCCATCTCTCTTGAAGTTGCCATCAGGTCCAAGACCTGCGCCCTTGCACATTCCGCCGAGCGACAGCTTTCCATTCTCAAAGGTGAACTTCCTGATCGCAGTTCCCATCAGAGCAGAAACCGCAGCCTTAAGATAGTGCTCATCCTTGAATACTCCAAGGAGCGCGCCTTTGAAGAGGCTGTAAGCCACCATCATCGTGGAACTCGTCTCAAGATAGTTTCCATCAACGGTCTTTCCAAGCGCTGTGAGCTGATAGAACATACCGCTTTCCTTATCCTGGTAAAGAAGCATTCCATCCATAGCCTCTTTCCAGATAGAGGCGATGGTCTTTCTGTCCTCTGTCCTGCTCTCCGGCATATACTCATACACATCAGCAAGAGCCATGAGATACCATCCAAGAGCTCTGGACCAGAAGTTTGCAGACAGTCCTGTTTCCTTATCGCACCAGAAAATCGAACGGCTCTCATCCCAGGCATGATAATAGATCTTCTTTTCCTCGTCGAAGATATGCGCGCGGGCATTCCTGAACTGCTTCACGACATCATCATAGATTGATGCATCGCCTGTGAGATTTGCATAGAGCATATAGAAAGGAAGCCCCATGTAAAGACCATCAAGCCAGATCTGGTTCGGATAGATATTCTTATGCCAGAAGCTGCCGCACTTGGCTCTCGGCTGATTCTTCATCTGGCCTGCAAGCTCTTCGATAGCCTTTCTGTATTTCTCTTCGCCGGTCTCCTTCAATAGATCGAAAAGCGCACGTCCGCCCGGGATCCTGTCAAGGTTGTACTCGCTCTGGTCGTAAAGCCTGATGGTGCCATCCTCGTTGATATACCTTCCATAGAATGCCTTCACAGCATCCCACCAGTATTTATCCCCCGTTGCGGAATACATCTCGCGGAGACCTATGATAACGCAGGCGTCCTCATAGTTCCATGTGTTCCTGTCATACTCAGCGAACCATTTTGTGTACTGCTTGAAATAGAGATCGAAAACCATTGCTCACTCCTTTTTTTCCTGCCATCTGGCGAAAGAATACTCCCCACGGTAATTGGAGAAGTTGTAGATCGGATATTTCTCAGGGACATACTCCCTGTCCTTTACAGCGCATTCCCTGTCCTGGGTATAGATATACATCTTATGGGCATCCCACAGAACGATCTCATCACGATGGTCTCCTGTAAGATTAATGACCTCAGCACACATATCAGGATGTCCATCATCTGGGAACATGACAACCTGATCTCCCTCTCCATCAATCATGCCGCCATACTTGAGATTGCCGTTCAGGAGAATAAGCTCATGCCCGTCTCCCTCCCAGTTGACAGGAGCAATGATGTTTCCATTCGATGATGGCTCCATGTGCCAGAGCTCATTGCCCTTGCAGTCATAGAGATAGATTATCCCCTGGTTCTCCCAGTATGTCGTAGTGCAGATCTCAAGCCCTGGGATATCACTGCGGTAATCGGCAACGCTGATGCGCTGTCCATGTCCGTTTATATCCCTATGAAGGATATTGCCCTTTTTGTCCACAATCATGAAACCTTCCCATCCGGATACAATGGCAATAAGATCATCATCGATATCAGGATCGAACCTGCCGATTACAATCTCATCTGTATGATCATCAGGAATAGGAAGTTCCCAGATGAGCTTTCCATCGCTTCCAATCATATTATAGCAGGAGAAAACCTCATCCTTGCCATCGCCATTGAAATCATAGGCATAAGGGAAGTGCCCAGTATTGTTATGGTTGAATTTCCATAGAAGATTGAAATCCGAATCATAGATCCAGATGCGTGCATAGCGGTCTTTGATCAGAATATCGCTAGGTCTCTCTTTGCCGGAGACATTCACGATGCGGATAGCATCCACATTCAGGCGGTCAAAAGCATGCTTCTTGAATTCTATGCCGAGGATCTCCTCCGCATTCTCCTCATTGAATGGCGTCGGCATCGATTTAACGACAGACCCATCCTCGCCGCGGAGGATCATCACCTTGAAGTCCTTTGCCAGGATGACCTCATCCTTACCGTCATTATCTATATCATAGACCTGGAACGGGAGATCGCAGGTCGTATCCTGATTGACGCTCAGCTCCGATGGTTCTCCTATCTGCCAGAGAATCCTGCCAGTATCAATGCTTACGGCTGTAAGACAGCTGATATTGCAGTAGCGTTCCTTGAAGACTCTCTTCTGATGCTGAGCCATTACAAAGAACATCTCATCGGTACCAGTCAGATGACCGAACCGGATCTGCCTCGATGCACCGAAAGAACCGAGATCGAAGACTTTCCAGAGCTTTGGCTGCGCATGCTGCTTTCTTTTCTCCATGAGTCTTGCTGTCTTCTCTGTTCTCTCTCTGGCAAGTCTCTCCGCCTCATCATCGGAAGTCTCTACAAGCACATCTGAATACTGGCATGGCATGTAGCCTGCAAGCGCGATGCATCCTGTGCTGTACATATCATCGAAGAAGGAGATCACGGCCTTTCCATCGATGGAACATGTGAAATGATTTCCCTCAGCCTTCACGGATAATCTATAGAAATGGTCTGAGTCGAATTCAAATGGAACTGATTCAAGAACCTCATGATTCTTCTTATTGAAACGCATGATCATGGCTTTCCCGTCTGAAAGGAAGAATCCATAGAACATCAGCGATGTCTGATAGCGGAAAAGAATTCCGGCCTCTTCTTTTGTATATAATGGCCTGATGCTTACTGAAACAGTATAGTCTCGCCAATCCTTCTCTCCTGCTACAAGGACCGGAAGCACATTTCTCGTAAGAGGGTTGCGCACCCTCATCTGCTCCATGTAATGCTTTCCATCCTCTGCCGTTACAATCCAGTTCGGACCACGGTAGTTGCAGTTTGTTATTGGATCATACCACTGACCTGAATAACCAGGCTGTTTAACATAATGATACTCGCCCATGGCAGAATGCTCTCTGTCGAACGGGAGAGGACCGATCTTGAATGAAAGGAAATTATCCTGAAAAAGAATTCTGTTAGTCATGATGTGAATAAAAAAGAAGATAAAGGAACAGTGCGGGAAACCCCGCACTGCCTAGTAAGAAATCAGAGTGTTTCCTCGTACAATGCCTGATAGCTATCGATAGCATCGGCCCAGCCCTGGAGGCAGTCCTCTGCTGTCATATCGCCCATAAGAACAGCCTGGAAGTCTGCAGTCATGTCATTCGTGATGAATCCTGAGAACTCAGGGAGCCAGTACGGGTTATCAATCTGGAAGTAGTTAGGATCAGAGAGATAGCTCTGATAGAGCTTGATCTCCGTGTCATTCTGGCACCACTCCTGTGAGTATACATCTGTGTTGCACGGAACACGTGCCGCTGTCTCACAGAGACCACCAGTGCAATCAGCAGAGCTGAGGATCGAGAGAAGCCAGAAAGCTCCTGTATAGTCATGATCCTCTCCCTGGTTGGTCACACAGTATACATTCGGCTGGAGACCGGAAGCGAAGTAATGTCCCTGATCATTTGCAAGAACACGAGCAGCCTGATAGTTTCCCTCACCGAGGTTGCGCTTGTGTGTAGCCTCAGAAGATGAGTTGTGGATGATGTATGCGGAAACGCCAGAACCGAACTCTGCGATGATCTGGTCGAAGTTGTTGTTTACGGAATCGCCGGAAACCTCTTTGTTCTTGTAGATATCAGCATATGCATTGAGAGCTTCTACGAACTCAGGGCGGTCAAGTATGCACTCTCCGTTCTCATCGAACCAGCTGCCGTTGTATCCAAGACCATCTGTCCATGTCCAGAGCCAAGCAACAAGGCTGTCATATGGGCGTACGCCACGGAGCGAGTAGAAGTATCTGGAATTCACTGGATCAGCATACTGCTTGCACATCTCAAGGAACTCTGCCTGTGTTACAGGAGCTTCTGTGATGCCAAGAGCGCGGAATCTGTTGAGATTCATCCATGCGACTTCCTGATTATATGCAAACGGGATTCCATAGAGCTCTCCGTTTCCGATCTTGATCATACCCTGAAGAAGCTGCGGGTCAATCTTGTCGAACTCAGCGATCTCATCAGTGTGATCATTGAGAGGGAGAAGAGAGTTCTGTGCTGTGAATGTCGCAACATTCGAGAAGCCAAGTGATACGATATCAGGCATCGTATCTGTCATGACAGCCATCTGGAACTGATCCTGGAAGTCAGCGAAATTAAAGCTTGTGTACCTTACCTCATACTGATCCTGGGATGCATTCAGCTCTGCAAAGTAAGTCTCGAAGTATTCATCCGTAACAGGCTCTCCGGAATGATACCAGAAGTTGATGATCTGCTTTCCGCTGGATGAGGTAGCTTTCTTGTCAGAAGAGCCGCCTGCGAAAACAGAACCAGCTGCAAGTGCGATAACAAGCATCACAGCAACGATTTTCCTGATTTTCATAAAACCTCCATACCGGATAAATCCGGGAATAAACGATCAGCCTTTGACAGCACCTGCTGTCGCACCAGAAGAAAGATGCTTCTGGATGAATGCGAAGATCACGACAACAGGAAGAAGTGCGACAACACACCCTGCTGCGAGAAGTCCATACTGCGTACCGAATTCACCCTGGAAGATATTCAGGGAGAGCGGAAGAGTATACATATCCCTATCTGTGATGAACGCAACCGCATATACGTAGACGTTCCATGCATTGATGAAAGCATATGCTCCTGTAGCGACAATGCTTGGTTTCATCGCAGGAATAAGGATGCGGAAAACACTTCCAAGAAGAGTACATCCATCAACCTGTGCGGCTTCCTCAAGCGATCCTGGAACAGCATTGAAATATCCCATCATCATGAACATGCAGTACGCAAGGTTAGTACATGAACAGATGAGGACAAGGCTCCAGAGATTGTTGATGAGACGGAGGCTGTTCATGATCGTGAAAAGAGGAATCATGAGAACAACAGCCGGAAGCATCTGGGTGACAAGCATCAATACATAGAATGCGCCCTTCCCCTTGAACTTGTAACGGCTCATTGCATAGCCGCCAAGAAGGCTTAGAAAAGTTACAATAAGCGTTGTGAATATGGCAACGAATGCTGAATTCAGGAAGTTCCTGCCGAAACCGAACTCCGTGAAAAGCCTCTGGAAGTTGCTGAATGTAGGATCCTTAGCCCAATAGGTAATAGGAAGGGTGAAAACCTCCGTACTGCCCTTCATCGATGTGTTGATGATCCAGTAGAAAGGGAAAAGCGTGAAAATAAGGAAGATTGCGACCGGAATATAAAGGGTGATCCATCTGAAGAAGATCTCTTTCCTACGCCTGTTTCTTGCCGAAATAATAAGTTCTGTTGATGCGCTCATGCCATGTTATCCTTTCCGAGCTTTCCAATGCGGATATAGATGAACGCGACGATCATCATTATCACAGTGGAGATTGCTGCAAGCGCGGATGCATATCCGAAATCACCATCAACCTTGAATGTATTCATGATGTACAGAGCAAGCGTTGTGGTTCCACGGTTCGGGCCGCCATCTGTCAAGCTGACGATGAGGTCAACTGCATTGAATGTCCAGATAGCCCTGAGAAGAGTCGTTATGACGATTGTATCCCTGATCATAGGAATAGTAATGCTGAACATCTGCCTTGGAGCCGATGCACCATCGATCTTTGCTGATTCGAAAAGCTCATCGGAGATTCCGGAGAGTGCTGACATATAGCTTATTGTGAAGAACGGGATTCCTCTCCATACATTGGCAATGACAACACCGGTCATAGCAAGAGCCCTGGAAGAGAACCATGATGGCTTTGTCTCGCAGATGCCGAACTTGACAAGAAGATCATTTATGACACCATATGTCTGCCCAAGCATAAGATTCCATATGATACCTACCATGATTCCTGCTACTGCCCATGGAACGAGAGCAAAGGCCCTGACGACTCCCCTGCCCTTGAATTTCCTTGTGAGAAGCCAGGCTAGCCAGAACCCTAAGACAGTCTGCACAGCAACGCTGACGAGAACATAGATAGCTGTGGTCCCGAGACTTCTGTAGAAGACAGGATCCTCGGTGAAGATCTTTGCGAAATTGCCAAAACCAACAAAATGACGCTGGAACGGCCGCGTTACCACATAATACTCCGAACTCATCATGAATACATTGATGATCGGCCAGAGCATGAAGCAGCACACGAAGATGAAAACCGGCGCGAGGAGCAGATACGGGACAGCCTTCTTACGGCGTGCCATACGCATCTTTTCCTTGGAAAGCGTTACAGTTTCATTTCCACTCATGGCACCCTCCATTTTCAATTTAACAGTATATTTAACTGTACAGAGGACAAAAATGCCTGAAAGACTCTGCTTTGAGACAGAGAACCCCCTGATCAGTACTTATTTACATTAACTTTCTTATGAATAGCTGTCAAATGTATTTTTCACGAAATACAAACAAAAGAAATTCTTATAATAAAGAGCCAAAAACAAACAATATCTTTTATATTGATCTGATTTATCACTATTTTTTATGATTCAATTCCAAATTTAATGTATACAACACATGATTCCGCGTATAAGATAATATGGGGAGAGAAGTATGGACTATCTCAGACAGCATGCATATGAAGAGATAAAAAGGAGAATCCTGACCTGTGAATTCCCGCCAGGATCCATGCTGACAGAGGAAGAGCTGCAGAATATCCTCGGAATAAGCAGGACACCGATCAGGGAGGCGCTGATAAGAATCGAGAATTCCGGTCTCGTATCGGTAAAGCCGAAAAAGGGCATACAGGTTTCAAGAATAACGCTTGACAGCATCACCGCGGTATTCGAGCTCAGGAAGCTGCTTGAAACCCATGCGATCCTCGTCTATGGCAATCGCCTCAGCAGAAGCTCCTTGGCTTCCTTTCTGCATTTTTTCCAGGATTTCGATCCGGAGAATGATCCGAGGGATAAATTCTTCGAAATGGATAACGACCTTCATATCTCTCTGATCAATGCCTGCCAGAACAAGTTCATCACAAGATCCTATGCCGGCATAACCGAGGAGAACAGCCGCTTCAGGATTTTCTCAGGAATAGACAGCAAGAGAATCGTTGACACAAAGACCGAACACGCAGATATCATCCAAGCCTGCCTTGAGCAGAACTGGAATAAGGCTGGAAAGATGCTCTCTATACACTTCGACAATGCCAAATCATCTGTAATAGGACGTCTTATCAATACGAATCTGCTGGAGATCGGAGAGTGATCAGCGTTTCCTGTATGATCCGGGAGGCATTCCCTTCATCTTCCTGAATACCCTGCAGAAATAGGCAGGATCCTGGAAGCCGGAAGCTGCAGCAATATCACGGAGTGAAAGCGAAGATGTCTCAAGAAGGAAGGATGCCTGCTGGATTCTATATCGATTAAGATATTCCCATGGAGATATTCCCATCTCCTTATGGAAGATCCGCGTCAGATAATCCTCATTGACCCCTGCTTTCTCCGCTATCTGCCAGCGGGAGACTACAGTACCGGATCTGTCATTGATATAACTGATTGCCCTCCTGACGGAAGAAGCTGTATACACGGGAAGCATTGCATCACCTTTCATTATACCGCATAGCCTCTCTTCAGACTCCGGGGCATCGAAATATGAAGGATTGGCAAAAAGAACCAAGGGAACAGCAGAAAGGTCCTCCGCATCCTGCTCTGAGAATCTGTCTTTGACGAATATCACCGGTACAGCGGAGAAAACGGATTCGGACCTGAACCATGCCACATCGGCTTTATCGGATACAAGGATCAGCTTTATCCCCTTTTTGCCGAGAGCATCTTCCCGCCTCTCGATTCTGAGAATATTCATAACTGACAGAAAACGGGGCAGAGCAATATCACCCAGCACAAGGATCTCCTGATGAGGAGAAAGGATATCATCCAGTGATCCATACTCATCATCGATGGAGAAGCAGGCCATCGGAAGGCCTTTATATCTTCTTAGCTGCGATACATCCACATCACCGGAAATCCATGATACGGCCTTTGGATTGCCGGATGCAGAAACAAGAGGGGCTATCGAAAGCGGTGGCTTCAATCCGCTTTCCGAAAGGAAGAGCATACCTTTTCTGCCATCAAGCGTGACCGGTTCAGCTTCCAGAAGCCTCGGATAAGGTATTGTGATGCAGAGCTTTCCTTTCTCAAGCGAAAATCCATATGATGAAATGAACGCGATACGCTCCGCAAGGATGATCGAAGAGCTTTCCGCTCCTTCTTCCCCCACGGAAACCGAAAGGACCAGACCTTCATCGGAGAGATAGCCTGAAAGATGGGTACTCCAAGGCATTATGAGCTTCATCATCTGGATAAACAGATTCCTATCAATCTGGAATGACGGCAGTTCTCCGGGAATGTCAATGGAGAAGCCTGCATCTTTCAGATCTGAAACAATGCTGTCAAAAGGCAGAAGCCGCCCTTCGAGGGAGAACCCAGCCTTCTCAACAAGAGCAAGGCGCAGAATATGATCAGCCTCCAGAAGTCTTAGCGACAGCTTTTCCCTGTCTATGCTCTCTGATAATAGCATTCCCTTCATCTCAGATAACGGCTGAAGCACTCCCTTTGAGATGTTTGAGTAGAACAATAAGGCCTCATACTCCTCCTTCTCAGCTGCTGCCCGCGATTTTTCCACTTCTTCAAAAAGCGCTATCCCCTTCACTGCTGAAGAGAATGAAGCCCGGAGGCTTTCTGCAACATAGCTTTCGGAGCCTTCCATTGACAGGACAATATAACCAAGCTCAAGACTGCCGAAGAAAAGAGGCTCAATGACGAATACAGAACCGCAGGCTTCAGCCATAAGCTCTTCAGGAAGGATCTGATGGCGCGGAAATTCACAAGGAGAGGAAAAGAGCGTTTCCTTGCTGAACCCCGCCCTCATTACCGAGGACTCTCCTGAAAAGAGGACAAGAAAAGCGCTCAATATCCCTGCACGCGGAAAGTACTCCTTCATCAGAGGAGGTATCATCCCATAGGATTTAACGGCGAGGAGCTCTGTCTTGAAACCATCAAGGACCTGCAGGATCCCCCGCACCCTCATTCTTGACTCAGCTTCCGCTCTCCTGTATTCCATCGCAACCCTGTGATACATCAGAGCAGAATCATGAGAATCCGGCAAAGAAGCGAAAAGCGCATCCAGATCCCCCGATGCTGCAATAAATGCTCCAAGGCTTTCATGGAATCCTTCTCCGCTGCAGATTGATCTGGCAATGCGCCCCATCTCCTCATTATCGGAGGCCAGGTCCGGAAGGCATCCGCAGGAATACCTGTAAACAGGAACCGTACTGACAGCAATATCGCCAGCTGCACATCCTTCTATGAGACTTCCCGCCAGACGAAGCGCTTCTGCGGCAATCCTGCCAATCGGAAGGTGTACGGTTGTCAATCCTGCAGAAAGCCTCAGATTATCCTCAGTATCATTGAATCCGGCTATCCTTAGCTCTTCAGGAATCCTGACTCCCTGTTTCTCAAGATATAGAGCAGCCGTTGTCATAAGCAGATCAGACGCAGAAACAATAGATGTGAAATCTTTTCCAGGGACAAGTGAACGGGAATCCACAAGCTCCTTCACTGCCTCTCTTCCATCGTTCCAATCATGAGGCGATGTGACTATGGATCCATCGAAAGCAATACCATGCGAAGAGAGAGCATCTCTGTATGCTCTGAAACGATCCTCTGCTCCTTTATGCTTTTCAGGCCCCCTTATAAACGCGATCCGTCTTTCCCCATGGACCTCGATGAAATGGCTGACCAATGCCCTCATTCCGCTATAGGAATCAAAAAGTATTGATGGAATGCCATCTATGCGGTCCCCGATCGTGACAGCAGGAACTTCTCTGGAGATACCATGGACGAATTTTTCTATCGCATCATCGCTTGCCTCTCCGGAAAGCGAGCTTGTCCAGATAATCGCAGCATCCAGAGAGCCGTGACCTGCAAAGCTGAAAATGCTTGACCGCATTTTCTCATTCCCATCTGAAGAGCATAGTCTTCCTCCGGGAAGAATGAAGAGCGAACAATCATCGGAAGAGCTGACCAGGGACGAAAAAGCCTTCCAGAGAGCAACGCTCATCCCCTGATAGATATTCGATGTTATGAATCCTATGCGTTTCATTGCTTCCAGCCCTATATATTCTGCCGAAATTCCATGAGAAATAGCAAATATATTTGACAGAAATCCATAATGGACTAAACTGAAACCATGTTCCGTTTTTCAGCTGCAGAGCAGAGACTTATTAATGCAAACAAATGTCTGGAACGATTCATGCCGCTGCTGACTCCTACAGGGGTTGTGCTGGGACTGGCAGTCTCGGACCTTTTCATCGGAGGGAAGCCATTCGTGACTCCTCTGTTTGCATTCCTGACGCTTGTCAGCGGGATGAGTGTCTCAGTAAAGGATTTCGGAGCAATGTTCAGAAAGCCGAAGCCTATCTTCGTCTTCCTTCTGACAACCTATATCATAATCCCTTGTCTTATGACCGGCCTTGCATCACTGTTCTTCCATGGCAACAGCGATGCGATAACAGGCTTTGTCCTTCTGTATGCAATACCCACGGCTGTTGTCGGCTGCATATGGTCCGGCATATATAACGGAAACAATGCGCTCTCCCTCACTCTCATAGTCATAGGGACAATGCTTGCCCCTATATCCGTGCCTCTGACTGTGAGGGTCCTCGCTTCATCCCATATTGAATTCGATACATCCGGGATGATGCTCTCCCTTATTTATATGGTAGTCATCCCCTCAGCAATAGGGATCCTGATAAACGCAATCTCAAAAGGACAATGCACAGAGCATGCTGTCCCGATGCTTAAGCCATTCACGAAGATCGGGCTGCTTTTTGTGGTGACGATAAACACAAGCCAGATAGCTGGAGACCTTATAGCATCCGCATCTCCTGCCTATATTCCACAGGCTCTATCGGCATTCCTGTTCACAGTGCTCAGCTTCCTTATCTCAAATCTTGTTGCCAGGACAGCCCGCCTTGATCAGGCGAACACAGTCTCTGTCACATTCGCATCAAGCATGAAGAACATATCAGCAGCAATGGTTCTTGCAATCCAGTTCTTCCCTCCTGCTTCGCTGATTCCTATTATCTCAGGAATCGTGCTTCAGCAGACAACGACGGCTATATCGGCTCATTTTCTTTTTGGAAGAAAGCCGGAAAAGAATATAATTGAGAACACACAAGGGAAAGGAGAAGTCATATGAAGACAATCATGGAAACGGTACAGAAGCCTCAGCGCCCTGTAAAAGTACTTCAGTTCGGTGAGGGAAACTTCCTCAGAGCATTCGTTGACTGGATCATCGATATCCTCAACGAGAAAGGCGGGTTCAACGGTAGCGTTATGATGGTACAGCCGCTTGCAAACGGCATGGGAGAGAGAATCAACGGACAGAATGGTCTCTATACAACCGTTCTCAGAGGCGTGCAGAACGGCAAGCCAGTAGAGGAATTCAGGAAAATCACCAGTGTTGCAGGCTGCATCAATCCGTATTCCGACTATGATGCATTCATCGCACAGGCAGAGAACCCTGATCTCAGATTCATCATTTCCAACACAACAGAGGCAGGGATTGCATACCATGAAGGTGATAAGCTGGAGGACAAGCCCCAGGTTTCCTATCCTGGAAAGGTTGCTGCTTTCCTTTACAGAAGATACAAGTTCTTCAATGGCGATCCGGCAAAGGGCATAATCGCTATTCCATGTGAGCTCATCGACAAGAATGGAGACAATCTGAAGAGAATAGTTCTCCAGTACTCAAATGAGTGGGGTCTTGAGAAAGGATTCATCGACTGGCTTGAGAATGCATGTGATTTCTGCAACAGCCTTGTAGACAGAATCGTTCCTGGATACCCAAGGGCAGAAGCAGAAGCAATCTGCGAGAAGCTCGGATACAAGGATGATCTCCTTGACAGCGCTGAGATATTCCTTCTCTGGGTTATCGAATGCCATGGAAAGACCCATGAGGACGAGCTTCCGACAGCAGCTGCTGGTGTCAATGTAATCTGGACAGATGATATGTCATTCTACAGAACAAGAAAGGTCCGCATCCTTAATGGTGCGCATACGATGTCTGTTCTTGCAGCATACCAGACAGGACTCAACACAGTTGAGGAATGCATCAAGTCCGATCTTATCTTCCCGATGATGAAGAGAGGGCTTTTCGAAGAGATCATCCCTTCGATGGATGGCGACAAGAAGCAGCTTGAAGAGTATGCAGGCGATGTCCTTGAGAGATTTGCCAACCCATACATCGTGCATCTCCTTCTTTCAATCTCTCTCAACAGCGTTTCCAAGTTCAAAACCCGTGACCTGCCTTCCCTTCTTGGCTATATGAAGAAGAATGGAAAGCTTCCGACAGTCCTCACATTCTCTCTTGCAGCTCTCATCAGCTTCTATGAGGGAACAGAGTACGAGGGAACCTCGCTCAAGGGCAATAGAAACGGAGAGAAATATCTTATCAGCGACAGTCCTGAGGTTCTTGAGAAGTTCGCTTCTCTCTACAAAGCTTCCTACAAGGATGCAGCGGAGAAAGGAAAGACAATCGCAAAGGCTGTGCTCTCCGAATCATCATGGTGGGGTGAGGATCTTACTGCAGTAGCAGGTCTTGAGGACAAGGTTGCTTCTTATCTTGAATCAATCTGGACCAAGGGAATGACAGAAACCATCAGGAGTCTTTGATCTATGGCAGGAAAACTGATAAGAATAAATCCCCGTGACAATGTCGCAGTAGCGCTTGAGCCTCTTTTCAAAGGCGATGTCGTGACTGTTGAGGGGGATACATTCACTCTTTTCTCTGATATCCCAGGAGGGCACAAGGTTGCCCTCTCGGATATAAAGAAAGAGGAGAAGATCATTAAGTATGGCTATCCGATAGGCGCAGCAAAGGAAGATATCGGAAAAGGCCAGCATGTACATGCATTCAATATCCATACGCTTCTTGCCGAAGATGCAGAATACACCTATGACAGGTCTGCTGCAGAAGAGGCTATGAAGGAAGCCGAGGAAGACAAGGCCAGATGGAGCGGACACGTGCCTATGATCAAGGCATACAGGAGACCGAACGGAAAGATCGGCATCCGCAACTCACTCTGGATTGTCCCTACAGTAGGATGCGTGAACCGCATAGCTGAAAAGCTTGAAGCATGGGGAAATGAAACCCTTGGCCTCGAAGATGGTGTCCATGCATGGATCCATCCATTCGGATGCTCTCAGATGGGCGGAGATCATGAGAACACAAGAAAGATCCTCTCTGGTCTTGTCCACCATCCCAATGCGGGCGGAGTTCTTGTACTTGGACTCGGCTGCGAGAACAATACAATGGATTCCTTCAAGGAGCTTCTTGGGCCTGTTGACAGCTCAAGGGTGAAATTCCTTGTCGCGCAGGAATCAGAGGATGAGATTGCCGATTCAAAGAAGCTCATGACAGAGATTGCTGAGACAATGAAATCCGACAAGAGAGAATCGGTTCCGATGTCAGAGCTTGTCGTCGGATTCAAATGCGGCGGCTCTGATGGTCTTTCCGGAATCACTGCAAATCCGCTTGTCGGGCATTTCTGCAATGCGCTTACAGCAATGGGTGGTACCGGAATCCTCACAGAGGTCCCGGAGATGTTCGGTGCTGAGCAGATGCTGATGAACCGTGCTGTCAGCCAGGAGATCTTCGACAAGACTGTGAAGATGGTCCAGGACTTCAAGCATTACTTCACATCACACAATCAGGTTGTCTACGAGAATCCATCCCCGGGGAACAAAGCTGGCGGAATCTCAACGCTTGAGGACAAGAGCCTTGGCTGTGTGCAGAAAGGAGGCAGGGCTCCTGTAACATCGGTGCTCGGCTATGGGGAAAGAGTGACGACCCCTGGTCTTACTCTCCTTTCAGGCCCAGGAAACGATATTGTATCGACAACGGACATGACAGCTGCCGGTGCCCATATGATTCTCTTCACAACAGGAAGAGGAACTCCGCTTGGAGCTCCCGTGCCGACGGTGAAGATCGCTACGAACCACAACCTTGCCCTGCATAAGAAAGACTGGATAGATTTTGATGCATCGCCGATGCTGACAGAAGATCCAGGCAAGGTAACAGATGATCTGATCAAGTTCATCATCAGTGTCGCTGATGGGGAAGCGCATACAAAGAATGAGATCAACGGATACTCAGAGATCTCAATATTCAAGGATGGTGTAGTACTATGAAACCTTTTATGGATAAGGATTTCCTTCTTGAGACCGGAACAGCGAAGACTCTGTATCATGAATATGCTGCAGATGCACAGATATTCGATTATCACTGCCATCTCATCCCTGAGCAGATCGCATCAGATAAGAGATTCACTACGATCACGGATGCATGGCTCGGCGGCGATCATTACAAGTGGAGAATGATGAGGGCCTGCGGTTTTGATGAAAAGCTCATCACCGGAGATGCCGATCCATATGACAAGTTCCTCGCCTGGGCTGAGACTATGGAGAACCTGATTGGCAACCCGCTCTATCACTGGACCCATCTTGAGCTTCAGAGATACTTTGGTATCACAGACATACTCTGCAGAAAGAATGCAAAGAAGATCTATGATGAAGCCAATGAGCAGTTCAAGTCCAATCCTGAGCTCTCTGTCTTCGGAATCATGAAGAAATTCAAGGTCTATGCGGTAGGTACAACAGACGATCCTGCAGACGATCTCAAATACCATAAGATCATAAAGGCAGACGGAAAATGCCCGGCAAAGGTAATACCTTCATACCGCCCGGACAAGGCTCTCAACATCGAGAAACCTGATTTCGCCGAGTATATTGCAAAGCTTGCTGCAGCTGCCGGCATTGATATCAAGAGCGCAGAGGATGTCGTCAAAGCTCTCGAGAAGAGGCTTGAGTTCTTTGTGGAGATGGGCTGCCGTGCATCAGATCACGCTCTTGTCACATGTCCTCATACATTCTGGGAGACATCGAAGGTCAATGCTGTATTCCAGAAGAGGATGGATGGAAGCGCAGTGACTGCAGAAGAGGCAGATGCATACAGAACATTCGTTCTTTCCGCACTTGCCCGCGCATATAACAGACATAACGTAGCATTCCAGTGCCACTTTGCATCAATCAGGGACAATAACAAGACAATGTTCCGTCTTCTTGGGCCTGATACCGGCTATGATGCATCGCACGATAAAGAGCTTGCAGAGGGTATTTCAATGTTCTTTGGAGCACTCTCTGAGACAGATGAAGTTCCGAAGACCATCTTCTATACCCTCAATCCAAAGGATTACTATACCCTTGCAACCCTCATGGGATGCTATCAGGGCGGAGGCATCAAAGGAAAGATGCAGCTCGGTTCAGCATGGTGGTTCTGCGATCACAGGGATGGCATGGAGGAGCAGATCAAGATCCTTGCGAATGTCGGAGTGCTTCCCGCATTCATCGGCATGCTTACAGACTCAAGATCATTCCTCTCATATTCACGCCATGAGTACTTCAGACGCATACTCTGCAACGTGATCGGAGGCTGGGTTGAGAATGGAGAATTCCCCGCAGATATCGACAATCTTGGCGAGATCGTAAGGAATATATCGTTCAATAATGCGCAGAAGTATTTTGAAGGCTGAGAGGTGATATATGATGGAGAAGGATGACGAATGCAGAATGAGCGCTGTTGAGCGGACAATTCTGATTCTAGAGGCATTATCAAAGGTAGAGGGGATCAATCTTGAGAACATAGCAAAGGCTACCTCCCTGCCTAAAGCAACGCTTCTCAGATTCCTCTCCTCTCTTATCAGACTTGGTTATGTATACCGCGACTCATCCGATCAGTATCATCTTACACTGAAGATGTTCATGGTCGGATCGAGATCGCTGTCCCATATCGATCTGGTATCCACTGCAAAGCCTTTTGCAAAGAAGCTTTCAGAAGAACTCGGAGAAACCGTCCATATGGGAATTCTCGAAGATGATACCGCTGTATATGTTCTCAAAGAGGAATCCAGCTATACGCTGCGTATGTATTCACGTGTAGGAAAGGTGATTCCTCTCTATTGCACAGCCATCGGGAAGATATTCCTTTCAGAGATGAGCAAGGAGAATCTGGATAGCTATTTATCAACCCATAGCCTGAAGCCTTTCACGCCGAAAACCCTGACAGAAAGCGCCCTGAAGGAAGAACTGGATGAAATCAGGGAAAAAGGCTATGCAATGGATAAAGAAGAGCATGAGGAGAATATCATCTGCATTGCAGCCCCTATCAGGGATTTTTCCGGCAGGATCATTGCCGCTATATCTGTCTCCTGGCCGGTATTCAGGTTCAGCAAGGAGAATATAGATAGCAACACAGCCATCATCACAGAGACTGCAAGGGAAATCTCTGCCATTCTTGGTTACGAGGGGTGAATATGGATATCGCGATAGTATGCTTCAGCCTTACAGGCCATACACTTGAAATGGCGGGAGAGATAGCCGCGGGCATCAGAGAATCAGGGGCGGGAGCGAGAATCTACAATATACATTCCGAGCAGGCGGACAAGGATTATCTTGAATCTGCTTCAGGTCTGATCATAGGCTCCCCTACCTATCTTGCAGCCAGTGTGTGGCAGATCCGGAAATGGCTTGAAGAGGACTCCCTTAAAATCAATCTTTCAGGAAAGCTTGGAGGAGCTTTCGCTACTGCTCACTATGCACAAGGCGGACAGGATACAGCAATCATGGACATGCTTGGGCAGTTGCTTGTCAAAGGTATGCTCATTTACTCCGGCGGCGGAAGCTATGGCCTCCCGATAATCCATCATGGGCCTGTTGCCCTGGACAAGGAAGGAAACCACTATGAGGAAAGCCGTGAGATGTTCAGGATCTATGGCAGACGCTTTGCCTCCAAAGCGCTGGAGCTTTTCGGCTGAATTCCCCTTTTCATGAATATTGTTTTCCCGATAGGGCTGTCATTATAGCATTCAGTCTCTGTGAAACCGAATGTATGGTAAAGGCTGACAGCGTCTTCAAGTTCCGGAAGCGTATCAAGATAGATCTCCTCATATCCTATCTCTGCGGCATCGGAAAGGATTCTCTCTACAAGCATGGTTGCTATATGAAACCCTCTGTATTCAGGCCTTACATACAGTCTCTTCATCTCGCATGCCCTTCCTTCAAGTCTGTGAAGCGCTATGCATCCGGCTACCCTGCCATCAAACAGCGCAAGATACAATCTTCCATCAGGCATGGCATATTTCAGAGAAGGATTCACCGCTTCATCATCATACTTCTGCAGTTCAAGATAGATCCTGAACTCATAGTTTATTGAAAGAAGCATATCTGTATACTCGGAGAGAAGCGCTCTTATATCATCAGGTCTGTCATAGGCAGGAATGATCTCAATCATGAATAGAATATAATCAGAATGAACATGTTGAGAAAAGCGTGCACTGATGCTATTTTCCATACCATGATACGTAAAGCAGTAATCGATGATATCCCGGCAATAGCAGGAATATATGACGCAATACACACAGAAGAAGAGCATGGAAATTCGACAATAGGCTGGATCCGGGGAATCTATCCTACTAAGAAGACTGCAGAGACTGCCCTGGAAAATGGGGAGCTCTTTACTGAGGAAGATGATTATGGAAGGATTGTAGGTGCTGCGATAATCAATCAGAAGCAGGTTGATGTATACAGCTCCGGCAAATGGAAGCATCCTGCACCGGATGATGAAGTGATGGTCCTTCATACTCTTGTGATATCTCCAGATCAATCTGGTAAAGGCTACGGGCGGGCCTTTGTGGAATTCTATGAGCACTATGCTCTGGAGAACAAGTGCCACTATCTGAGGATGGACACTAATGCAAGGAACGCTACAGCAAGGAGCATGTACAGAAAGCTTGGATACAATGAGATAGGAATAGTACCAACTGTATTCAACGGAATCGAAGGAGTACAGCTGGTACTGCTTGAAAAGAAGATATAAGGCTATCAGCCTATAAGCTCAAGATCATTTCCACGCGCTCCGCATCTCGGACATACCGGCTCCTCTCCTTCCGGCACTTCGAACTCAGCTCCGCACAGAAGGCATCTGTATTTCCTCACATCTGATCCCTTCCTGGCATACCCTCCATCATTGCATTCAAGGGATGAAAGAAGACCAGAAGCCGCATCGGATGGGAAACCATCCCCTGGAGGATCATCAATAAGATCCTGCAGAAGATTCATTGAGTTACCGCTCTGAGGAAGCATATATCCGGCTTCCCGCAGTATATCCTCCGCAGAAAGCCTTGAAGATCTCGCGACAGCCTTCATAAGTCTCTTCAGACCAGGCAAGTCCGTACTATCTGCAATCTGAAGCGCAGCCTTCTCCTCTTTCGCTTTATTCTCAGCAATCATATTCATCGAGGCGATGACAGCATCTTCCTTCTTCTGCTGCGGGGGATACTCCACAATCACCATGCTTATAGCACCGCTCGGACAAGCATCGGCACACACTCCGCATCCGATGCACTTACCCGTATCGATTATGCTGTTCTCTGTATCAGTTGCGCCATTCGGACATACATAGAGACAAAGGCAGTCCTTTGTGCACAATCTCAGATTTCTTACTGCGACTCTCTTCATACCGGCCTCCTCACACGACCTTCTCAAACTTCCAGTCAGGGACCTTGCATACAGGGCATATCGAAGGAGGGTTATCTCCTATATATACAAAACCGCATATGCTGCATACCCATACTTCTGTATTCTGGAGGAACGCTTCTCCCTCGCTTGCATATCTGTCAAGAAGAGCCTGGACGATTCTCTCAACCTTCTCCCCCCAAGTGCATGCCCGCAGAGCTCCCCTATCTCCTTTTCCGGAAGCAGCAGCTTTTGCCTGCGGATATGATTTATCGATATTCTCCTCCGTGATTGATCTGAGCATATTGATATCAGCATCGGAAATGTAAGGGACAGCAGCTGCGAAATACTCCGATATCCTCCTGAAAAGCTCCGGCTCCTTATCCATGTACTGCTTCTCCGCCCCTCTTGCCAGATTCGAGAACAGAGCCGCAAATACCCCAGGGGAGAGCTTCAGCATATCAGTATCGACAGAGACAGCCCCTGCAGCTATCTCTTTCCTCTCTTCAGATTCCTCTGGCGCAAACATGCTCTTTGGCGCTTTGCACATAGGACACGTCCAGCTATCCGGAAGTTCTGCAAACGGAACTCCCTCTGCCTCTTCATCATAGACATACCCACAGACCTGACAAACATACTTCATAGATCCCTCCTTGATGGGCTATGCATCCATTATTGATAATTATTATCAATAGATTATCAGTCTTGAATTATATGTCAAGAAAAATATGGAATCTCTATTCCTTCCATATCCACCAGATCGGTTTATCGCCGCGTACAAGACCAAGCTTATTCTGAAGATTTATGCTTGCTTTGTTGCTGAAGAAGACATGGCAGTATGGAATCCTTCCTTCGGACAGGGCCCAGTTTATATCATATTTCTCCAGAAGCTCTCCATAGCCATGCTTCCTGTATTCATCGAATATCTGAAGCATTCCCATGCTGCCTTCGCTATGGAAGCCAACGAATCCCGCAAGCTTATCACCGATGAACAGCCCGGCTATCCTGCCATCTGCAAGAAGCTGCCTTATGCTGTCCTCGCTATCGATTGCATATACGCTGGTTATCGTTTCAAGATAATCGGAACTTAATATGCGTATATCATTATCCTCAATCTGGAAGGGCCCTCCCCACCAGGAATAGCTATAACATCCCTCCTTGTTCTCATATCCATAATGCTCCATCAGATAATTCCGGAGCCCCTCTTCATGGACACAAATCAAAGAGCAGGATGTATCAATATAAGGAAGGATCTCATGCCAATCAGTGAATGAAGCTACAGACATGAAATCCTTATCGGGTCTGACGATGATCCCTTCCTTCCCTGCATAATCGATATGGCAAGCATCCTGTCCCAGCAATGAAATCATATCAACATATGAGAATCTATCTATGCTATACAGAATGCTTCTCGCCTCTTCATTCGTCATGGAAATGAATATAGCAGAGAAAGACTAAATTGATAACAATACATGCATCGCTGCGGACTGGTTTTATTCCTCCCTCCGCCTCCGCCATGCCTCGATGCGCCCTCTTACAATAGAGCTCAAGCAGAATATGAAGTCGCTTTCAACGAAGAAAAACGTAAAGTATAAGCATATAGCAGGGATAAAGAGATCCATACGCGTGTTCAGCATGGATCAGGTCACTCTGGAGCTGAATATGTCAATGCGAAGCTCGTGAAGAAGCCATCGGGATATATCTGATGCTGACATGCTATATCCCGAAGCATGAGGATAGCAAGAATGCGGAGATGAAGCCGTAAGCTCCATCTTCAAGCGTTAACGAAGGATGGATTGGTTCACGGTTCTACCCTTTCGATATCCACACCTAGAAATGCAGCTATCGAATCGGCTGCTGTCTGATGATCTTCCCACTCCGTCATACCGGATACAGTAATCGTTCCAACAGGAAGACCTGACTTAAGAAGTATAGGAAAGGATCCTCCGGAAAGGGCATAATCATGCCAGTCCATTCCGCGGCCTTCAAGGGTTTTCCCGGTCTTCCTGTACTCAAGAGCTGTACGAAGGGAGCTTCTCCAGAAACGGGACGCCAGATTGCGCTTACGCCTTACCCACTCCATATTGTCTGTATTGGCGTTGATTGATTCCATGTAAATGGTCAATCCGTTCACATTCACTTCGACAATACCGCACCTGCCCATGGCCTTTATACGGGAAACGGCGTCTTTGCCGATAGTCTGGAGATCATCCTCAGACACACTGCCGAACCGGAGGATCTCCTCCTGTCCGGCAATGATTGCCATTGCTCTGTCGATATCCATATCAGCACTCGAAGGTCTTCGCAAGCTCGAACTCATCAAGGATATCCTTGCCTGGAGCCTTTGTCAGAAGCGATACAACGACAATGAATATGCAGGAAACTATGAATGCTGGAAGAAGCTCATAGATACCGAACATACCGCCAAGTGGCTTAACAAGGTAATTCCAGATGAATACCATTGCTCCCCCTGAAAGCATACCGGCAATGGCCCCGGCCCTTGTCGTTCTCTTCCAGAAAAGAGAGAAGAGCATCAATGGCCCGAATGTTGCTCCGAACCCTGCCCATGCAAAGCTGACTATCGTGAATATGATGCTGTTCTCATCAAGAGCGATAAGAGCTCCGATAAGCGCAATCACGATCAGAGTCACACGGGATACAACCATCACCTGCTTATCATTGGCCTTTGTATGGAATACTCCCTGAAAGAGGTTCTTGGAGAACGCGGATGCTGCGATAAGAAGATAAGAATCGGAAGAACTGATTGTCGCTGCAAGGATTCCTGCCATGATAAGGCCTGCAAAGAGAGGATGCATAAGCATGCTTGCAAGATATGAGAAGATATTCTCTGCCGATGATTTTGTAACGAACGCTGTCGGTGCGAATGCTCTTCCGACAAGACCGATTGTCACTGCGGCAAGAAGCGAGATCAGAACCCAGACTGTAGCAACACGGCGGCTCTTCGTAAGCTCATCAGATTTTCTGATTGCCATGAATCTCAGGAGGACCTGCGGCATGCCGAAGTATCCAAGTCCCCATGCAAGCATGGAAGCGACGGAAAGAAGAGGATACGGGAGAGCTTCATTGAAAACAGGAGCTCCATTCTCAATAAGCTGCACCCCTGCCTCATCTACAGCCGGAGATGCAATATTGAAGAATTCAAGGAAGCCCGGGATATTCTTTATGTTCTCAATAACCTGTCCCAGTCCTCCAGCAGCTATTGTGCCCGATACAAGCACCACGATAAGCGCGAATACCATGATTATAGCCTGCATGAAATCGCTTGTGCTTTCGGCAAGGAAGCCTCCAAGGAAAGTATATATAACGACAAATGCAACTCCGCAGAGCATCATCGGAATGTAGGGCGCTCCGAATATTGAGGAGAAGAGCTTACCGCATGTTACGAAGCAGCTGGCGGCATACACGCAGAAGAAAATGAGGATGAAAAGCGATGATATCGTGAGTATCACCTTCTTTGTCTCATGGAATCTGTTGCTGAAGAACTCAGGAAGCGTAATCGAATTGCCTGCTACATGAGAGTAGCGGCGGAGCCTCTTGGCTACAAGCAGCCAGTTGATATATGTTCCGATTGCAAGGCCGATGGCCGTCCAGAAAGCATCTGCAAGTCCGCACCAGTACGCAAGTCCGGGAAGCCCCATGAGAAGCCATCCTGACATATCAGAAGCCTCTGCGCTGAATGCTGCGACCCACGGTCCCAGGGATCTCCCACCAAGATAGTAATTATCGCTATTCTGGTTTGCACGTTTTGCAAAATAGACGCCTATGCCGATGACCACGCACATATACAGGACCATCGAAATAAGCATCTGAGCTGATGAAGTGCTCATAATTTCGTCACCCCTTGATAGTTATTTTCTGTTACTATACGAAAATACATTGATGAATACAATAAGATTGATTCCTTTGGAACAGAAACCGGTGATTATTTTGGCATCATTCCGTCAACAAGGAACCCGGGAAGCCCTGGAACAGCCCTAAGATAAGATGCAGCCATGCCGGCTATATGCTGTACGCCTTCGGGCCTGAGATGCGTATCATCGGAACATCCATTTGGAAAACAAGGATATAAACCGGGTCCGAAGTTCATAAAGAACCGCTTTGAGCCCCCATCCTCCTCCCTCTACAGCCAGATCATCGTAGGAATAGTCAGATCTATGCATGGACATCCTGCTTGGTGGGCAGCGGCCTTCATAGCAGCAGGATAATCTCCATGAGTATCGATAATAAGACCATCTTTGAAACGACGACGGGCAATCGATGTCAGGAAAATGGCAAAAGCACCCTTTTCTCTAAGGCAATCAGCCATGTATACAAGATTGGCAATATACTGTGTCCAAGGCGCAGAATACCGGGAAGGATCGCTTTCTTTGCTGTCATTATGGCCGAACTGGATTAGAACCGCATCTCCTGCAGAAATATCCTCCAAAACAGCCTTGAACAGCCCTTTTGATATCATATCCTTTGTTGCAAGGCCGTTTACGGCTCTATTCTCGAGGATCCACCCATCAGAAAGATAATCAGCAAGGTATTCTCCCCACCCGGTCTCAGGTCTTGCATCAGCCGTTTTCTTCGCACATGTAGAATCGCCAAGAAGAAAAAGCCTCATACAGCCTCCTTTGCTTCTGGTCTGTTAAAAACAGGCTCCGGAATGGAGCCTGCTGTAATCCGATAATCTGAAATCAGCGCTGTACGCGTCCCGATCCATCGCCCTCACAGAGAGCCTTGACCTCAGAAAGCCTTGAGAGGTTGAAGTCTCCGCTGATTGAGTGCTTGAGGCAGGATGCTGCAACAGCGAAATTGATGCAGTACTGCTCATCCTCGAAGTGAGAGAGAGCATAAATGATTCCAGCTGCAAAGCTGTCTCCTCCTCCGACTCTGTCAACGATATCTGTAATCTCATAATGGCGGGAAAGATAGAAGCCTGTCTTTCCAGAAAGGGCAGCAGACCAGCCATTGTGATCCGCGCTCTTTGATTCACGGAGAGTGATGGCAACAACAGATACATTCGGGAACTGGGCCTTTACCTTTGCTGCAAGCTCCTCATATACCTTTGTATCAAGCTTGCCGGATGTCACATCGCTGTCAGCCTCGATTCCAAGACACTTCTGGATATCCTCTTCATTTGCGATGACAACATCTGCATATTTTACAAGCTCTCTCATTACATCTGGTGCTTTCTTGCCATAATTCCAGAGCTTCTTTCTGTAGTTAAGATCGATTGATACTGTAGCTCCAGCCTTCTTTGCAGCCTTCATTGCCTCAAGAGCACAATCTGCAGCTCCCTGGCTTACTGCCGGTGTGATACCTGTTGTATGGAACCAGTTTGCTCCCTTCATGATCGCATCGAAATCAAAATCCGCAGGGACAGCATTTGCAATTGCAGAATTATCTCTATCATAGACAACAAGAGATGGTCTCTGATTAGCTCCTGTCTCAAGGAAATAGATTCCAAGTCTTCCACCCTTCACCTTCTTGATGGCGGAAGTGTCTACACCATACTTAAGAAGTTCTCTCTCTGCTGCCTCGCCTACTGCATTCTCCGGGAGAGCTGTCACAAATGCAGCATCCTCACCGAATATGGAAAGGGAAACAGCGACATTGGCCTCTCCGCCACCGAATGTTGCTTCCAGAGAAGGAGTCTGGAAAAGGCGATAAAGCTCCTGGCTTCTGAGGCGAAGCATGATTTCGCCGAAAGTTACATATCTCGACATTCAAAACCTCCAAAACTGCTTTATAATCAAATTGATACTTGTATTGTACATCGAAGTGCATTATTGTCAATGGAACATTGTTCCATTTTTGAATATCATATGATAGGATAAGCATTAAGAAAGAAAGGAGAGTATTTCTTATGACAAAAGATGAACTTTACACATTCTTCCATGATTCAGGTATCGTACCTGTAGTGAAGATCGATGATGCTGAAAAGGCCGTACCTCTTGCGAAGGCAATGATCGATGGCGGAATCAATTCCGCGGAGATCACATTCAGGACAGCGGCAGCAGAGGAAGCAATCAGGAAAGTGACAGCTGCTTTCCCGAAGATGATTGTCGGAGCAGGGACAGTAATCAATCCACAGCTGGCGGAAAAGGCCGTAGCAGCCGGTGCGAAGTTCATCGTATCCGCAGGCTTCAACAGAGATACTGTTGCATGGTGTCTTTCCCATAATGTCCCGGTCGTACCTGGTGTATGCACCCCTTCCGAAATTGAGATGGGACTTTCAATGGGACTCAATGTGCTCAAATTCTTCCCCGCAGAAGCTTCTGGCGGCGTTGCAATGCTCAAGGATCTCTCAGGGCCTTTCTCACAGGTCAGATTCATGACAACAGGTGGAATCAATCCAAACAACCTTCCTGACTATGCAAAGGCTTCCAATGTCCTTGCCATCGGAGGATCATGGATGGTTAAGGCAGATCTCATCGAGAATGAGAACTGGGAAGAGATCACAAGGCTCTGCAAAGAAGCCACTGTGAAGCTTCAGGGCATCCAGCTTGCACATGTAGGAATCAATCTCCCAGATGCAGATGCTGCAGCAAATGTTGCAGATGAATTCGCAAAGCTCGGGCTTGAGATCAAGAATGGCAACAGCTCTATCTTCATGAACAAGGAAATCGAAGTAATGAAGAAGAACTACCTTGGAAAGAACGGCCATCTTGCTTTCAGATGCTACGATCTTGAGAGAACAGCCTATTTCCTCAAGAACAAAGGTTTCACAATCAATGAGGAAACCATCGCATATGATGCAAAGGGCAGGATGAAGGTCTTCTATGTGAATGAGGAGATCGGAGGGTTTGCTGTACACTTCGTAAAATAACCGGAGCAGCATAACGAGAAATGGAGCGGCAGGACCGCTCCATTTTCATGACTGAAATCAAATAACCTGTTCCTTAGAGCCTGGAATCACCACTCTACGAGATCTCTCACCTTGACAGGAAGCCCGGATGCTATTGATTTATTTGCTGCAATACCAATAAGGGCAGAGCGTATTCCATCGGTATAATCAGCCGCACGGTGGAATTTATCATATGGGGGATCCGGCAGGAATATATCATCCAGCATCGTCGGATCTCCACCGCCATGCCCTCCAGCTTTTGTTTCTATCGGCACTTCATATGCAGGCGCGAACATTGGGCATACTCTGATTTTATGGAATACCGTAGCACCTTCATCCTTCTTGTCACCACCGGCATTGATATAAGGCTTTTCAAGTGCTGTATATTCAATACGTCCTTTATCGCCATTGATAGACACATTGAATCCTTCCCACGGCATATAAGATGTCAATGAATAGGACATCTGTACACCATTTCTGAACCTGACAAGCACATTCATAGTATCTTCTATGCTGATATCATCAGAGAAAACGCTTCTATCTCTTATGTATCCGCTATCTTTCTCTGCATCGAGGTATAGAGCCTTAAGAACCGGCTTTTCCTCCAGATCTATTGCAAACGGATCCCCTTTTGCATTCTCAGATCCATGGCACCTGTAATAAAAGTTCTCTACTCCCCGTTTCTCTGCTGCTGCCTGTCCGTAGAACGCAAGATTACCGAATGCAAATACAGTATCAGCCTCCGTCCCCAGCCAGAAATTCACAAGGTCGAAATGATGGGTTGCCTTGTGGACAAGAAGACCTCCGCTGTTAAGCTTATTTCTGTGCCAGCGTCTGTAATAGTCTGCGCCGTGATTTGTATTGAGAAGCCATTCAAAATGAACGGAAGTGGGCTTCCCGATTGCTCCGCTCTCAATGAGCTCCCGGATCTTCGTATGATGCGGGGCATATCTGTAATTGAATGTTACCCTGATCTTCCTTCCTGTACGCTTAGCCGCGTCGATAATTCTCTGAGCTTTTTCTTCATTTATGGTAATTGGCTTTTCCGTTATTACATCGCAGCCTTTTTCCATAGCCCTGACAATATAGTCATCATGCGTTCTATCAACTGATGTGACAATAACAACATCCGGATGCGTTTCATCAATCATCTTCTCGAACTCATGAGGTGCATACTCCGGAACCCGCTTTGCCCCTAGGCTCTCAAGCATGCTGTTTGCATACTCCATTCTTGTATGGCTGAGGTCACAGAAAGCGACCATCTCATTTATCTCACTGTATTCCTTGGCAACAGCCTCATAATACATCCTTGCTCTACCACCTGTACCAACCTGAGCGTAACGGGTTTTCACTGAATCCTCCACATTAATACTGCTTCTTTCTGTTTGCCAGAAATCAATAATCCGTCCTCATCAGATTCCTTGCCTCTGAAAGGTATTCTGAAGGAGAGACACCTGCATGCTGCCGAAAAAAGCGCGAAAAATACTGTATGCTGCAGAAACCCAGCGACCAGGCAATCTCTGATAATGACAGCTCGGTATTCTGTATCATCAGCCTTGCCTGCTTGAATTTCATTTCATTGATGAACTGTATTGCGCTCATTCCGGTCTCACGCCGTATAACACGCGAAAAATAATCAGAGCTCAGCCCACAGCTTTCCGCAATGTCCTTGACAGTAAGCTTCCGATTCCCATTCGTGGATATATACTGCATAACATCCTTGAGAAGCTTACTCTGCTCTTGGTTATCCTCCATAGCAGAGCCTATCCCCGGATCTCCATTCTTTGACATGCGAGCCAGCAAGGCAAGTCCTTCCAGAAGAATAGCATTCGATAGGATTCTGTAAGGGAATATCTGACGATAACCTTCAACGATTATCCGGGACAATATCCCAAAAATCTTCTCTTTGTTATCTCTCTGGCAGATCCTGATGCTTTTCAAAAGCGCAATAAGCTCTTCATCATCGGTCCAGAATTTGACTTCCAGAGTCCGCATCCCATTTTCTGAAGTCACCCTGAATTCATGGGAACTATCCTTCATAATGAATATCACATCACCACGTGAAGCATGGAAATGCAACGAATCAACCCTGACATCCATGCTTCCTTCACATATCAGCTGAATCTGATAATCATTCGAGTGCTGGTGAGCAGGAACCCCACCGCCATACCGGTAATGGAATCTACTAGACAGCGTAAGATTGCAATTCATATCGGGATCCCTGCCTTTTCAATTTATCTTCCGGTGCTACCGGAAGATCATTATAACTCTATTCGGTCTGGATAAGACCATCTTCCTGCATTTTCTGGAGACCTGCTTCATTCCATGCAGATCCTCCGATTGCATTGAACTGATCAATAAATGCCTGCCAGTTCTCCGGAGTAAGATCCCTTGCACCTGTCAGGAACTCTGCAAGACTCTGTTCATAATACCGGAGAACATCTGCATTCGGAGTTGGCATAGAGCCTGATCCTGTCGCATTTGTCCACTTCATCGCCTGCATCTCGCGAAGCGTTGTAAGAGCAGACATGGTCTTTCCTGAAACAGCTGTAGTATATGTTGGATAACGGGAAGCAAGCTCTACATCGCTATTGTAGAAGACCATATTCCTGAGCTGTGTAACAACCTGTCCTTTGGAACCAGTGAAAGCATCATCGCCAAGATCTCCAGCAACAGGAATACCATTCTCGTCAAGAACATAATTCACACCTTCCTGACCCCAACCAAGAAGATAATAGCCCTCATCATTGCTCATCCATTCAAGAAGGGCGCAGATCTTATCGAGCTTTCCAGCATCAGCGGCTTTCTGGCTGACTGCATAAATACGGTAATCCATATCATATGCACCCACGGAAGAACATCCATCGGGGCCTGTAAGCGCATCAATTACTATCCACTCGCCTTCCGGGAAGTTCGCATCGAAAGGAGCATAGTTGGATTCAGATGCAAAAGCGGAATTCTGCTCATACATCATTCCGAATTTTCCCTGCTTCCAAGTCGCTCTGAAATCATCCTTCTTATATGAAAGCCAGTTCGGATCGATTATTCCTTCATCGCACATCTGCTTTAGCGTGACCATGAAATCATAGAATTCCGGCTTATACACATTAAGCCCTGCTGTCTCTTCCTGGAAACTCCAGAGACCATCAACTCCATAAGCTCCCATAATCGGCCATACTCTTGATCCTGGATAGCCTTTCAAAGTGGCATTGGTCTCAACAAAGGCACCGTATCCATATGTATCATCCTTTCCATTTCCATCAGGATCATCAAATGTGAAAGCTCTTGCGACTTCCATGAACTCATCTACGGTCGTCGGGACATCAAGACCAAGGTTATCAAGCCAGTCCTTTCTAATAAGGAAACCGTGATTCTTGGATATTGCTCCATACGATGCAAATCCATATACATGTCCATCGATTGTAGTATGCTTGATTGCATCCTTGTCATAAAGAAGAGATGTACGGACAGGCATTTTGTCAAAGCAGTCATCGACCTGGGCAACCAGTCCCTGCTTCACAAGGTTTGTAAGAACCTGGCGACGCACCATGAAAAGATCCGGGAGGCTGTTCGCAGCACCTGCTGCCTGAATCTTCACATCACGGTCGGATTCATTCGATGGAAGCATTGTAAGATGGAGATCGATCCCCAGCTCGTTTCTGATTATATCGTACCCGACCCAGTCTTCAGGAATCATTCCTGCTTCCGTCATGGCTGCTCCGAACCAGAGATCAATCCTGACAGGATCGTCAGGAGTTCCTGCTGCACTCTGCACTGTTTCCTTGCCACCACCAGCGAATGCTGGAACCACAAGAAGCATGGCAAGGGTCGCAATAATGATTCTCTTCATCACTTTGCTCATTCCAATCCTCCTCCAATAATCACGGATCATCCTTTTACAGATCCGAGAAGTGTACCTTTAGTGAAATATTTCTGTATAAATGGATATGCAATGACCATTGGTATCGCGCTCATGAATACGGAAGCTGCCTTTATGGCATTGACAGGGGCATTGCCGAACGCATTGATCTCAACATACTCATTCATTCCCGAAGCAAGCAGTATATTCCTAAGAAGAATAGGAAGCGGCTGGTTGTCGCTCAGATAAAGCATCGCATGGAAAAAATCATTCCAGAAGGATACTCCATAATATAGACCGATTGTCATCACAATCGCTTTTGATAATGGAAGTATGATCTTGAACAGTATCTGCATTTCAGAGCATCCATCTATTCTTGCGGACTCCTTAAGTTCATTCGGTATTCCAAGAAAGAATTGCCGCATGATTATGCAGTTATATGTTGATATTGCCCCAGGAATGAATACTGCAGCTATTTTATTCATAAGCCCGATATCTTTAACAAGAAGATATGCCGGGATCATGCCAACATCGAAAACATAAGGAATGATTACTATCAGATTCAGGAATTTCCTTCCAGGCAGGCTCTGGACTGAAAGAACATAAGCCATCGGGATAGTCAGGACAAGCGCGCAGAATACCCCTCCTATCAGAATACGGAAGCTATTTATGAATGCATCAAGAAAACCATCATTGCCTAAGAGCGCGGCATATGCTTCTGTCGACCAATGCCAAGGAGGCAGGAACATTCCTTCCAGATTCGACCCGAGATAATCATATGGACGGAAGGAAAGTGTTATCGTTGACCATACAGGAACGATAATCACAATCAGAATGAATATCATGAATGCATCAACAATCACATTGAATGCATGATCCGATGCTGTCAGCCTGACTTTCACTGCAGAATCCACAGAGCTGTTTCTTCTCATACTCTCCTCCTGATCAGAACAATGAACTTTCCGTAAGCTTACGTGAAAGCCAGTTTGCGAAAAGCACGAGAATCATACCGAATACTCCTTTGAAGAGGCCGACAGCTGTAGCCAATCCGAACTCAAACTCAAGAAGTCCTTGTCTGTATACCCAGGTGTCAATGATATCCGCTACGGAATAGACCTGCGGTGAATAGAGCATGAATATCTGATTGAATCCTGCATTGAGTATCGTTCCCAGCTTGAGAATAAGAACCGTGACGATTACCGGCAGTATTGCAGGAAGCGTAATGTATCTTACCCGCTGCCAGCTATTTGCGCCTTCAACCATTGCAGCCTCAAAAAGAGAGACATCTATTCCCATCAACGCTGCAATGAAGATTATTGCAGACCATCCCATCTCCTTCCATGCATCTGAAAACAGCACAACCCAGGGAAATGACTTTACATTTGAAAGAAAATCAATAGGTTCCCCTCCGAAAAGCTTGATAATGTCATTCACAACACCATCACCTGGCGCAAGAAGGGAGAGAAGTATTCCATACATGATAACCCATGAAAGGAAGTGAGGCAGGTATGCAAGAGTCTGCACAACCTTCCTGAGTTTCGGCTTTGTGCATTCATAGATGCAGATAGCGAGTATAATGGATAAAGGAAGCGATATAACTATCTTTCCTACCGAATACATTACCGTATTCCGTATCAGAGACCAGAAATAGAAACTGTTGATGAATGTCTTGAAATTCTCAAGCCCTATCCATTCTGAACCTGTCACACCCTGCACAGCCTTGAAATCCTTAAAGGCAATCTGGGCATTCCACATAGGGACATATTTGAAGATTATGTAATAAGCGAACGGAATCAATGCAAGCAGATATATCGAACGATGCCTTACAATTTCTCTCCGGAGCCTGTTTTGTCTAGAAGATGATATTGAAGAATCCGGCGTCTTGATTTCTGTCTTTCCCTTAATCATAGTCATTAGTGTAAGACCGGAAATTGATTTATACAAATAAAATTTTATATTTTTCCGACTTCTCAATATGACCAACAATCCATGAGCCCATATTTCATCTAGGATCTGCAATTCTGATATAAAATGCTCGCCATGAAAGGATTATTAGAATACACTAATGGAAAATTCTATCTATAACTATATTTTTACCCATATTCATGCTTTATCTGACTGATTTTATGCCTGTATAAGAATCAGATCCATTACCATCATACTACAATAATCATGCAGTTCCGTTATTCATGATATATCGCAGCAGTATGCTTTATGGTTTTCCACGTTACAATATTTACTATTGATTTTCCGTCCTCAGTATAATCAGAAAATCATAACATGATATAATCACTTTAATAGATCCGGCTGCTGAGCGGCAAATGAAGGAGCGGGCAAACATCCCAAAAACCAAAAAGAGAAAGGGAGAGCTGAAACAGCAGCACTTGTACACAACTGTGAGAGAAAGAGAATCCCTTCCATCATGAAAGAAAGACTCCAGCCTCAATTGCGAAAGGCTGGAGCCAAAAAGCCATCAGATTACAGCAGTACTGAACCGCTGTCCATTATGATCTTCTCTCCGTCGCATTCAACCTCGACGTTATCAAGCTTTACTTCTGCATTCATGATGCGGAAACCTCTGGAGACAGGATCGGGTACTCCTGTATACATATCGCTTTCAGTAATTGGAAGATCTGGCTCTCTCGCAACTGCAAAAGACGAATTCCTGACAACCACATCCTTCAGAGGAACCTCCGGGAGCCCGAGAAGCATTCCTGCCGATGAACGGGAGTCAACAGCATGGCAATCTTCGATAAGGATATTGTAAAGGACTGGCGTCTCTTCTGTCACAGGCATCTTCTCAAGGGAGAAAAGCGATGGGTCTGGAACACCGCATCTGTAGTACATATTGACGACAAACGGGCAGAAATTCCTTCTCATTATGATATTCCGGAACACCAGATCATGGATCTTTCCTCCACGTCCACGCCTTGATTTGATTCTTATTCCCCTGTCTGTGCCATCGAATACACAATCGGCAACGACAAGATCCGAAATCTCTGCCGCTGTCTCGGATCCGATAACTGCTCCGCCATGCGCAGCCTTTACCGTGCATCCTTTTATCTCAATGCGCTGTGTGGGTTTATTATCAGCAATGCCATCGGGACCGGATCCTGATTTCAGAGCAATGCCATCATCTCCTACGAATACAGAGCAATTGAGAACCTTCACATCGGTACTCGACTCTATATCAATACCATCTGTATTAGGCGCATCATATGGATTAAGGACAGTAACACCCTCAAGCACAATATGATCCGAGAAAAGAGGATGCAGCGTCCAGAACGGAGAGTTCTGCACCGTAATTCCCCTGAGTGTTATATTGCTGCTGTCCTTGATCTGCATAAGAGGGGGTCTGAGGAACTGGAACGGACGGCCACCGCCGCCATCAGCCTGCTGTCTGTAATCAGGATTCAATGCTGCGAACTTCTTCTCGATATCGCTTGTAGGCTCGAAAACCTTTCCCTTCTTCTTTAGCGCTTCATCCCACCATGGCTGACCGGAACCATCAATAGTTCCTTCACCTTCTATGATCACATTCTCTGCATTATCAATATATACACATGGATGCATGCAATAGCACCTTACGCCTTCCCATCTTGTATAAACCGGTTCGTAGAGGGAGAAATCCGGAATGAATTTCAGTACGGCATCTTTCTCAAGCACAAGATGCGATCCTGATGGGATATCAAGAGGGGATGTGCTGTATTCCCCCGCTGGAAGCGTGACTGTATCATTCTCCTTCAGAGCTTTCTCCAGCTCCCTAGCTATGTCATGACCATCCGGGACAAGTCCCCAATCTTCTGGATTGAACATATGAGCCTCCTTTTCCTTCACTTTATCAACTGACGAATATATTATAAGCATATGTTGAGAATAGGATACAGAGCACACGATCTAGGATCATTTGAATCGGCTTCCGAACTCGGAAAGCGCATTGAGGAAATCAGGAAGACATCTTTCATACAGCTTGCACTGAAGAAAGTCATACCATCATCAAAGCCTTGGCAGGAATGGGATGAGGAGTATATCTCATCAATTGCATCGGAACTGAAAAGCCATGGGGTTTCGGTGGCAATCGTCGGATGCTATATCAATCCGATCCACCCGGATCCGGACAGGAGAAAAACAGAGGTTGAGCGTTTTGTGAAATCTCTTTCCCTCGCAAAAGCATTCGGCTGCCCGTATGTTGCGACAGAGACAGGTTCCGAGCACCCTGAACTCAAATACTCAGTCAACACATCCGATCCAAAGAACATAGAGATCTTCAAGGACAGTCTTTCGAAGATGCTTGATGCTGCGGAAAAATATGATGCGTATGTCGCAATTGAGGCTGTAGCCCGTTCCCATACGATATCAAGCCCGGCAAGAATGCGCGATATCCTGGAGACATTCAGGACAGACAGGCTCAAGGTGATCTTCGATCCCGTGAATCTTATCCCATATACCGGCCTTCTTGAGCCAGATGGAGTACCGCTCAGGATTCCGACAGCGGAAACGGAGCACAGGTTTGTGACAGAGGTTCTTGATCTCTATAAGGATAAGCTCATCGCAATCCACTGCAAGGACTATATCCTCACAGAAGAAGCAGGGCTGAAAGTCGGAAATCTTCCAGCCCTTACAGGGAACTTCAGATGGAAGGATTTCGCTGATGAGATCCACAGAAGGAACATCGATGTCCCATGGCTCATGGAGAATCTTGATCCAAAGACCGTGGCTGAGACATCCAGGAAACTAGAAGCGCTATAGAAGATACTGCTGGGAAAACGATACAGGATGCCTGTTCTCCTGCAGAGTCTTCTCAAGATATGCCGTATCAAGACCGAGATCATAGGAGAGTTTCACAAGAAGGGACTCTCCTATCATATTCTGCTCACAGAACAGATAGGCTATAGCCTTCTCCGCAAGGTGGGACGGGAGGACAGAATTCATATAGATATCCCGATCCGGATCGCTCTCATAGCTTTTCTCAAGGCTTCTGTAAAGAAGTGATCCACTAGGCTTTTCATTCAGCAGGCTGAGTTCTTTTATCAGGCTTTCAGGATTTCCTTTTCCAGCCTCCTCTCCCATTGGTTTCAGAGTGAAGAACGTATATTCTTTCCCCGGAAGATAGTGATGCCTATCGCATCGTGCTGCATAATCAGGCTCAAGAGAACTGTTATGCTGCTTATCCCCTCCTATTATTATCAGAGGATCAAAATAAAGAGCAGGGCATTCCTGACCATCGACATTATAGTATCTGTATGTATAGAATGCCGGCGAAAGGCAGTCCGCATGTTCGCAATATGCAGTCAGAGGAAGAACATCCGTTGCCATATCGAGAATCAGACGGGCCGTTGAATTGAAGAATTCCTTGCGGAAATTCAGCATCAATGTCGGGAAAACGAACATACAGCCGCGTTCTATCGAGTAGTTTCTTGCAACGTACGCAATACGCTCATCGAAGAAAGATGCCTCGTCGACAATATACGTACCGATTTCAGGATTGTCCTTTATAACCTGCTCCAATCCAAATGAGTCGCTTATCTTAGCGATATTATTACCGCATCTTACATATCCAGAACGATATGCAAGAGCATCCTCCGGATAATCCTGGAAGCGGATATCATCGGATGCATATCGGATAAAGAAAACCTTTCTCCTATCAGCGATGCCTGTAGATGTCATCGAACTGACGCTCTCGCTCTTTTTAAGAGCTACCGAGGCATCTCTCCAGATCCGTGCAGCCATCTCAGTCTTCCCTGCTCCCATAGGTCCTATCAGAAGGACTCTGCGCCCGGGAGTCGTAAAATCAAAATGGGTAACGGTTTCATGGACGTCAAGCGCAGGAAAGCCCAATGACTTCAGGAAGTCCTCGCCTGAACTCAGATTCTCAATTTTGGGCATTTTCTTCCTTCACTATTGCAATGCCGGCACTGGCTCCGATACGGTCAGCACCTGCATCTATCATTGCTTTTGCATCCTTATAATTCCGGATACCGCCAGAAGCTTTCACCTTCAGGCCGTAAGAAGAGACCGCGGCTTTCATCAATGCGACATCATGAACGGTTGCTCCCCCTGAAGAGAATCCTGTGCTAGTCTTGACAAAATCAGCACCGGCAGAGGCAGCTGCCAGGCAGGCAGCTCTCTTCTCATCATCGGTAAGAAGACACGTCTCGATAATCACCTTAAGCGTCTTTCCTTTCACCGCTTCCCTTACTTCTCTTATATCCTCCTGGACTTCTTCAGCCATCCCGGATTTAAGCATTCCGATATTCATCACCATGTCTATTTCATCGGCGCCGTTCCGCACTGCATCAGCAGCTTCTGCCGCCTTTGCCTTGCTGGAGGCTGTTCCAAGCGGAAAACCAACAACAGTACAGACTTTCACATCTGTTCCCGCTAAAAGCCCAGAAGCAAGCGGAACCCAGCAGGAATTCACGCAAACAGATGCAAATCCGTTATGGAATGCCTCACTGCAGAGCTTTTCTATATCCTCTTTTCTGGCATCTGCCTTCAGAAGAGTGTGATCGATATATTTTGCAATAGCCATACAAGCCTCCTGAATGAATCTAAGCGAAAAACGATGAAGCTACAATAGCCTGCCAAGCTTCGCATCCATCGTTCCTTCTCTGAAAGGATATAGATTGATGCCTTTGCCATATTGCTCAAGCATAATGGCCATGGCAATCTCATCATCATTCATTTCCACAGGATAATAAGGATTCACAAATACCGTTTTCCCGCCAGCAGATACATGGGAAAGTGAAAGAGAACCGTTCCCGGAAGCAGTATCCCGATGGAAGATGAAAGGCAGGAATAGCGGATAACCTGCTTTATCAACGGTCCTTACTCCATCCTCTGTAATCACAAAAGATCTCCCGCGTATCTCAAAATGCCTTCCATAGAGATATGAATGATACTGATTGGAAGAGAAATCATGGATGAAGAGAGCATCTCCAAGTCTCATCATCCTTGCTTTCCTTTCATACTCTTCCGTCTTCCCTCCCCTGTCCATTCCAGATCGAGATCCAGTCTTTACCATTCTTGAAGAAAAGGACATTGAATGGATCTCCTCCGGCATACGGAATCCTGTTCCGAGAATCCTGCGTGCAACCGCTGCAGAGTGATGATTATGAAGCCCTGAAAGATACAGCTGATCAGGTTTGTCATCGATGCTGGAAAGAAATCCGGAGACCGCTGAGAAAAGAGGTGTATGCATATACTGTTCCATCACAAGGCCATCATACATAGATAATTCTTCAAGCTCTTCATCTGTCAGTGGCAGAAATGAGGTCTCTGAAATCAGCTTCTCCCCTCTTTCATGAAGAAATCGGAGAATCTGCAGAAATCCTTCCTTTCCGGATGCGATGATTACAGCATCATGATCAAAGGAAAGCGCTGCATCAAGATCAGAAAAGGCATTGAATCCCTCTTTTCTGATCTCCTCTTCTCTTTTCTCTGAGCGTGTATAAACAGAAACAATATTCAGGATATCAGGGAGCTTTATTGATATCCTCATATAAAAATGCGCTCTCCATCCAGTTCCAAGCAGTACAGCTTTCATACCATGATTGTCCTACGGAAACAGAACGTATGCAAACATATTGATATGATTCCTCCGGCATTGGCTTAATCGGATTATTATCGTAATCTTCTCTGTATGGTACTTAATTTCTTCGCAGAATTCTTTACATGGATCATGCTCTTCGTGATTCTTCTGAATATATCGCAGAGGAAGATTCCCCATTCAGATGGGAAAAGGAAGGCAACTCTGCTTCTTGCGGTGCTGTTCCTTGCTGTCTATGTCATCCTCGTCCTTCGTCTGCAGTGGAATCTGCCTTCATGGACAGAATGGATATTCATCGCCATCATGATTGCCGTGATTGCAGTATTCAGAAAGATATTCTGGCCTTTCAGACTGCACTGTGCCAAATGCGGCAAACGTCTTGATTTCAATCATATCATCGGCTATGACGAGAATCTCTGCCAGAACTGCTTCTTTGAAAAGTATCCCGAAGAAGCTGAAAAGGAAAAAGCCAAGACAATGTCTCCCGAAGAGAAAAGAGAGAGAAGCTTTGTAGAAGCTGATTCCGTTGATGATATCGACTGGGACAGCTGGGAGCCTACAGAGACCTGCGTGCTCACATACGTCACAGACGGAAGCAGGATCCTGATGATTGAGAAGAAAAGAGGGCTCGGAAGCGGATACATAAATGCTCCGGGAGGGCATATAGAGCTGGAGGAGACAAAAACAGAAGCGGCAATAAGGGAAACCAGGGAAGAGACAGGCCTTGATGTAACAGACCTTGAAGAAAGAGGAATCCTGCGCTTTCAGTTCAAAGATGGACTGAGAATGCTTGGCTATGTATTCTTCACATCCTCCTATTCCGGCACCCTGATCGAGGAATGCGATGAAACACGTCCTTTCTGGGCAGAGATCGCTGATCTGGATTATTCCATGATGTGGGAAGATGACAGGCTATGGCTTCCAATGGCTCTTGAAGGAAAGAACTTCGATGGCCGATTCATCTTTGATGACAGAATCATGGTTGATAGCCGTGTTGTGGAAACAGAGCCTGAAGAGCCGGTGCTGTTTGATGAGGATTAATCGGTCTATAGCCATGCTCGGGCTGTGGAATCTTGGCGAAGGAAAATTCCATGCCAAGCTTGCAGCCAAGGACGGAAGAGCTCTGATAAAAGCTGCATACAGACTGGGTATCAGGGATTTCAGTTCCGCTTACAGCTATAATGAAGCTGATAGCATCCTCGCATCAGCCATGCATGAGCTTCATGCCGATGACTGGAGAATCTACACCAAGGCAATGCCTGTTCCAACGCTTAAGAGAAAAACAGAGACGATGCTCAGACGCCTTGGAAGGGATTTCCTGGATGTCCTGATGCTTCACTGGCCCGCTGATGATGAAAATCTGTACAGAAGCATGAAGGATCTTGAGAGCATTGCCGCCGCAGGGAAGGTAAAGGCAATCGGTGTCAGCAACTTTCCTCTCAATCTGCTGCAGAAACTGAGCCATGATTTCGATATCAGCTACCATGAACGTCCGTTGTCCCTCATATGGAAGAAGGACTGGGCTGAAGAGAAGCAGCTCCAGATAAAGACATTGGCCTACGCTCCTCTTGGCATGGGACTGCTTTCCGGAAAATATCATTCCATTGATAATATCAAGGATAGCAGAAAAGACATTGAGGCTGCATCCTCTCCCGCATTGTATAAGCTCGTAGATTTTATTTCAGGGCCTGAAGAAGCGCTTTCATGGGTATATGGGGAAGAACCCTATGGGGTCATTTCAGGTTTCTCATCAGAAAAAGAGCTGAAAGTTCTTTCTGCTGTGCATGAAATACCTCAGGATCGAAGGAAAATGCTTAAGATGCTATCAGATGATATCGAGGCATCATTTTCCTGTGATAACATATTCTCTCATAACTGGAGGCGGTGATGCGTATACTTACAGAAAGAGCCGAGGCTGAGATCGAGGTAAAGAAATCAAGGTTCATTTCGATTGCCCTGCCAGTGAGGACACAGGAAGATGTGAAGAATGCCGTCATCAGCATCAGAAAAGAGCATCCAGGAGCAAATCATGTTGTACATGCGGCTGTAATAGGCAAAGCCGGAACGGAATATTCCCTCTCCGATGACAGAGAACCGAAGAATACTGCAGGCCGCCCGGCTCTTGAAGTACTGAAAGGCTCTGGGATAACAAATATTGCTGTATGCATAGTAAGATACTTCGGAGGCACCCTCCTTGGCACCGGAGGTCTGGTCAAAGCGTATGGAGAGAGCGTCAAGGAGGTCCTGAAGGCTGTAAAAACGGAAGAGCTCATTGAAAAGACCTCTTTCCGTATCGTCATGCCTTATAACTCCTATACCCTTATCAAAAGAGTCTTTGAAAACAACGGGGCTGTCGTCAAGGAGGAAGCTTTTGCTGATACGATCACCATTGAAGGCCTGCTGCCTTCTTCCTCGGCAGAATCCTTCAGCAAGGCAGTGGAAGATATAGGACAGGGACGCATTCTGCTTGAATTCAGTATTTAGAGATCCTATAGTGCTTAGTGCCGTCAAGATAATTCATCTGAGGTGATTTCCTCTCTTCCTCTTCCCTCTCAGAGACCAGCTTTATTGCAACTGAGATAGCTTCTGATATTGCCTCCTCAGATACCTTATCAGGGGTGTCATCCAATGAATGAGAAGGATTTTCCGTACCTGGAGCCATCGATGTGACAGTTACCGCGTTTAAACCAAGCACAGCTGCGGATACAGCATCTGTCTCCCCTCCAAGAAAACCGATTTTGCCAACCCCTATATGATATCCCATGGCAGAAGCAATGCGGGAGCATCTGGAAGCAAGGGAAAATGAGAGAGGGATCAACCCATTTCCATCCTTTGCGAGGAACACAAGATCTTCTTCCCTGTATATGCCATCGAAATTGATGACATATGTATTTTCCGAAAATAGATGCTGATGGCTTCTGAACCAGCCACAGCTTCCTGCAGTCCCGCACTCCTCACCATCAAAAGAAGCAAAAACAAGCCTTGTCGAAGAAAGCCTGCTGCCCTCATCACTCTTTCTGGAATAGAAATGGAGCAATGTGGTTACAATGGACAGACCGGAAGCATTATCACCTGCCCCTGGAGAGAATCTCCCGGAAAATGATCTGCAATAGAAAATCACTGCGGCAGAAGGGATAAGCAGAATAATCGCCAGGATCATCACAGGCAGAGAAGGAAGTCCGAACAGCCTTCCCTGAAAAAGGTTGATCACCACGCTGCAAAGGGCCACAGAAGTCAATGCAGCATAGGATATGGTAAGAGGAATGGCAGAAGAGATAAATCCCCTTGCTCCTGTCCCTTTTTCCCTTATTTCAGCACTGTCGTGATGAGAGGTGAAGATGACTGTATTCTTTACCTCTCCTTCAGGCTCGATCACAGCATGGACATTATAGGCCTCGGATGTTACGAAGAACTTTGCGAATCGATTCGGTTTCTTCCTCAGTCCATTGATAAGCTGCATAATGTAGAAAACGGAAACAATCAGAGCTGCAAATGGAACTCCGATAATACAGAGAATAGAAACAGCAGATGCGGATACAGCAGCAACTACAGCCATTTCCTTATAGAAGTGAGGCGCGATGCGCAGCGTTGTTATTACAGCATCGTCCCCCGCATATTCATGGAATATGGAGAAAATCCTTCTTGCTGCTTTCTTTGATCCTTCACTTGCCGCCCCTCTTTCAGGATTATCTTCTGTAAAGGAACGCATGAAAGCCATTGCCTCATCTGAAAGACGTATTGGAGGCGCTTCCTCGCGCTGCTCCTCCTCTGCCTTTCTGTTTCCAGCTCTGATCCGTGACAAGGCATCTTTCAGACGTTCTCTGAAGCTACTGAAATTTCCCATAGCCGTAATATATCAAAAATCATGGACACTAAACAGTGTTATTGACACAAAGAGATATGAATAGTATTATTCAGACCTTGACTGGAGAGATGTCCGAGTGGTCGATGGTGGCAGTCTTGAAAACTGCTGAGGCGAAAGTCTCCGGGGGTTCGAATCCCTCTCTCTCCGATAGAAAAAGAAATGGAGAGGTGCGAGAGAGGCCGAATCGGGCTCCCTGCTAAGGAGTTGACCTGGCAAACCCGGGTCCGGGGGTTCGAATCCCCCCCTCTCCGTTTTTTTCTGCCAGCGTTTGGCATTAGGCAGCAGATACTTGCTTATGTTCTTCTGTTGTGATAAATTGACAACCGCTGAAATTCTGAGACTATAGCTCAGCTGGATAGAGCATCAGTTTGCGGAACTGAGGGTCGGAGGTTCGAATCCTCTTAGTCTCGTACAAGGAGAGATGTCCGAGTGGTCGAAGGAGCCGGACTCGAAATCCGGTGTAGTGCTCTGCATTACCGTGGGTTCGAATCCCACTCTCTCCGAAAACTCAGAGTCCCTGGAGAGGTGTCCGAGTGGTCGAAGGTGCACGATTGGAAGTCGTGTATGGTCAAAAGCCATCGGGGGTTCGAATCCCCCCCTCTCCGCTATCAGCAGCAGATACCTGGCAATGAACGCCGCCCAACCCCGTCAGGGCAGGAATGCAGCAGCGGTAAGCGGAATGTTTATGTGACCGGGACCATTTGCTGCTGTTTTCTTTTCCTGCAAGCCTATTCGATGGTATAATCACGGCCACGGAGGGAATGTGTCTACAGAAAGAAGCACATATGAAGTCACAGCGACAAGGAAGAGGCCACAGGATTTTGATCGTCTTGTCGGCCAGGACTTCGTTGTATCAACACTCGAGAATGCAATCAAAGAGAACAGGATCGCGCATGCATACCTTTTCTCCGGTCCAAGAGGAGTGGGAAAGACGAGTTCTGCCAGGCTTCTTGCAAAATCCCTGAACTGCGAGAAGGGAATGAGCGCACATCCCTGCGGGGAATGCGAATCCTGCCAGGCTATAGCAAAAGGCTCATCAGTAGATGTAATAGAAATCGATGGTGCTTCAAACACATCTGTCAATGATATACGTGCGATAAAGGAAGAGATAATGTTTCCTCCGCAGTCTTCACGCTACAAGATCTATATCATAGACGAAGTGCACATGCTCTCCACTTCCGCTTTCAATGCGCTGCTGAAGACCATCGAGGAACCACCTGAATACATAATCTTTATCTTTGCCACGACAGAGCTGCAGAAAGTACCGGCGACAATAAGATCGAGATGCCAGCAGTTCCGTTTCCAGCTTATAAGCCAGGAACTTATCATGAAGTGCCTTGCATCAGCTGCAGAGGATATAGGAGTGAAGGCTGATGAAGATGCTCTGTTCTGGATAGCAAAGGAAGCCACGGGTTCCATGCGTGACGCATATACGCTTTTTGATCAGGTCGCGGCATTCTCCGGCAATCACATAACACTTCAGAAAATAAGGGAGAAACTTGCAATCGCAGGATTCTCAGCGATCTCTGCCATAGTTTCCTCTGTCCTTTCCGGTGATCTGAAAAGCGCACATGAAGGGCTTGCGGAACTATTCTCAGAAGGCGTTTCCGCAGAGCAGATAACAAAAGATGCTGCTGACTATTTCAGAACGCTTCTCCTCTATAAAGAAGGGATCAGGCGGACAGATATACTTGGATCAGCGCTGCAGGATATACCGGAGAACATAGCAGCAATGCTCTCAAAAGAGCAGATGGAAGCTGCACTAAGAGCATTTCTTTCTCTTTATCGCGATCTCAGATACTCGCTCTCTCCCCGTTTCGAGATCGAGCTTCTGTTCTCCAGGCTTTCATCTCTTCCTCATCTCACATCACCGGAAATCCTCGTAAGGAAGATTGAAGATCTTAAGAACGGAGTTGCAGATGGCAGCATAGTCATAAAGAAATCCGTGCAGAGAATCGTTGAGGTATCGGCTACGGAAGAAGAGAAGGAAAAAAAAGAAAATCCTGTTCCTGTCCAGATGGCAGATTCAGAAAACATGGATACGGTAATCCAGCAACCCGTGGAAAGTCTTCCGGATGAAGATGGATTGCCTTGCGGGGATGATTCTGATGAACTCCATCCATTTACCATAAATGATATCCCACAGACAGCAGAGATGCTTTCAAAGATGGGCAAAACAGTTGCAGCACGCTATCTTGAAGCTGTTGAGAAAGTCTGGGAGAACGATGATGGATCATATTTTCTTATCGTTTCCAAAGCACTTGCATACAATAGTCTTAAGCTTTCAGAGAAAGAACTTTCAAAGGCGATTGCCGCTGTCATGGGATACCCTGTCATCATACGGCTGAAGCTTGAAGAGAAAAAGGAAATAACCGATGATGATTTCTCCGAAGACATGAGAAGGCTGAAAGGATTTCTTGGGGGCAAGCTGATCAGAACAGCTGTACCGGAGAATGAGGAGAACAGCACCAATACAATAGAGAACAAAGGAGCGGACAGCTATGAATCCATACGAGATGTGGAAGCAGATGAGCTCGATTCAGAACAGCCTTGAAGAAATGCAGGCAGAGCTTAAGAATATGTCAGTTGAGGGTTCTTCCGGAGCCGGGATGGTAAGGATAACCGTTGATGGTGTCGGTAACCTTAAGTCCGTGGATATTTCTGAGGAGGCAATGGCAATGAATGACAGGAAGGCTCTTGAGGTCCTTATACTCTCTGCTGCGAATGAAGCTATATCAAAAGCTCAGGCGGAGCGGGCACAGAAAGGACTTGATAAAGCCAGACAGTATGGATTGAAAATATGACAGCCATCGAAGATCTCATAAGACTTCTCAAGCACCTGCCTGGAATGGGAGAGAAATCAGCATCAAGACTTGCATATCATCTGATCAGAACAGATAGCAGCTTCAACAAAGCCCTTGGAAGCGCAATCATGGAAATCCAGGACCGTATCCATCCCTGCCCTATCTGTGGATGCTATACAGAGGATGAACTATGCTCTTACTGCTCATCTCCTGATAGAGATAATAGTCTGCTGTGCGTGGTTGAGCAGCCACAGGATGTCCTTTCTATATCCTCATCAGGAGCATACAACGGTCTTTTCCACGTACTTGGCGGAGCAATTGATCCACTAAGCGGCATCGGGCCGGATTCTCTTTCATTCCCACAGCTTATGAAACGTATAGATGAAGGCGGTTTCAAAGAGATAATCATAGCCACGAATCCTACCGAAGAGGGTGATACGACAGCATTATACATAAGGCACCTGCTGAAAGACAGGGAAGGCATAGCAATCACCCGGCTGGCTTCAGGTCTTCCTATAGGAGGAGATCTTGGCTATGCAGACAAGCTCACCCTTGCCAGATCAATGAGAGGCCGTGTCAGGATCTGAAAGGCCAGAGGCTATCATTTCAAGGGCGATTCCGATATAGACCAGAAGAACCGCAGGTATGGCAATCATCCATGGAGCGGAAAGCATGACAGACCTTGCCTCTGCAAGAATTGAACCGATAGAAGGTACCATAGGCGGAACTCCGCAGCCAAGATATGACAACGAAGCCTCGGTCAGTATCGAGGCCGAGAATATTGTGATAGCCTCCGCACCCAGATAAGGAAAGAGGAACGGCAGGACATGCTTTATGAATGCACGGACCTTTCCTACGCCCATCATGGATGCTGCAAGAACCGGCCCCTCGCTACGCAGCACCATTGCCCTTGAATTGCAAAGCCTCGCGATATTCGGTATGTTCCCGATAGTCAGTGCTATTATCAGCTTGATAACCCCAGGCCCTCCTATTGCATTCAGGAAAAGAGCAAGAAGTACAGGAGGAAGGGTCTTCATCGTATCGGAAAGCATCAGCACCAGAGCCTTTGGCAACCGCACCATCGTGAACGCAAAAGAAAGACATATACCAAGAACAAGCGAAATCAAGGATACAGGAGCTGCTATCGAAAAAGAGACAAGAATCCCATACCCGATCCTTCCTGCCAGATCACGGCCCAGCGTATCTGTCCCTGCAGCATGCTCAGCTGAAGGTGGCTCAAGCCTTATTCTTCCATCAGCGGTTCCTGGAGAGGCATATATTAACGATAAAATGATGATAGCTGTCATCATTACGATTCCAAATGCGGTCCTGCGTTTCATGATTCTCTCCTGCTCCGGGGATCTGCAATCATAAGCACAACTTCCAGGATCGCATATATTGCAGCGACTGAAAGCGCAATGAGCATAACAAGCGTTCCTGCAAGCAGGGAATCCCTTGAGAGAGCAGCTGTAACCAGCAGGGATCCTATTCCAGGAAGAGCGAATACCGATTCAGTCACGGCAGATCCTGCCAGAGCCGATGCCAGCGAAGAAGCAATGAGCGTATAAAGAACAGGAAGAGCTGGCTTGAAAGCACTTCTCAGCATCACATCCCTTCTTGAGGCTCCGGCAGCAGCAAGAGCAAGAGAATAGGGTTTATCCAGATTTTCCTTCAAGGCTTTCCGGAATACACGGACAATAAGGGCGGAATGAAGAAGAGAAAGCGTGAGTGAAGGCAGCATGATCGAACTGATCCATCCTTTTAAAGACAGATCCGGAGGAATATAGCCTGCTGGAGGGAAAAGACCAAGAAGCATAGAGAAGACCAATATAAGAATGAATGCTGTCAGGAAGGACGGAAGTGAAAGAATGATAATGGAGAAAGCAGAAGCTGCTTTGTACGCAAGCGTCCCTTGATAGGAAGAAAACAGCGAAACGGGAACTGAGATGATCAATGCAATCCCTACTGACAATAAGGCAAGTGATATCGTCACGGGATATCTGTATCCGACAATCTCTGCGATGCTCTGTCCTGAGACCGATCTGCCCCAGTCGCCTTTCATGAATGATAAAAGGAAAGATGCATACCGGATAGCAACCGGCTCATCCGATGATATAGAAGCCCTGTATGCATCCGCTGCCGCTCCTCCCGCATCCTCCGAAAGAACATAGGAAGTACTATCACCAAGAGAATATACCTGCAGAAGGAATATAATCAATGATACTGCTATCAATGTAAGCAGTATGATCATCAGGCGCTGCAATAAATGCTTCATACGGGAAAAGATATCAGGCAAAGGCAGTTAAGAGAAGATGCTCAGTCAATATTCCAGAAATAGAACCCGTCCTCTATTATCACCCCATCATGTCCTGGAGCAACGGCGAAAATCGTTGAATAATGGCCTGGAATCATTACCGGAACATATTCCCAGAGCTCAGACTGAAGAATTCCCCACTCTTCATAAGCTTCTTCCATCGTTCTTGAATTCAGACCTGCAATCCCAGCCAGAAGAGCACCATCATCAAACCAACCGGGGAAATCCGGAGAAAGATAGGTCTTCTGCTGCGGAACAGGAACCTTCGACATTGCCGAAACAAAGATATCCCAGGAGGAGGGATCGGTCCGCTTCTCCATGAAAGAAGCCCAGTCCAGAACCCGGACATCAGCATCAATCCCGGCACTCTCAAGGCAGGATGCAAGAGCAAGCGCGATTCTATCCATATTCGTAAGATTCGATGTGAGTATGACCACAGGAGAACCATCATAAGAGGAAAGCCCAAGAAGCTCTTTGCCCTTTTCCGTATCCATCTTTCCAAATGGATCTTCCTGTCCTGTTATCCAAGGAGTCTGTTCTTTCTCCATATAATCCGAATGAAGGGAAAACCCGTAATCTCCATAGCAGGAACGCATCAATGTATCACGATCTGCTATCAATGATACAGCCTGCCTGAAAAGCTTATCTGATCCGATTCCCTCCTTCTTGTTGAAGACAAGAACTATCGAACCATTCTCTCCTCCCTGAAGCACAGAAAACCCTTCTTCCATGATCCTGTCGACATCATCGGAGGGGATACAGTCCGCAGCATCATATATACCGCTTTCCAGACCGACCATCCTTGTCGTCTCATCCGGAACGAAATAGTATCTCAGGACATTCATGGCAGCATCCTTCCTTCCCCATAGTCCAGAACTCTCTTCTGCATATGGCCTATACTTATCGAATGCCTTAAGCTCAATATACTCACCGCTTCTCCACTGAGAGAACTCATAAGGCCCTGTTCCGATGAACTGTGCAACAAAACCTGTGTCTTCCGCTTCCTCGATGCATTCTTCAGGCATAATCACAGCAGACTGAGGGGAGGATGCTATCATGACAGGAAGGAAAGATAGGTTATCTTCCCCTTCAATTTCGATTGTATATTCATCTACCACATGAAAATGCTCTCCACCAGAAACAGCAAGGGCCGCGGGCACGCTATCCAACCACCTGTTCATTGATGCCACAGCATCCTGTGCTGTGAGCGTATCACCATTGTGGAATGGAACATCCTTCCTAAGCGAGAAAACAAGCTTATGTCCAGAGTCCGAAAGCATATATGACTCTGCCAGCTCTGTCCTGATTGTGCCTGTCCCGTCAAGGACAAGAAGCTTCTCATAGATGTTACCAACAGCAATCATCTTCCCTGATATCGAGGAATTAAGCATCACATCAAGAACAGGCGGTTCCTGGCTCAAGGCGATGCTGAATGAATCGCTCTTTGCCTCCTCTCCACAGGAGGAAAGAATGATAAGCATTGCGACTATCAGGGAAAACAGCTTCTGCAAATCAGTATCTCAGGGCACAGAGCGTAAGCATTCTATCAAAAAGCTCACGGGATCTGTCCAGATGCATGGAAACCAGCGGATCAAGGGCAAATGCCTCGAAAAGCAGATCCATGTCATTTTTCCATATAGCCTCAAGCGCTATATCCTGCTCCATCTCAATACGCTGTTCCATAGCCTGAATAGCAAGGCTGGGATCCGAAGAGACTATCGGAACGATTGAATCCGCAGAAATGTATCCATTGCTTTCAACTATATGGCCAGCTCCGATGTATCTTACCTGTCCTTTATTCGGAATATTGATATTCGTTTTAAGCGCTCTCTCGCCACAGAGTGAGAGAAGTATATCCACGCCCTCCTCATCCGAAGGCTCCGCAATAAGCTCTTCATCAGTATATTTCCTGCTCCTTTTTCTGATGGCTTCTGCTTCTCTGTAGGAGTATGGAGTTCTTACAAATCCATAGCGCCATGCCATCTCATCACTTGTAAGGAAGAAAGGAACAAACTCCGCAAGATGTCTGTCCCCGGCAGCTCCCAGTGCATCAAAATCACGGAGAAAGCGCAGAGCAACCCTGTGGTCTGATTCAAACCACCTGCCTTCCTTCACTCTCTCTTCTGCCTTCTCTGTCAGATCAGGGAACGCCTCTCCGGAGGCCACATACTCCCTGAGAAGAGGCAGGACATCCTCTCCCTTGTATTTTGCACTGGTGACAAAGGTAAAATGATTGAGACCTGATACATCGATATCTATCTCACGTCTATCAGGAACGGCAATACCACGTTTTTCTGCTATGAATCCGGCGATGAATGCCTCTGTATGGAATACCTCATGGCAGCACCCCAGAGCCTTAATCCCGGGAAAGGCTTTATACAATGCAGCCGTACAGAGTGTCATGGGGTTTGTATAATTGATTACCCAGGCAGATGGCGCATATTTCTCGATTTCACGGGCAAAATCAAAGAAAAGAGGCAATGCACGGCGTGCACGCATGAGTCCACCTGGTCCTGTTGTATCACCGACGGACTGAAGTATGCCATATTCCTCCGGAAGCTCGAGATCATATTTCCTGATTTCAGTAACTCCTGGCTCAATGGCGATTATTATGAAATCTGAACCAGAAATCCCTTCCTGGAGGGTATCGGCAACGGAGACAGATAAGCTTGTGCTTCTGCCATTGACTTTGAATATCTCATTTGCAACAGCTTCGTTATTAAGAGCGGCCTGCCTATCGATATCATAAAGAGCCACATGGGCTCTGATTTTATCCTGCAGCGTAAGATCCTTCAGAAACTGTATCGCCCACAGTCTTGATCCGCCGCCTATAATACAGATCCTTACCTTCTCCATCCGCCCTCCAGTGGAATATCCCATGCCAAACATGGAAGGAAAAGAAAAGCCGGCATTGCCGGCTCTGAACCATTACTGTGGCTGCTTTCCTATATAAGCAAGGATGCCTCCATCGACATATAGAATATGTCCATTGACGAAGTTCGATGCATCGGATGCAAGGAATACTGCAGGTCCCTGAAGATCTGAGGTCTTGCCCCATCTATGTGCTGGGGTCTTTGCAAGAATGAATTCGTTGAACGGATTGCCAGGAACTCTGAGAGGAGCAGTCTGCGGCGTCTCGATGTATCCAGGTCCAATGCCATTGCACTGGATGTTGTACTCACCATACTCTGAAGCGATGTTCCTTGTGAGCATCTTAAGACCACCCTTTGCTGCTGCATATGCGCTTACTGTCTCTCTTCCAAGCTCAGACATCATTGAACAGATGTTGATGATCTTGCCATGGCCCTGCTTGATCATTCCTGGGATAACAGCCTTGGAGACGATGAATGGCGCATTGAGATCAACATCGATGACCTGGCGGAATTCCTCTGCTTTCATATCACACATCGGGATTCTCTTGATGATGCCTGCATTATTCACAAGGATATCGATCTTACCGAGATCCTTTACAATCTGCGCTGTAGTCTCCTGAACCTGAGCCTCATTCGTTACATCACAGACATAACCCTTAGCTTCAATGCCCTCTTCCTTATAAGCAGCAAGTCCCTTATCAACAAGTTCCTGCTTGATATCATTGAAGGCAATCTTTGCACCAGCTGCCGCAAAAGCAGATGCAATTGCAAATCCGATGCCATATGATGCACCAGTTACCCATGCAACCTTTCCCTCAAGGGAGAAATCCTTCATGTCCATAGTAATACCTCCTGCCTCAACGCAATTCAAGGCGATGACAATATTGATTGTAATACAGCATGCCGCTCAACGCAAGAAGAAAATGAAACTGTGTTCCGATTTTCAAAGCTTATCAATCAGCATAGAGCATTTTCCTGAAGGAATCGGGAGCGTTTTCTTCTTATCCTCATCAAGAATATGGATTGTGAAATAATAAAGCTTCTCACTCTCAAGCCTTATCTCCCATCCACGCACATTCTTATTGGACAATATCGTAATGCTGTTCTTCTTCAGTGACAGATCCTCTATACCCATCTCCTCAAGCGACTGCATAGTCCAGTTCACTGTCTTCCGCGGCAGGGAAATCTCCAGCCCTATGATGTTTTCAATGACAAGCGTGATAGTCACAAGACCTATCATCGGAAGATAGCGCTTCCTGTTCTCAAGAGTCCCGTCGATGACAACCGCAGGCCCTTCAGAAAGAGGCTTATAGATTTCCCATACATCATCCTGCTTCTCCGCATCCGGATGGAGTGTATCCAGAATGAAATACATATGGCGTATGGCGCACTCTCTTGCAAATATGAACGCCCCATAGTTCATAAGGCCTTTTACGATGATATATGTCAGGAATGGAATGACACCGCCCCTGTATCCATCTCCGGATTCCGAGAAATACTTCGATGAGACAGGAACAGTCGGGAAAGGATTCTCCGTACCGAATTCCTTGTCATTCTTCAGACTATCGATCAGGAACAGCGCATATTCGTCATTCGGGATCTCTGCAAGCAGCGTCCAGAAAGCTCCTATATGCTTGTTCTTTATCCTGTTCTTATCAGCATCCAGATCATAATAGAATCTGTCATCGCTATCCCACATCATTGAATTTACACGCGTCTTGACGGAAAAATAGATTCTCTTATATCTGAACGCCAGTTCCTTATCATTAAGGATATCTCCGATATAGGACATATAAAGAGCAAAGACGGCGATTGCGGAATTATAGTCAACTGTATAAACAGCGCCCTCCCTTGGAAGATTGCCCATATGCATTGCACTATAAGGAACCGCATAAAGACCATCCTTATCCATGAAGTTCCGCTGTATCCATGAGAAATACTTCTCAAGGTACGGCACAACATCCTTCAGTCTCTTCTTGTTTCCGATTTTATGATAGAAAACGAATTCCACATATGAAAGCAAAGGCAGAGAAACCCCAAGCGGATTATCAGCATCAAAAACCGGAGACTTTGATGCTATGTCATATTTCTCAGCAATCTGCCCATCTTCTCCCTGCACGGAATAGAAGAAATCTATCATCGAATACGGGCTGTAATTCTGGTTGCTGTATACAAGGAAAAGGGACGACAAGGATGCATCGAAAAGATCGATCACCGGAGAATCGGCATGGGTGAGATAGCCATCTGGGAAAAGTCCATCCTTCTCTCCCTGATGCCAGATCTCATCGATCCAGACCCAGGTCCTATCGTACATATCAACAAAATCCTGATCATAGAAATGAATGCGCGGAACTAGATCCTTAACCACTGTTTTTCTCCGTTTTCAAGTTAAAAACCCCTGATTTTTGTCCTTGAATCGCATTATACATAATATTGCAGGTGAATAAGAAAGTCAAATTGTTTTCTGAGATAATTTCTTCTTATGGATAAAAGAGTTATACAATGATTATTTTTCTTTGCCATATATGAGTTTCAATGCGCCTGGCAATATCTCGACGAAGAAGTCCGTGCCCTTCTTGGTAAAGACTTCTCCATCGCTATGCGCAAAGACCAGAGGCTCTTCCGATGCTATCCTTATTCGCTTTGCATTCATATAGGAAAAACGCTCACGATCCTTAATATGAGATCCACGGAAGAACTCCAGAACAGCTATTATCAGATCCGTGCGTGTATTGAATGGTCTGTTTGCATAGAAGACATCGAAAACTCCATCATTGATCTTCGCAGATGGTCCCAGGATAAAAGATGCTCCCATTCTTTTTCCATTCAGAACAGACAGCTGCTGGGTATCAAGCTCAAACTCACTGCCATCATCAATCGAGATACGAAGGTGATAAGGCTTCGGAAAATGCCTCAGTATATAGAAGAAAGCCACCATGTAGCTCAGCATCCCATTAAGCTTTGAATACTCCATCGCCCTGAAATTCACCATGGGTTCGAATCCGAACCCCGTTCCATTCAGAAAATACATTCCATCAGGATGGTCAGTGCCTCTGCAGATACCGACATCAACAGACCTGGCACTTCCCTTGATAATAAGATCTATTGCTCCATCAAGCGTTCTGGGAATACCTGCGCACCAGGCAAAATCATTTCCGCGGCCTATCGGGATTATTCCCATTGTTATCCCGGATGCTTTTCCTGAGGACATTATTCCGTTAAGAACCTCGTTGACTGTCCCATCTCCCCCAGCTGCGATAATAACCTTATATTCATACTGGACTCCTTTTCTTGCCAGTATAGCCGCATGTCCGGATCCTTTCGTGTAAGCCACTGTACACTGCCTTCCCCTTTCTTTGAAGATGCTCTGTATCAGCTTGGCGCTTTTCCGTCCCCGTCCTTTTGAGGCATTGGGATTGATGATGAGGAGGATGTCCTTTTCAAGCATATAGGAAGTATGCACATTCAGCAGAAAATCGGCAACTGAATAATGGGCTTGATTGCTATGTTTCCGGCATGTTTCTTGCATATGCAGCATATGCATGATAGATTTTCATCGAGGAGGCTGACAGTTTGCCAGATACACCCTCCCAGAAAGCGAGGAAATTCTGTCTCTAAATTTATGAACCAGATCATCAGAAATGCAGAAGCCGTCCTTCCTGACGGAATCAGAACAGTGGATATTGCCATCGATAACGGACAGTTTGTACCTGCAGAAAACTGCAAAAGCGATAAAATCATCGATGCCTCAGGATTTCTTGCAGTCCCCGGTTTCATCGATACACATATACATGGATACGGTGGATATGGAACAGAGGACTGCGATCCAGATTCTATACTCGCTATGTCCGAACTCCTTCTGAAAGAGGGTGTCACTTCTTTCTTCCCAACAGTCTATACAGACAAGGAAGAGAAGATGCTCTCTGCAATAGAAGCTATAGCGAAAGCTGCGGGAAAGGAACATGGAGCATCGATATCAGGTATTCATGTGGAGGGACCTTTCATATCAAAAGAAAAAATCGGGGCACAAGCCGCTGAAGGCAGACACGATCCGGATGTTATGATGATGAGGCGGATAATAGAAGCTGGCAATGGCCTTGTAAAAGCCATGACGATAGCACCAGAACTGCCTGATACAGATAAAATCGTAAGAATTGCTGAAGAATATGGCATCGTATTGCTAATGGGACATACGAATGCATCCTACGATGAGGCATTAATGGCATTATCAATGGGAATCCATCATACGACACATATGTACAATGCAATGTCGGGAATAAACCACAAAAACCCAGGAGCCGCTGGCTGTGCTCTCATGCATGATACGATGTATGCTGAGATCATAGCGGATGGCATCCATGTGAACAAGGATCTCGCCTTATTCACAATGAAGGCTAAAGGAAAAGACCGTACCATCCTGATAACAGATGCTCTGAAGCCGACAGGCCAGATAATGGCTCCTTTCACCGCTAATGGTACAGAAGTCGTGCTCAGAAACGGGGCCTGGGTGTCAAAAGAGAATACAGGGCTTCTTGAGGGATCTGCTCTGACTATGCATAAAGCTTTCCGCAATGCTGTGTCATGGGGCCTTTCCATTGAGGCTGCGGCAGCTGCCTCATCATCAAACCCAGCATGTCTGTATAGCATGAAAGACAGGGGAAGTATAGAATATGGCAAAACAGCGGATTTCCTTCTTCTGGACAGGAATCTGAATATAAGCCGGATTTTCCATAAAGGAGAGCAATATGTGGTACAGCAGTCTTGAGAACAGAAGACTTTGGCAGTTATTCAATGATATATCACGGATACCCCGTGAAAGCGGAAACGAGGAAGGCATAAGGAACTATCTCTTATCTTGGAGCGAAAAGCATGGATTTGATGCAAAAGCCGATGAAGCGGGAAATGTTATCATCAAGGCCCCTGCATCAGAAGGCTTTGAATCCATTCCTCCGATTGCATTGCAAGGACATATGGATATGGTATGCGTCAAGAAAGACTCATCCTCACACGATTTTGCAAAAGATCCCATATCGATCACAACAGATGGCAATCTCATCAAAGCAAGAGGCACATCGCTTGGAGCTGACAACGGTATAGCTATTGCCATGGTTCTTGATATCCTTTCCGATAAAGAAGCAAAGCACGGGCCTATTGAAGCGATCTTCACCGTGTCAGAGGAAACAGGCATGGATGGTGCTTCTTCACTCTCTCCTGAATCAGTAGAAGCAAGACGGATGATCAATCTCGACAGCGAAGAGGAAGGATTGATCTACGTAGGATGTGCAGGAGGAGCTGATATAGAAGCATCGATGAAAGTCAGATATGAACCAGCTGCAGGTACCGCCCTCCGTGTGAAAGTCTCTGGGCTTCTGGGAGGACACAGCGGAAGCGAAATCGGGAAGGAACGGGCAAATGCAATACAGATCCTTGCACGGTATCTTGTACGCATCCCATACTTCCAGATTGCCTCGATAAACGGTGGGACAAGACACAATGTCATTCCATCATATGCAGAAGCGATCATAACAGTAGCAGATAAGGAAGCTGCATTATCTGCCGCAGAGACGCTGCAGGAAGAGCTGAGCAATGAATATGCTGAATCCGATCCCGGTATAAAGCTCTCAATAAGCGATGCCCCGATGCCGGACAGAGCAATAAAGAGAAAGAAGAGCATGAAGATTGCGGATTCTCTTTTCGTCCTGCCGCATGGAGTCAGATCGATGAATCCATCGTTTCCGGAAGTCGTGGGAACATCTGACAATCTTGCCATCATCTCGCTCGATGATACGAAGTTCCATATCTCCATTTCTGTAAGAAGCTCAATGGAATCCAGAAAGCTTGCACTCTGCTATGAAATACAGACGATCCTCGAAGCATTCGGATATAAATCATGGATCAGAAGCTCTTATCCTGCATGGGAACCGGAACTGGATTCCAGGTTCATGAAGAAGTTCGTGAGATCATACCACAAGCATATGGGGAAACGTCCGAAGGTCACTGTAATACATGCTGGCCTGGAATGCGGGATCATAAACTCGAGGATTCCCGGTATGGAATCTGTTTCCATCGGGCCGGAACTCCGGGATGTTCACTCTGTAAATGAGAATCTCAATGTGAAATCCGCCGAACGCACAGCCCTATGTCTTAAATCGATGCTGCAGGATCTCACCTGATGATACTCAATCTGATTGATCCGCTCTGTTACATTCCATCGGAAAAGACATTCGATGATATCATGGCAGCCCTCTCCACTGCAGAGAGGGGCTATGATGCCTTTATTCTATACAGATTGTCGCTATCAGATGATGCAATGACCCTTGAAGCCATCTCTGCTGGTGAAAGAAACGGTTATTCCGAAGAAAACAGGAAAAGGATAGAAGCCGGACTCTCTCCAATACGCAGCAAAGAAGAGACAGAATCCATCCCATCGGGCAGATATCTATTTGAACAGTTTCCTGCGGCTTTCATGTCCTCTGACCTTCCAAGGCTTCTTCTCCCATATGCCACGCACCCAGGTAATGTGTATATAAGATTCTTCAAGGAAAGCATACTGGAATCCGTTATGCAGTTCATGATCCCAGGATGAGTTGCCCTCGCTTTTTCATATGACTATACTTTTCTTATGCAAATTGAGAAAATCACAGACACTTACCACCGCTTAACATTCTCAGATGGCAGCATTGTCTATCTTATCGGTACGGCACATGTCTCAAGAAACAGCGTGGAAGAGGTCAGGAATATAATTGACTCAGAGAATCCTGACAGAGTCTGCATCGAGCTTGATTCATCAAGAATGGCAAGCAAGACAAAGAAGCAGAGCTGGGAAGAGCAGGATATCCGCAAGGTTTTCAAGGAAGGAAAAGGTTTTCTGCTTCTTGCCAATACAGCGCTGGCCTCTTTTCAGAAAAAGCTTGGTGCTCAGACAGGAACGAATCCAGGCGAGGAGATCCTCGGAGCTGCGAAGCTCGCTGAAGAGAAAGGGATTCCGGTATCACTCTGCGACAGGGACATACAGACAACGTTCCGGAGAGCCTGGGCAAAAAGCAGTCTATGGAATAAATGCAAGCTGCTTGCAACCCTGATATCAGCAGCATTCTCAAACGAAGAGATCACTCCGGAAGAACTTGAGGAGCTGAAGAACCAGGAAACCCTCGAAGGCATGCTCAATGAAGTCGCGAAGGAGCTCCCTTCTGTAAAGGAAGTGCTGATTGACGAACGTGATATATATCTTGCTTCCAGGATATTCAGCGCACCAGGAAAACGCAAAGTCGCTGTAATCGGGGCTGGACATACAAAAGGCGTGATCGCAACAATGGAGCGGATAGACAATGGAGAAAGGACACCTGATCCAGAAGAGCTTGAAGCAATTCCAAAGAGCGGAAACATCGGCAAAGCTGCCGGTTATATCATCCCCGCTCTGATAGTTGCCCTGCTTATCTACGGCATCGCAGCCAATGGATGGGATCAGGGAATCAGGACATTCATTTATTGGATCATAGTAAATGTATCCTGCACTTTTGTGACAACGCTTATCTCAGCAGCCCATCCGCTTAATATACTTGCCTGTGCAATAACAGCTCCTTTCTTTGCTCTGAATCCTGTGCTCGGAGTCGGGATGATGGGAGGGATACTTGAAGCAACATTCAGAAAGCCGAAAGTAAAGGATTTCGAAAGACTGAATGATGATTCGATGTCGCTGAAAGGATGGTACAGAAACCGTATACTCCATTGCCTTCTTGTCTTTTTCCTCTCATCAATAGGAAGCATGCTGGGAACATTCGTGGCTTTTCCTCTGCTTATTGCAAGGCTAGCATAAGTGAACCTCTCCCGCTTGTAGAAGCGGGTGCTTCCCTCTACGCGGTCTCCCGCGCTTGCTCCTGTAGGGAGCGGGGACTGCTCTTCCTCCGCTAGGTCTTCCCTCAGCTCAGGCCGAAGCCGTCACCGCAAGAAGACTGATATAGGTGGACAGGGTGCATGTGGCCCGTGCAGATAAGCCAGGAACTTTTGCCTTGACCTCCGACGCCTCCGTTTCTGGACACGCTTTCAGGATCTCCCTTATAAGGTATCTCCCGCCTATGTTGTACGACGCCGAGAGATCGGCATTATACCTCTTACCCGTCTTGAACGTGCAGAGCGAATGGTTGTCCTTGTCCCTCGTGACTGCATCGGATCCATCGAAGGCATACTTCGATGTCCCTCCTGCATACACAGTCGAGAACCTTATACCCTTCCTGTGGGCAATGGCTTCCGTGCGCTTCAGGATGTCCCTTTTTCTCCAGAGGTGCAGGCGCTCCTTCTTAGAGCCATCTGCCTTACCACCCGGATTGAGATGCTCCATCACGATCACAGATTCTCCTTCTGATGCGGCATACTCAGCGATCGCGGCTGCTGTCATCCTTGCAAGGTTCTCACTATGGTTTCCAAGAAACCGGTCCAATCTATGCGTCCTGCACGCTGACCTTGAATGCGCGGCTCTCCGCTCGTTCATTATCCTCATCAGCCGGTCTTCTTCTCCCGGGAAGGATATGAACTTCCTTCCGGTGACAGTACCATCGGATCGGATGATTGAGCAGACCGCGGCATTATTCACGCCGATATCCACCGCGCATATCGTATCTGCTTTCTTCTTATCAGGAAGCTCTGCCTCGCTCTCTAATGCGAATGAGGGGCTGAACCTGTGACCATGCTTCTTCAGCACAGGGCATTTCACTTCACTGAGGCTGAATTCCTTCTCTATGTTCCCTGCATCTGCTCCGGATAGCCTGGACTCATGCCACTTCCAGTCATTATCCTTCCAGAGCTTCAGCCGTACCGTATATGCTTCATCCTTCTTATCGAGAATGAACATATTGCCACGATAGAAAGCTGGAATCGAACGCCTCTTCCTGTTCAGCCTCGGTTTCTTCCTGGATCTGTCAGAAGCTTCCCAGTCAGCGAGATTCTTCCTGTAGAGCATCACAGTAGCGATAGCTTCGAATATGGCAGCACGGCGGAGATATGAGGGGAACTTCGGGAATCTGATGTCGAATGACGGATAGATGGCCTTCCTCGATGATGTCGAATGGATCATCCGCTCAGCAGCAGCCATCGCCTTCTGCGAGGCAAGATTTCGGATTTCACCATAATGCTCATCAGCCACATCGATGAGGAACGAGAGGGCATCCTGATATATGCCGATGGTATCGAGGAAGGGCCTGTATTCATCTATGATCCTTGCTTCTCTTGATACCATCGTTCTCATAATATTATTCTATCTTGTTGAATAGTATTATACCATAGCCTTCGGCTATATCCGCTATCACCATCTTATGGAAGATGGAGTATGCGCGGATAAACTTATTGATCAAATCCTTTCATGGCTCATGATTCTACATAAGTTTTCCAATATTGTCACATCGCAATATTGCATCAGGCACCCTTTTGTTCTACTGTGTTGCCATGCATAGGAGAATCATTATTGTCAGTTTCGGGACAAAGGATGGAAAGGCCGGAGAGGAGATAGCTGCTCTTAAGAAGAGACTCTCATCCGCCTATTCGATT
>CALXKZ010000054.1 GCA_944389065.1 uncultured Spirochaetaceae bacterium
ACAGCTGCAGAAAAGGCCTGCTGACTGCAGGACGCTTCATCGCTCTTGCCGCATTCCTTCTCTTCTCAATTGGTCCTCTGCTATGGATAATCACAACATCGCTGAAATCTACGGATGAGATCTATACGTTCCCTATAAAGTACATACCATCGCATCCGTCGCTTGAGAGCTACCGCAAGCTGTTCAGCTTTGCTGATTTCGGAATGTATATAACCAACAGCCTTCTGGTTACTGTTTCTGGTTCAATAGGTGCTGTATTCTTCTCGATGTTCAGTGGCTATGCGCTCTCCAGAAGGAAGAGCCGCAGATCGAATAAGGTTCTGCTTCTTGTACTGTATTTCACGCAGACAGTACCGACATTCATCCTCATGGTTCCGCTTTATACGATGGTGGTTAAGTTCCATGGTACAGATAATCTCACTGTGCTGAGCGTAATATACATGGTAACTGTCCTTGCGTTCTGTACTATCATGGCCAAGAGCTTCTTCGACAGGATTCCCGAGAGTCTTGAGGAAGCTGCGATCATCGATGGATGTACCACGACTCAGGCTCTTTTCCGTGTCGTGATGCCCCTTGTTCTTCCAGGTATTGTTGCTGTTTTCAGCTTCGCATTCACGAATATCTGGAATGAGCTCTTCATCGCGATAATGTTCATATCATCAAGCAGCAAGATGACCGTTCCAATTGCTCTGAATTCGTTCATATCAAAGGCTGGAATCAGCTGGGATATAATGAGTGCAGGGCTTGTAATGGCTCTCCTGCCTACGATGATCATCTTTGCGGTTGGTCAGAAGTATATTGTCGCAGGTCTGACGGATGGCGGGGTCAAAGGGTAGTATATGAAATCATTCTGCACAAGATTGAATCCAGGGAATATAAGGATTGAAGGCTGGCTCAGAAATGTCCTTGAATGCTATTCCGATGGTCTTCTTGGCCATCTTGAGGAAATATGGCCCGATGTAGGTCCTGATAACGCCTGGAAAGGTGGTAATGGTGATAGCTGGGAGCGTGGTCCATATTATGCTGATGGTCTTGTACCTATGGCGTTCCTTCTTGATTCTGCCGCTTTGAAGGAGAAAGCTGCGGTCTGGATTGAGAGTGCTTTATCCAGCCAGCGTCCTGACGGGGATTTCGGCCCTGCGCAGAATGATGACTGGTGGCCGCGCATGGTTATGCTTAAGGCAATCACACAGTATGCTGATGGCATAAGCGAGGAGGCATTCTATGCCAGGACCGAGGTATTCATCGACCGTTATCTTGAATATTTCCGGAAAAATATAGGGCAAAAGCCGTTTTCCATGTGGGCATATGTCAGGGGCGGCGAACTTGTATCCACAATACTCTGGATGTATGACAGGAAGCATGATGGAAGCTATCTTGATCTTGCACGTATCGTGCTGAATGAGTCCTTGGACTGGTATTCATTCTTCAGTTCAATGCCATTTGAGCTTCCTGCAGGATCATATCTTCCATGGAATGCATTCCAGTCATATCTTGAGAGATTCAATGCACAGTATGGCGGCGATCCGATGAAGCATCGGCGTTATGAGGATCCATTCTTCAGGATCTTCCACCAGACCCATGGTGTGAATATAGCGATGGGATTGAAGTATCTTGCATACCAGTACGCTGTGACAGGGAAGGAATCATATAGGAAAACCCTCCATACAGGATATCGTGCTCTTCTTGATCATCATGGACAGATAACAGGTGTGTTCAGCTGTGACGAGCATCTCAATGGGACTTCCCCCGAGAAGGGGACGGAGCTCTGCACAGTTGTTGAGCTGATGTATTCGCTTGAGGAGATAATGCGCATCACAGAGGATTATTCATGGATGGACCTTCTTGAAAGGCTTGCATTCAATGCGCTGCCTGCTGCAATCGCAAAGGATGGCTGTTCGCATCAATACGATCAGATGGTGAATCAGATAAGCTGCACTGTTGCGCATCGCGGATGGTATAACAATCTCGATGATTCGAATATCTTCGGTCTGGAGCCGAATTTCGGCTGCTGTACAGCCAATATGCATCAGGGAATGCCGAAATACGCATCATTCATCTGGCTTAAGGGGGATGAAGGGTATCGCTGTCTTAGTTATATCGCGGGTAAATATATCCTAGATGGAGAATCCGGCCTATCGGTGGCAATCGATTCCTTCTATCCATTCTCCGGAGAGGCAGAAATACATGTCCATGCGGATAAGCCCTGCAGGGCGAAGCTTATGTTCAGGATCCCGTCGTGGACTTGCAATCCGATATGTCCGGAAGGTGCTATTTCCGGGGAAGGTTTCTTTTCCATTGATAAAGAATGGACAGATGAAACATTCTCAATCTCATTCGGTATTTCCAATCATGTGCTGAGCAGCCCTCACGGAATCTCATTGGAACGAGGTCCCATCATCTTTGCGCTCCCAATCAGGAAGGATGTGAAAGTCATAAAGGACAGAGGAAGGTTCTCCGATTACGAATACCGACCTGTATCTGAGTGGAGATACTGCATCTCTGCAGAGGCATTGGAGAACGCGAGGATAACGATAAGCGCTGATTCAGTCTCTGCGGAAGCCGATGCGTACAGAGAGCTCAGCTGGGTTGATGATGGAGCTTCATGCAGTGAAGTGCCTGCATCTCCAGTAAAAGGAAACAAAGAGGCAATACACCTGATTCCATATGGTATGACCGATCTTCGTATCGCAGTCTTCCCTGAGATCGGGGACTGAAGCAGGTATTGGATTCCTTAGAGAAACGTGAGCAGCAGTGGTAAGAAGTTTACCAGAATCGATTTTGCCAAAATCAATTCTGGCAAAGCTGAGTTGCAGTAAGCAGAATGAAAAGAACAAGGCCGCGTTATCACGGCCTTGCTGATTATGATATTTAATCCAGAGAAGTATTAAGCAGTCTCTCCCTTCTTCCTGCTCTTTGCCTCGACCA
>CALXKZ010000055.1 GCA_944389065.1 uncultured Spirochaetaceae bacterium
CTGCCGATATCACGGCAATGAGATGAACCATCCCAAAGGACAAGAACTGGCGAATATGAGACAGCCCCATCCATGTCTTTCTCGGTCTTTGCAGCCATATGGTTGACTTCAGACGCTGCCTCCATGACATTTTTATCAAGAATCGTATCGGGATAACCTGTCACAGAATGCCATAGCACACCATGGCTTGCAGGGACCTGAGCCATCCATGGAAGATACTCAGCCTTAGGCAAACCTACATGGCGCCAATCCATGCCAGGGCAGGAATGGATGATTCCGAATGGCCTCTTCCCTGATTCCGGCTCAAAACCAGATTTCATATTCAGAGAAGGTTTTTCTGTGCAGGAAATACCTTTTATCCCTGCAGAAAGAACATTCTGCGCCTCACAGCAGATATAATCTGCAGTAGCAAGACGGTCATAGATGCTATCTCTATGTGAGATACCCAATCCCTTGATCTTCTCAGAGAATGGAGCATAGTACAGAATCAATGGAATATTCTCATTCTTGCGCTTTATTGCCTTATAGAGGACATCGATATTCGCTTTCGTGCACCCAGATAGCCAGTCAGGTTCAACCTCCTCTATCGTCTCAGGAAGAGGTTTCCCGAACTTCTTCATATACTCCTTCTGGCAATGGTTGCACCGGCAGAAAGGTGCTGTGGGCGCATTCAGGAATATGCCATCAATGGCATATCTATCAAGCACTTCCTCAAGAATAGGGACAGCAACCTCTTCGTTTCTATAGCCACTGAGAGAACAGGTCGTCAGAAGCTGATCCCAGCCTCCCATCCTGGTTGCCCCAGCTATCATCGGATTCATGTCCTTATCGCGAGCAAACCATTCCGGATGTTCCTGATATGTCCTGTCATCAGCAAGACTGAAATCGAACCTTGCAATGACTTTTATGTCTCTCTTATGAAACTCGCTGATCAGTTCCTCAAGAAGATCTCTTCCTTCAGGAAGATATTCATTTATATGATGATATGGAACATTGCTCCTATACCATGCATAGATTCCGCCTACATTGATGACTACAGCGTTTGACGCTGAAGCAAGTGTCTCCTCAGCGATCTTAACCGGATCCATTCCTGCAGTATCACGGATCTGCAGATTGTACTGCATGATCCTAAGGCCCTTATCAAGCCATTCGATATTCATAATATTCTCCCTTTTTTATAAAAGCCGCTGAATCACAGCGGCTATGCTCCTTGGCAGATCAGCCTTTGACAGCTCCGGATGCAACACCCTTGATAATGTACTTCTGCAGACAGAAATACAGAATCATGATAGGGATCATCGTCAGGATATATGCTGCGAATGCGAGGTTATACTGCGTTCCAAGCTCTCCTGTGAAGTAGTACTGAGACAGCGAGATTGTCCTGAGCGATGACTGGGTCAGCATCATCCTCGGGAAGAGGAAGTCATTCCAAAGACCCATCGCATCAAGTATGAATATTGTCGTTGTTATAGGCTTCATGAGAGGGAACATTATCCTCCAATAAAGAGACCAGGTATTCGCTCCATCAATCTCTCCTGCTTCAAGGATTTCTCCTGATACTCCGCGGATGAAGCCTACATAGAGGAATACTGCCATAGGAATATTCCTACCCCAGTAATACAGAATCATTCCCCATCTGGAATTCGTGAGATTCAGATCGCTCATCAGCTTCACAAGTGGTACAAGAGCTGTATAGAAAGGAACCATGAGACCACAGAGGAAGAAGACATACAGCATATTGTAGAACTTCTTGCTCTTCGACCACGCGATTACATAACCAGCCAGTCCAGTAAGAGCGATGATTCCCACAACACCCATAAGCGTTATGATTGTGGTATTCATGAACACCGTAGGATAATCCATTATCTCCCAGACTTTCGAGTAATTCTCAAAATGGAATTCAGTCGGGAACTTGTCAGGCGAGAGCAATGCCTCGAGAGGACTCTTCACCGATACGCCAACCGACATTATGAAAGGATAGAGAATGACAAATGCAAGTAAAGTCATTATTGCCTGAACGACTATCTTGCGTATCATCTTCAGGCGCCTCATGCGCTTGTTATATGTTCTGTAGTATTCGTTTGTTCTCTCAGTAGTTGATGTCATTTTCACGCCTCCTGAGTGCAAAGAGCTGGATGAGTGTAATCGCTACGATTATCAGGAAGAGGATTACACCAAGAGCTGAACCATACCCTGCTCTCTTGTTTGTAAATGATTCGTTATAGATTGTCATTGAGAGAAGCTCACTGGCTCTTCCAGGACCACCGCCTGTAAGAGCGAATATAAGATCATATTCCTTGAAAGCTCTTTCAACGGAAAGGATCATATTGATTGTGAATGCAGGTGCTATCAGAGGGAAAGTAACTGACCAGAATCTCTTCCAGGAAGAAGCACCATCGATGATTGCTGCCTCATGGAGCGATTTATCGACATTCTGGAGACCAGCAATATAAATAACCATATACCAGCCGACATTCTTCCAGGCCGATACAAGACAACCCATCATCAAGGCCCAGTCCTGATTGCCAAGCGCATTGTTAGCAAGCACATCCCAGCCGAATTTCTGTCCGATTGAAGCAAAAGGCATAGAGAACAGGAAGCTGAAGATATAACCTACAACAAGGGAACCAAGAACCGATGGGAGATAGAAGAGTCCACGATAGAAACTCTTTCCAGCTATATTATCAAGGCCTACAGCAAAGATCAGGCCAAGGACATTCAGAAGTATCATTGATACGAATGCAAAGAATACGGAATTCCCTAAAGGCTCAAGAACAAACTGGTCGTGGAAAAGATTCACATAGTTCTTTAGACCAACGAAATTGAAATCCGGAGATATTCCATTCCAGTCAGTCATGCTATAGAAGAATCCTCCAAACAAAGGATATACAACAAATACCAGATAGAAAACCAAAGCTGGCACAACAAGGAGGAATTCCACCCAGTTGAATCTCTTTTTCTTTAGCGTTTTCATTACGATACCTCCGATTAAAAATCCATGCATTCCTGAGTATTGCTTGGAATGCATGGACCGCAAATTCAGCTTTTTCAGTCTACGTAGCTTTCCTTATCAACATAGCTGTTGAGGAAGTTCTCAACCCATTCAGGATTTGCCTCAACGAGACGGTTATGCTGCTCCTGGATTTCATCACATACTGTCTGAGCATCAGCACCGGCGAACCAGTTCTGCTGAGCAGTCTTCATGATTTCCTTGACACCAGGAATCCACTGGCGGCTGAGCTGTGTGCTTGTCGGAAGCGTTCCATTCTGGAGAATTCCAAGACATACCTTATAAGCAGGATCTACAGCAGCATTGTTCTTCTTTGTTGAAGGAATACTACCTGCGTTCTCTGTATAGATTGTGCTTCCCTCTTCAGATGTCAGATACCTCATGAAATCGAGGCAGAGCTCAGGATTGTCTGTATCAGCACAGATACTTACACCATCACCATATCCGGAGATGATTGTCTGCTTTGCAGGATCATCGTTGAAGCAGGATGGGAGACAGATGATATCAAGATCCGGGGCAATATTGCGGAGAGTACCGACAGTATGCATTACCTGGAAGAATACCGGGGACTCACCTGTAATAAATGCTCTGTACATACCATTGACGTCATTTCCAAGAGCAGAAGGAGCGATGTACTTCCTCATCTGGTCATACTTGTTGAACATCTCAAGGTAGAGCTCATCATTCCATGCACGTGTGCCTCTGAGTACGTTTGCATACCAGTTGGCATCCTCGCCATAGATTGACTGATAGATGTACTGGAACGGCCATGCTGTAACAGATGATGAATCCTTTCCTGCAACTGCTACTGGATACTGGACTCCAGCTGCAACGAACTGATCAAGAAGAGCGATGAACTCATCCCAGCAGCGAGGATAGTTATTCTCATCGAGTGTGATTCCAGCTTCCTTGGCTGCTGCATTATTCACAAGAATTGATGAAATCTCAAGATTCATCGGGAATGCAAAGTACTGCCCATCGTACATAATGAGTTCAGGATCGCCATCAACGAGGTTCTCCATTATGCCTTCCTGCGGAAGTGGAAGAAGATATCCACTGGCGGCATATTCCTGCTGTGTTGCGCCAACCTGAGCAAGATACATATCAGGCATTGTTCCAGCCGCGATATAACCAGTCATCATTGTCTCGAAATCCGTTACTGTTGAATATGGTACAAGGTCAAGCTGCACATTCGGATGTGTCTTCTGATACTCAGCAAAGACTGCTCTGATACCATTTCCCTGAGTTGCGGAAGAAACAAAAGTCAATGTTCCTGAAAGTCCGCTCTCATCACTGCTGGCTGCAGCCGCTGGAGCACTTTCCTTGCTTCCACCTGCGAAAATAGGGAGAATTGCCATCATACATGCCAACATGCATATAAGAATCCTTTTCATTATTATCCTCCTTTTGGTCAAGTGTTCTAAAGGATAGACCACTGTTACACTCATTAATATCACAATAATTCAATAAATCAAGAAAAATCTTTCCAAATTGGGCAAAATTTATATTCCGCATCAATTTTTGATATTTTAATTAAAAATAAACATTTTATATAAATAATATTTATATATAATATTATCAGCATTGAATTTGTTTTTAAGTTGACAGCTGGAAAAGGAGGCTTTAGTCTATATAAAAAGGATTTTGGCTAGACCAGTAAACCTTAAAGGAGGTATCTATGCTGTCTCCAATCAAGACAGAGAAGCTTTATACGATAATCAGCCACCAGATAGAGGATCTGATTGAGCAGGAGCATCTTAAGCCTGGAGATAAACTACCATCCGAGAGGGAACTTGCTCAGGCCCTGTCTGTAAGCAGGACTTCAGTCCGTCAGGCAATCTCGGCAATCGCAAGCAAAGGGCTGATCACTGTAAAGCAGGGTGATGGAACATATGTGGCAGAACCTGTAATCAAAATGCCCAAGGATATCATCATCGACAGTCTAGGTCAGAGTCTTGCATCAAGGCAGATCAACCCAATTGAAATAGCACAGGCACGCAGGCTCATCGAAAGCGAGACAGCAAAACTGTGCGCACTCAATGCCGATGAGAAAACATGCAAAAAGCTTCGGGACATTATCGCATCCTCAAAATCCATAAACGAGGATAAGCATGTTGATTTCTATGATCTTAATGTTGAGCTTCACCGTACTATAGCTGATGGGGCGGATAATAAAGTCTATAAAATCTTCATGGAATGCTTCATCGAGCTCATGCATGGCAACCTATGGTATTGGGGGAAAGAGCATTCGGAAGATCACCATAAATGGAGGGCAAAGAACTGGGCAGAGCATGAAGAACTTGTGGATGCAATCTGCAGACATGATCCAGAAGCAGCTGAAAGAATCATGTATGAGCATATGTCCACTGTTGTCACAGAAATGCAGGAGGTATTCAATTAACCGGAATATCTGCAGGAAATCGGCATAAGTTTCTCAGATGCTGTCTATGGAATGATATTATGAGGGGAAGGAATAGGAGGCCTTCCCTTCAGAGAAACCAATATCTATACCTGTATTGTTTTATTCAAGCGTGTGCTCGAACACGCAAAAGGGAGGAATAGAATGAAACGTTTGCTTACCATTATTGCAGCGCTCTTGTTATCGATCTCCATGATTTTTGCAAATGGAAGCCAGGAAGCCAAATCTGCAGAATCAGACGATGGGCTCTCTGGCACGATAACCATGATTGCAATGGCAAATCAGGCAAAAGGACTGAATGCTGCGTTTGACGAATACCAGAAAGATCATCCAAATGTGAATCTTGATATCGTCGTTGCAAACACAGTCACAGACTTCGAAACCATGATGACGACATACATTGCAGCGAATGAACTTCCTGATATGTATCTCAATCAGGTCGGTGCTGTCCAGCAGAGCTATGCAGCAGAGGGCTATCTGATGCCTATAACCGACATTGGAGTCATGGATAAGATCATTGATGGCGACAAGGAGCTTATCTCATGGCAGGATGATTACTACGCAGTCCCGATGGGAACGACAATGAACGTCATCATCGTAAATAATGCTGTACTGAAAGAAGCCGGGATAAACATCGGAGAAGATAATTATCCAAAGTGCTGGTCTGACTTCATTGATCTCTGCGATCAGCTCGTCGCTGCTGGAGTACAGTATCCTGTAACTGTTGCAGGCAAGGACTCTTCTTCCATAACAGCATGGCCGTTCCAGTATATCTACCAGACAATTTACGGAGAGGACCCGAACTGGTATGCGAATATGCTCCGCGGCGAACATGCATGGAATGATGAGCTTTATCTCAGCATGTTCGACAAATATGCAGAGATGAAGAAGTACATAGCTCCTTCCGCTCTTGGAAATGATGTCAATGGCATGTACAGAGCTTTCATCTCCGGAGAATCCCCGATACTGTTCCAGGTAGCCAATACTGTCGGTGCTATCAGGGATATCGCCCCGGATCTTGATATCATCTGCCTCCCATCCTGCTTCACTGATGATCCAGCAGACCAGACAATCATAGCAGGTCTGGACAGCGGACTCAGCATCTGCTCAACAACCGATATTCCAGAGGTATGCATAAGCTTCATGCAGTATCTTGTTTCTGATGAAGGCAGTACGATTTACGCAGAGAATGCACAGGAAATACCAACAACCAGAGTCAATCACGCAAAGGTAGATCCGTCGTACACACTCTGTCTCAAGATACTCCAGGAAGGACAGCTTCCAGTCAGTGCTGTTCTCAGCCGCCAGTGGATTCCTGGTATAAAGGAAATAATGAAGACGGCTTCCCAGAACTGGTTCGCAGGAGCTGATGCAAAGACAGTATGCGATGAGATTCAGGCTCAGCATGACAGGCTTGTTGCAGCAAATCCTGAATGGGTACAGAACTTCCTCGATTCATATATCGAGAAATAGCAAATGCAAAGGGGTTTCTAGCTCCGGAATACAGGCTGTTGCAGACCATCAAGGCTTCATGAAACAGCCTTTTGCTATATCAGGAGAAGCACATCTTTTCTCAGAGCATCCAGTCTGTTCAATGCAAGTTCTGGATCCACCGGCAGGATAGAGAAGATCTCATTTACCCTATATTTATAGTTTTCCGGCTTTATATGGAAACTCTCAATTCTCAGCAGAGCTTTCTTCTCATTAAGGCACCACTGCCTGTTTACAGCGAAAATCATCTGATTAAGCGCTGATACAGAACGGAAGATATGCCCTGAAATGTAATAGATATCATCATCTAGAAGATTCTTCCTAGCTAATTGCAGCGAGAACCCGGATTCAAACAGGAAGAAATCAAGGATGGCTTTTCGGAGTTTCTCGGGATATGATTCAGCCTGCTTCTTCAGCATGAGAAAATCATCACTGCCACGAAGGACTTCAGAAGCAGCAAGCTCCCCTCTGTACATAATGTCGATATAAGCATGCGGATGACCTGTCTGATAATGCATGCCGAAACTGCCATTATCAGAACGGACGACAATATCCCGCACCCTGTTGACATCCCGCATTATAAGATCTACATGAATGCCATCTATTACAAGCCAGCCTCCGCAGTTCACCCAATTTCCCCATTCCCCTTCCCTGGATACGAGGTTACCTCGATGAGAATCATCCAATCTGCAAGCTGCTGCATTCAAAGCATCATAATCGAAAACATCATAATAGATTCCGACATCTATATCAGAACTTTCACTTGCACCCCCCCCGTAGCACGGGAGCCACCAAGCACTATGCCGCATAGCGAAGGAATACCTTCCAGCTCTCCTACTATACGATTCAGAATCACTTCCACCATTATCTGATGCCAAACAAATCAAAGGATCCAGCAGCTATCAAACCGCTGGTTCCTTTAATCAAATCACTCCCCTGCTACTTCGATGACAGCCTTTACGATGTTCACCTTATCGCTCACGCTCTTCTCCATAGCCTCCTGGATCTGGTCAAGCATGAACCTGTTCGTCACGACATCCTTCAGATCGATCTTGCCCGCCGCAACAGCTGCTA
>CALXKZ010000056.1 GCA_944389065.1 uncultured Spirochaetaceae bacterium
TCGGAACGGCTTACTGTGGCCAGAATCTGGGGACAGGAGAGATTCTTGAACTTGTCCCCTCAGAAGACGACCTGGAAATCGGCGGCGTGAAGTACGGGGATTACAAAGAAGAACTCCTCAGAATCGAACCTGCAGATTTCAGCAGCTGGCCGGAAGGGACTCCGGAGCACATCTTCGGTGATGTGTGATGGAAAGAGGCGGGGTAGAGATGCTCCGCCTCATGAAAAGCGCATATACTCCAGTTTCATACAGTATAAGTATGACTTGATCTGAATTCCGCTCTGAAATGCTTTACAAGGTAATAAAGTGTTGTCAGATCGCCTGATCTGGTTGATATATAGAATTCCTCATGTGCCTCTGCATCTGATATCGGGATAGCGACTTTTCCCTCAATCGGGACAGAAATGAGGTCTGTCGCGAATGATGGGATTGTCGATTTCATCACCAGTTCCTCAAACGCATCCCTGTCATTCTGAATGAGAAATTTAGATAAAGGCATCTTCCTTTTCGGTAATTCTCTCCATGAGCCTATGTTCTCGTAAAGAAGCATATTCTCTCCATTAAGATCACTGAATGAAAGGGCTTTACGTCCTGCAAGCCGATGGTTGGATGGCAGCAGGAACATGAGGTTCTCCTCTCCGAGCCTTGCGGTGGCAAAGCCGGAGATGGATAATGGCTTATTGGTTATCACATAGCGGTATGTGCAGCTTCTCAGCCCGTCTTCAAGAATCCTATGCTCCTTCATCTCTCCTGCAATGGTCTTTTCCGTCTCAATGGAGGATAGCATCGAGATGACACTCCAGAGCGGCGCGGGGGCAACGGAGCCTACAAGGATTATCTTCTTCCTCCTGTCGAACTCCCTTATCTCCTCTGTGGCTTTCCGTACAGCTGCGGTTATCTCTGCCGCTTTTGAGGCGGCAAGCCTGCCAGTATCATTAAGCTCTATCGTATTGCTTGTCCTCTGGAATATCGGAACACCGATATCCGCCTCAAGGAGTTTCATTGAGCGTGACATCGCTGGCTGAGAAACGCCGACGCTCTCCGCTGCCTTCGATATTGATCCATATTCTGCAAGTGCTGCAAGCTCTTCAAGCTGATAAAGTTCCATAGCACCTCCGCTATAACAATAGATTATACCAGTATAGGAAATTTGTCCTGTATTTTCTGGAGTTTTGAAATTATCGTTCAAGCATAGGAGATACGAAATGGAAACAATTCATCTTAATAATGGTGTGGAAATGCCACTTGAAGGCTTCGGAGTGTTTCAGGTAACGGACTATGATGTATGCCGGAATGCTGTTCTTGATGCTATCAGTTCTGGTTATAGGCTCATTGATACTGCTGCAGCATACATGAATGAGGAAGCTGTAGGAGAGGCAATAAAGGAATCAGGAGTGAACAGGAATGATCTCTTCATCACCACGAAGCTCTGGACTCAAGATGCCTCATATGATGGCGCGAAGAAGGCGTTCGAGACATCACTTGAGAATCTCGGCCTTGATTATCTTGATCTCTACCTGATTCATCAGCCTGTTGGGGATTACTATGGCGCTTACAGGGCTATGGAGGAGCTTTATAAGGAAGGCAGGGTAAGGGCAATAGGAGTATGCAATTTCTATCCTGATAGGCTGACAGATCTTGCAATCCATGCAGAGGTCATACCAGCTGTCAATCAGGTGGAACTCCATCCATTCTTCCAGCAGGAGAAAGCAATCAGGAATATGAAGGAGCTTGGAATCCAGCCTGAAGCATGGGGGCCGTTTGCAGAGGGGAAGCATGGAATCTTCACTCATCCTGTACTTACAGCAATTGGGGAGAAGTATGGAAAGAGCGCAGCGCAGGTGGCTCTCAGATGGAATGTGCAGAGAGGAGTCGTTGTGATTCCGAAATCAACACACAGGGAAAGAATGGAGCAGAATATCGACATATGGGATTTTACTCTCACAGATGATGATATGGCAGAAATTGCTAAGCTTGATATAGGGCATAGCGAGATTGTCGATCATTCAGATCCGGCATTCATCAGGATGATATGCAATCTCAAAGTTGTCGGAAAGGTTGAGACAACACTTCCGAATGAAAACTGAGGAGGCTTGGAATATGAAAAGGTTATTTGTTCTTCAGGTTATTATGCTCATATCTGCAGTGCTTTTTGCAGGTGAAATCGAAGCTGGCCCAGGTATCGCTACCGTGGAGACAGATAAAGGGACAGTACAGGGCTACATACGGGATGGAATCTATACATTTCATGGAATTCCATACGCAGAGGTGACGAAGAGATTCATGCCAGCAGAAGAGGTACAGCCTTGGGATGGGGTCCTGTTCGCTAATGCATATGGCCCGATTTCGCCTCAGCCTGTAAGCATTGGAGGAACTGGAACATCATGGGAAGAACCAAGACGTGTATTTCAGACAAGCGAGAGTCCGTTAAACCTCAACATCTGGACAACAGGTCTTGATGAGGAGAAGCGTCCTGTCATGGTATGGCTTCATGGCGGCGGGTTCTCAACAGGCTCTGCACAGGAGCTTGCTGTATATGATGGTGCGAACCTCTCCAGGAAAGGTGATGTTGTCGTAGTATCGGTCAATCACAGACTGAATGTACTTGCACATCTTGATCTCTCAGCATATGGAGACGAATACAGATACTCCGCGAATGTCGGCATAATCGATCTCATCGATGCTCTTGAATGGATACACAAGAACATCTCATCTTTCGGCGGTGATCCTGACAACATCACACTTTTCGGTGAAAGCGGAGGCGGAGCTAAAATCCTTGCTCTGATGTCATCCCCTTATGCAAAAGGCCTCTTCAAGAGAGGAATCATCGAAAGCGGTGCAACGGAGATGATGGGGGTTGTCTTCACAGATAAAGAGCCTTCAGAGCGTGTTGCTGAACTTACTATGAAGAATCTTGGAATAGAGAACCCTGAAGAACTCCAGAATGTGCCATATGAGGAGCTTGCAGTAGCTTCAAACGCAGCTCTCGCCCAAACAGCAGAGGAGTATCAGATTCCCGCAGCATTGGGTGGTGGATATGGTCTTTCCTGGGAACCGGTAATCGATGGAGATTTCCTCCCAGAGAATCCTGTCAATGAGGATGGCTTTGCTGATGGTGCTGAAGACTATGGAATGCTCATCGGTTCGAATCTCACAGAATGGGAAGCCTTCTACATGGCCGCTGCTCCAGCACTCTATCAGAACGATACACCTCGTACATGGAGTG
>CALXKZ010000057.1 GCA_944389065.1 uncultured Spirochaetaceae bacterium
CTTTTTGTCCTGCCATCATCAGGCAAAGAGGCTTCCACACCGAACTCTGCTCCAATGACGACAGAACAGCCCGTATGCTATATCGTCATCTTCTTTTTATCAACGCTGTGCAGATAGGAGTTTATATTAATTCTTTGTATTATTTGATTTCAATCGCGTCGAAAGGACACATTTCATGGCAGCAGTAGCAATGTATGCATTTCCTTTTATTGATATGTATCCTTCCATCTTTCAGTCTGAGGGCTTTCGCCGGACAGACTTCAGCGCACTTGAGGCACTTCCTGCACTTTGATTGGTCAAATTCAGGAAAAGGTCTTGTGTCATGATGGATTCCGAAGAATGAAAGGAGATTTGGAATAAACAGCGACCGTACTGTTGTTTTCCTTCCCTCTGGGATCCTGATGAAGTCGCTTAGGATAAGGTTTTCAGGGGAGAGGAGGGGATAGCTGCATTCGGTGATGCTCTTATCTACCTTTTCCGCTTCCTTGATAAGCGGAACGCTCCTGTATCCCATGATGACAGCCTCTGCTTTGTCCAGAGCGTAGGCATTCGCCGCTCCCATCAGAAGACCTATGTGCCTTCTTGTTCCATTCGCAGGTCCCGGTCCTTCCATCCCTTCTACTGCATCGATGAATGCATAGTCTGTGTGTGATTCCTTGTAGACAGCCATAAGGAATCTTGCAAATGACTCAGGGGTCCTTGCTTTGAGATGCATTGGGCTTTTATTAAGGCCTGGGATAAGCCCGAACATGTTCTTGACCGCTCCTGTAGCGTACATCAGCTGGTGTGTCTTGAATTTCGCTATTGATATGACAATATCTGCACTATCAAGGATCGATGCCATTGGGAAACGGAATCCATCGCATTCATGCATCCTGGGATTGTCTTTGAAGTCGGCAATCTCCGCTCCGAGATCAGATGCCGTATCCATAAGACCTGAGAGCCTGGGACGGAACGATCCCGTCTGCATTCCGGGGGAATCTCCGATGATGATTCTCCCTGCACCTCTTTCCTTAACGATCCTTCCGATCTCCTTCACTACAGAAGGGTGGGTTGTTATTGCCTTTTCAGGAGGATTGTCAGATAGCACATTCGGCTTCAGAAGGACAGTCTTTCCTTTCACATCAGGGAAATCAGAGTGTTCGATTATCTCCTTTATAGCACTATATACTCTTATGCTGTCATAGCTTTCACAGCACGTGATCGCACATCTTGTCATAGCTTTTCCAGAAGCGCTGCATACATCGGGCCTCTGCCTCCGCTTCTGTCAGGAAGGACCATGCAGCCATATTCCCTTTTCTCACCATATTCCAGTGATACAGGCCTTTCCCTCACTTCATCCGGATGTTTCCTCATAAGCCTGGCTATGATATCCTCATCCTCGCCTTTATTTATGGAACATGTAGAGTAGAGAATCATTCCTCCTTTCCGGAGAGCAAGGAGGGCAGATGAGAGCATCGAGAACTGAAGGGCCTGAAGTCTTCTGGGCCTCGAGGCTGACCACTGGGAAAGATGCTCCGGGCTGTTTATCACATGGCGCTCTGAGGAGCATGGGGCATCAAGCAGTATCCTGTCGTATGCATCCTTTTCATATACTCCCCATTTTGATGCATCATGTCCTGTTATAACTATGTTGCTTCTCCATGTCTCAGGAAGCGATGACTCAAAAGCCTTCCTCATCCGTCCTCTTCTGTCAGGGGATCTGTCATTTGAGACAAGCCGTCCGCTCCCTTTCAGCTGAGATGCGATGACTATGCTCTTTCCTCCAGGGGCTGCACACATATCCAGAACAGATAATCCCTCTTCAATCGGAAGAAGCATCGCAGTCTCAATGCTTGTCCTGTCCATGAAATAGGGCTCAAGAAGACCTGCTATCGTTGTTTTATCATCAATGGCTGAGAGCATTGCACCTTTCAGTTCTTCCCATCTTGGGCCATACTGCTCTCTATAGAATTCATCGAAATCAGCTGTATGCATTTGTCATCAGTATTGTGGAAACAGATCCGGTGATGGCACCAAGCACAAGGCCTGCTGCGACCTGCAGCCCTGAGTGCCCGATCATCGTCTTGAGATTCTGCGGTGAGAATGGTCCGTTCTTATGTATTTCAGAAAGGAGCTCAGACCACTGGTTCAGAAGCTCTGCCTGCTTCCCTGTCTCATAGCGGACATTTGTCGCATCGCTCATTGTTATAAGCGAGAAGATCACGGAAAAAGCAAAGAGAGGGCTGCCAAGTCCTTCTGTCATGGCAATCGACACAGTCATTGATGTCACTGCCGAGGTATGCGAGGATGGCATTCCTCCTGTTGTAAGAATCAGGCGCCAATCCCATCCTTTCCTATGGACAAGGTGGATTATCGGTTTAAGTATCTGTGCACTGACAAGCCCGATAACAGCAGACCACAGTACAGTATTTCCGAAAAGCTCCTGCATAAGCTAAGATTACCATTCTTGCCGGAGGGTATCAAGGAGAGATAGGAACGAAGGGATCTCATCGATGCCTTCCATACCCAGATCCTTTCCTTCAGGACCTCTTATCCTGATAACCTTCATGCATCCTGAATCCAGTGCGGCTCTGACTCCGGACTCGGAATCCTCGAAGATGAGTACCCTCTCCGGTCTGATCCCGATGCTTTCTGCGGCTATGCGGAAGATTGTTCCATCGGGCTTTGACGGTATATCCCTTCGTCCTGCGATGATTGAGCTGAGAGGGAAGTAGTTCTCAAGACCGAAGCATGGAATATACCAGTCCATATTCACTTTAGGCGCAGACGATGCAATGGCCATCGGCATATTCCTGCTTTTCAGATATGAAAGGATCTCAAGAGCCCCGGGAGAAAGCCTGGGACCTGCTTTGATGCAGATCTCCTTGTATATCTTTTCCTTCTCACCGCTCCAGTAATCGATGGTTGGTACATCCGCATCCGGGAGGAAATAGAGAACAGTCTCCTCATCGGTACGCCCGTTGAGAAAGGAGAATTCCTCATCCGTAAGCTCCTTTCCCCGTATCATCACAGCAGTCCTGTTCCATGCTTTTCTGTTCTCAGCCTCATCCCAGTAGAGTGTTCCGTTGAAGTCGAAGATGATACCATCTGCCCCTAAGAATGACATTTTAACCCTCGTCTTTTCCAGAAAGTCTCTCCAGTGCCTTGATAAGCACCTGTGTTCCATCCTTTCCATGGCCTTCAGCGCTTACTGCTTTATACAGCTCTCTTGTCAGAGCAAGCGAGGGGAGGGATAATCCCATTTCATCTGCCTCCGAAAGGGCAATGGACATATCCTTGATGAAATGGTCAACCATGAAGCCCGGTGCGAAATCGCCTTTTATGACCCTTGGCGCAAGATTATCCAGAGTCCAGCATCCTGCAGCTCCCTTCCCGATGGTGGCCACAAGCTTCTCCGGATCCAATCCCGCTCTCGCTCCATAAACAAGGGCCTCTGAAACACCAGCCATAGTGCCTGCTATCACAATCTGATTCGCCATCTTCGTATGCTGGCCGCTTCCTGCCGGTCCCATGTGCACTATGTTCTTTCCCATCACGTAAAAATAGGGCAGAAGGGCATTGAATGTATCATCATCCGTACCGCACATTATCGACAGTGTGCCTTCTCTTGCACCTCTGTCACCGCCAGAGACCGGAGCATCTGCGAAAGCTGCTCCCTTTTCCCTCAGCTTTGAATCGATCATCACTTCAAGAGACGGTTTTGTCGTAGTCATGTCGCAGAATATCTTCCCGTCTTCTGCTGCTTCAATAAGCCCATCTTTCCCCAGGTAGATATTCTCAACATCCTTTGGATAGCCGACAATCGTGAAGATCACTGATGCATTCCGGGCAGCTTCTTCCGGTGTATTGCACCAGATGGCTCCCTTTGCAACAAGATCGCCGCCTTTTGCCTTTGTCCTGTTGTAGATATAAAGCTCGTATCCTGCATCGATGAGCCTGGAGGCCATCGATTTACCCATCACACCAAGTCCTATGAATGCGGTTTTCTTATCCATGGCATCATTGTACAGGCAACAGATAAGCGTGAGCAACATAAAAGAGATGTAATGATACAGAGCTAAGTTATATTGTTTAATCTATAAAACACCGCTTTATAAATATGTAATTTGTTAAGAAATTACAATCTAATTATATTGTTCTTGTATAAAGTCAAGTATTTTCTTCATAGGAAGCCCTACGACGGTAGTCCAGTCTCCATCTATCCTTTCAACAAGCCTGTATCCTGTCTTCTGGAGCCTGTATCCACCTGCTGCCCCATTCCATTCCCCTGTCGCGATATATGAAGCGATATCTGCATCATCGAGGACTCTGAAGATGACATCAGCAGTATCAGTGATGACCACGGCATCCCTTCCCGGAAGCTTCACTCCTGCTGCGGATATCACGGTCTGTGTCCTTCCTGAGAGGGACTCAAGCATTAAGCGGGCATTCTCTTCAGAAGATGGTTTGCCAAGAAGCTTCCCGTCGATCAGCACAAGCGTATCTGCCGCTATCGCTATCGAGTCCGGATCATAGGAAGATGATCTGATATATGCAAGTATCTTTTCCCTGGCTATTCCTGAAACTATATCGACAGGATCAGATCCCTTCCTCTCTTCATCTGTAAGCGGTACGAATACCTCGACATCCGTTCCTCCGGCTTCAAGAAGCGCTTTCCTGTTCGGGGATGAGGATGCAAGCACGAGATGAGGAACAGTGCGTGAAAATGAAAGCTGAAGACTGTCTGGTTCAATTATCCGTTCCATTCATCTCCTCCAGCTCTGCTGATTTCATAAGCCACTCATCCTCTTTTTCCCCGATTCTCTTCTCCAGTGCATTCTTTGCATCCATAAGAGAGCTGATCTTTGATGAGACTGAGTAATTCTCTGGCTTTGATATATCCTCATCGATTCCAGCCATCTCGCTATTGAGGCTGTCCAGCTCCTGAGAGAGCTTCTCCACCTCTCTTTCAAGTGCCTTTATCCTGTTCCTTCTCTGCTTTGACTCTTCATGGGAGAGCGCTCCCTGGCCTTTTACCTCCGGTGCTTTCTCCTGTTTTATCTGGAACATGGCTTCTTTCTCGGCGATCTTGTACTCGAAATACTCATAGTCGCCATCAAAGAACTCCGGACCATCTTCTGAGAGGTACAGGATCCTTGTCGCAAGATTCCTGATGAAGTGCCTGTCATGGCTAACGAATATGACAGTCCCTCCATATGACTTTATCGCCTCGAGGAGCATGTCCTTCGCATTTATGTCTAGGTGGTTCGTAGGCTCATCGAGAAGAAGCAGGTTCGATGGATGGAGAAGGATCTTCAGCAGCTGCAGCCTCGATTTCTCACCGCCTGAGAGCACTTCGACTTTCTTGAACACATCATCATCGGAAAAAAGGAATGATCCCAGAAGATTCCTTACTCCAGGGATATCTTTGGTATCAGCTTCGCTCTCCGCTTCTTCCAGAACAGTATTGGATGGTGTCAGGTAATTCTCCGTATCCTGGGCAAAATATGCTTTTTTCACCCCAGCTCCATCCCTGACAGTGCCGGAGTAGTCGCTATCCTCTCCTGCGATTATCCTCAGTAGTGTTGATTTGCCAGCTCCGTTGCGGCCTGTTATCGCAAGTCTTTCCCCTTTTCTGACCAGGAAGGAGAAGCCATTGTATATGGTATTGCTTCCATATGCTTTATGCAGGTTCTCGACAGTAAGCACATCATTGCCGCTGTGAGGGGAAGGCGGGAATGTGAATGAGAGCTTTCTCAGATGGGCAGGAATCTCAATCAGATCGATTTTATCAAGCGCCTTGATCCTGGACTGTACCTGCTTTGATTTCGTGGCCTTATACCTGAAGCGCTCGATGAAATCCTCTGTCTTCTCTATCTCTTCCTGCTGTTTTCTCGCTCTCTTCTCGAGCTCCTTGATCTCTTCTTCCCTCCGTCTGAGATACTCTGTGTAGTTTCCTGAATAGCGCGTAAGGTGGCCTGAAAAGAGCTCATAGACTTCGTTGACCATATCATCAAGAAACCCCTGGTCATGCGAGACAACCATAAGGCCGCCATCGAAGGCTCTGAGGTACTCCTCAAGCCATATCATCGCCTCGATATCAAGATAGTTTGTAGGCTCGTCAAGGAACAGGAAATCCGGATCTTCAACAAGAATGCGAGCCAGTGCAATCCTCATCTGGTATCCACCGCTGAATGTCCTTGCGCTTCTTTCCAGATCGCTTTCCGAGAAGCCCAGACCAAATAGGATTGAACCGATTCTGCTTTTTCTGTCGTAATAGCCGGAAGATGAGAGCTCGTCATGGATCTCGGCGATCCTCTCAGCGGCTTTCAGTGCCTTATCCCCGCCTGAGGAAGCCTCATCTTCAAGTGTCCTCATCTCACTGAGCATTGGGTCAAAGCGTCTGTATCCTTCCTCCGCCGCTTCATATACAGTGCTGTCCGGCAGCACTATGCCTGACTGAGGCAGGTACGATATCCTTGCATTCTTTGTTATTGAAAGCGATGCTGAATCAGCTTTTATATCCCCGGATATGACCTTGAGAAGAGTTGATTTGCCACAGCCGTTGGCCCCTGCCAATGCGGCTCTGGTTTTCTCGCTCATCGTGAATCCCGCATCCTTGAGTATCTCCCTGTCTCCGAATGACAGCGATACATTCTGAATCTGAAGTGTTCTCATTTTGTTGACCCGCACCCTTGAATTCTGCAATCCTCAGAGACTAGAATAAAATATCTTAAAACAAATCATTCATCAAGGAGAGATAAAGTTGATCTGCCTTACGCTATCCTCACCAACACTTGAGCTTTGTCTGGAAGAAATCAGGAGAAACAGAGAGTATATCGGAATGGCAGAGCTGAGGCTTGACCTCCTGAATGATGATGAGGCTGAGAAGGCTTCATCTTTTCCTTCAATGACCGATGTTCCCGTGATCCTGACACTGAGGAGAAAATCCGATGGTGGCAGATGCACGCTTTCTGAGAGACAGCGGAGGGCACTCCTTCTCAATGCTCTTGATGGTGACTTTGCCTATGTCGATATCGAAGAGGATGTCAAAAAAAGCGATGTGGAGGATAAGGCAAGGGAGCGGGGTATAAAGATAATACGGTCGTTCCATGATTTTTCAGGAATGCCCGATGATATATACTCGCGCATCTACAGGCTTGCTGAGAGGGGGGATGTTGCAAAAGCTGCGGTGACACCTCATTCGATTGCTGATCTCATGACGCTTTTCAGGATTGCTGATGAGCTTAAGGGTGTTGAGAAGATTATCGTTGGAATGGGTGAGTGGGGCATGCCTCTGAGAATCCTTTACAGGAAGACAGGATCAATGCTCACATTCGCTTCTTCCGGGAAGGAGGTTGCTCCTGGACAGCTTTCAGCAGAGAGCCTTTCGAAGCTTTACAGGGCTGATAAGGTCAATGACAAGACTGCAATCTACGGCATAATAGGCAATCCTGTTCTCCATACATCGTCTCCTGGAATCCACAATCTCGGTTTCCAGAGCATAAACTACAATGCCATCTATCTTCCATTCCTTGTGGACAGCGTGCGTCATTTCTTCTCTCTTGCGGAGTATCTGAAGATGCGCGGATTCTCTGTGACAATCCCGTTCAAGACCAAGGTCCTGATGTATCTTGGGAATATAACGAGGGAGGTCAAGCAGATCGGAGCCTGCAATACTGTGGTCCGCGTGCCGGGAATGTGGAAAGGCATCAATACCGATTACTATGGCTTTCTCAGTCCGATACTGAAGGATATCGAATCGGGAAGGATAAGGACATCAATCGTAATCGGTGCAGGAGGGGCCTCCCAGGCTGTTGTCTGGGCTTTGAGGAACAGGGGGGTGAAGGTTACGATTCTCAACAGGACCCTAAGCCATGCCCAGGAGCTGGCAACTCTCAATTACTGTGGTTACGATACGCTTGAGAATGCATCGAAGTATGAGGGGACAGTGGATCTTGTCGTCCAGACGACTTCTGTAGGACTTTATCCGGATTTTGATCAGAATCCGATTGAAGGCTTCCATTTCTCCGGGAAGGAAATCGTCTACGATATCATCTACAAGCCCAAGATGACAAAGCTGCTCAGAGAAGCGGAGAAGGCAGGATGCGTGCTGCACTTCGGTGAGGAGATGCTTCTGGAGCAGGGAAAGCTGCAGTTCGAGGCCTTTACAGGCTATCATTATCCGAAGGATCTCCATCCGCTCTGATCGATATTATTGAAAGCGGCAGCTCGGCAGTTTTCCATATCTTCGCTATATCGATATCCAGATGATCCACAGCCACATGACCTGGTTCCTGTGCCTTTTCAGCTCTGCCTATCACCACGCTTCCATCAGCCATCTCCGCATACAGTTTCGCCTTTGTGCCCATAACTGATGAGACAAGCCGTGCTTTTTCCTGATAATACAGTCCGAGTATCATATCAACAGGCACTGCCGCTGTGTCCTCACTGAGTATAAAGCCCGACTGTATCATGGCTTTCATAAGCACACTGCTGGCATTCTGAAGCATTCTTTCCCTCATTGCATTATCAAACGGTACTGCCCTTTCTTCTGGAATCCGCGGTGATGATGTATCGGAAAGAGCAGGAGGATCCTGTCTTTCCCTGAGATCCCATCCTTCAGTGCGGCCAAGCATATCAAAACCTGCTGTCTTCAGTATCTTCCTCCATTCCTCTTCCGTTGCAGGATCCATGAGAAATACATTTGCGGATGGTTTTGCGATGACATGGACCTGGAGTGTCGGGAGGGCATCCATCACTCTCGCGTTCTTCTCATCGGAGATGATCATGAGCGCTCTCATGCATCTGAGAGAGCTGAATGATCCATACCAGGATGACAATCTTCCTCCTATCATCTCTGGCAGGCTCTCTCTGGAGATCTTCTTCAGCTCTCTGATTATATCCTTGTCCGTCATTCCCATGGAGAATGCGGCTTTGGCAGATGTCCTTGTGATTACCCACTGCTCTGATACATCTGCCTTCAGGGGCTCGGCGAAAAGGAATGCCGGAGCTTTGAGCGGTCCATCAGAGGTTATTGTGAAATCTGAGGAGATGATAGCCTCTGATGCTATGTCCGTTTCTGTATCATATGCATTCACTTTCCCATCCTGGATATATATGACGGAGAATCTCATGAGCCACTCAAGGTCCTGTGAAAGATCGAAGCCCGTTATAGCATCGATCCTATTGAAAAGGCAGCCAATCCCATCTTCATCATAATCGGAAAGGTGTCCTAGAAGAGCTATGGCTTTTGAAAGCTTCTTATGGTCATCGTCATCGAGCTCCGGGTGGATCATATAGGAAAGCTTGTCATGAATGGAAATGGCTGAGAAGCGCAGCGCACTTTCCCTGTCCATGCTCAGCCTGCCTCCATCGTGTCTGATAAGTCCCATTGAATCCAGTGATTCGACTGTTCTTACCGCAGATGCTGAGAATGCATCTTTTGAGATGGCAGGGAATCTTCCTGCAATAAGATCGGATGAGAGGTTCCTTGAGTATAGCGCATGCTGTTCAGGAAGCTCTCCTGATGCAATTATGGAAAGCATCATCGGAAAGAATGCATGGGGATATGGCTTCCTGTTCTTCCTGTTCCCGAAAAGAGGGTAGAAGGAGACTGCTTTCATTCCTGTTTCCGTGACTTTGATCGTGCCGTCCTTCTTCCTTTCGATAAGTCCTCTGTCAGAAAGCGATGATTCCTCTTCATCAGAGAGCGGACAGCTTCCATCCGAGAGGGCTATCGATGAAAGGAGCTTTCCATCCTCTTCGGAAACCTGTGATGCGATCCTGTCGGAGTTGGCCTTTATGAACTGCTTCCTGCGGTTTCCCTGGTCACGGTAGAGAAAGAGACTATCCATAATCAATACCCTTTTTCGATTGTATAGCTATAGCCTTGCTCTGAGAGGAACTTCTGCCTGTTCTGGGCAAAGGTCTCCTCCTCGGTATATTCTGTTATCAGTGTGTAGAAGTGGCTGTCATGATCCTTGGGCCTTAATATCCTTCCAAGTCTCTGCGCCTCTTCCTGCCTTGATCCGAATGTCCCTGATATCTGTATGGCAACAGATGCGTCTGGAAGGTCGATTGCGCTATTGGCGACCTTTGAGACAATAAGGACATGGATTTCCTTTCTCTTGAATGCCTCATAGAGCTCCTCGCGTTTCCTATTGGGTGTTGTACCTGTTATTATCTGATACCCGAACTCCTTGCTGAAAAGCTCAAGCTGTGTCAGATACTGCCCGATGATCAGTATGGAATCATCAGGATGGGACGCGATTATCCGCTTTGCCGCATCCAGCTTTGCCGGATTCTCTGCTGCTATCCTGTATTTGGCTCCCTTTGCTGCAAGGGCATATCTTATCTCATCTTCCTCTGAGAACTGCAGCCTTATCTCATGGCAGTATGCAGTTGCGATGTATCCGGAGGAGGCAAGTTCCGACCATGGCGTGTCATAGCGCTTTGGTCCGACAAGCGAGAATACCTCATCCTCCCTTCCATCCTCTCTGATAAGCGTGGCCGTAAGTCCAAGACGGTGGATTGCCTGAAGCTCTGCTGTCACGCGGAATACCGGAGCCGGGAGCATGTGCACTTCGTCATATATTATGAATCCCCACCCACCTTCCTTGAAGAGGGAGAAGCGCGGATATGGACCTTCCTTGTCAGGTCTCCAGGTGACTATCTGGTATGTGCAGACGGTCACGGGCTTTATCTCCTTGCGCTCTCCAGAGTACTCTCCGACTTCATCCTCTGTCAGATATGTTCTTGCAATGAGCTCCCGTATCCACTGGTGTACAGCTGTGACGTTCGGACATAGGATCAATGTGCGCTTTCCGAGCTTCGCCGCGGCAAGAATCCCAAGAATGGTCTTTCCGGATCCGCATGGGAGAACGACTGTTCCGAACCCGGAGCCCGGGCCTCCATCTCCGATGAATGCTGAAAGGGCATCCAGCTGATATGGCCTTGGGGTGAATGTGTCTCTGAGCCTTATTTCCAGAGGCTCTCCTCCTGTCAGGGGAATCCTGTCATCGACAGGAAAGCCGAGCTTGATCATGAGGGCCTTGACCGTACCTCTGTTCATCCTTTCAATCAGGAAGCTTCCATCGGCCATCGGTGTCAGGTATTTCCCAAGGCTCTTCTCCGCTTTGAGCTGCAGCGAGAATACAGGGCGCCTTACAGTAAGCAGAATGCTATCCTCATCGTACTCTGTCATGATGAAATCGCCATAGCGGGAGCACTGATCCTTGATGAAGAAGAGAACACGTTCATCCACTTCATATCGTGACCATTTCCCAAGTCTTGAAACGATCTCATCGCCAGAGATCCCTGATGATACCGCATTCCAGAGAGAAAGCTGGGAAAGAGCATATGTGTGCACATGCTCCGGGCTTTTGATCAGATCCGCAAATGCAATGATATCGCTTCTGCACAGTGCTGCATCAGGAGAGTGCACATCCAGAAGCATCGTCCTGTCGCTCTGTATGGTCAGTGGTCTATCGTGCATATGCCCTCGCAATGCATAGCTTATCCGCAAGAACGAGTGCTGTCATGGCTTCCACCACAGGAACTGCACGGATCGCTATGCATGGATCATGCCGTCCTTCGACTTTGATCGGTGTATTCTCCATTCCGAGATTGATTGTCTTCTGCTCTCTTGCAATGGAAGGTGTCGGCTTTATTGCGATGCACATTATGATGTCATTGCCGTTTGAGATGCCTCCGAGAATACCTCCTGCATTGTTGGAAAGGAATGAAAGCCTTCCTCCATCGATGCGCATCTGGTCGTTATTCTCCGATCCTCGCATCGCAGCGCTTCTGAATCCGCTTCCGAATTCAATTCCCTTTACCGCTCCTATCGACATGATAGCTCCCGCAAGATCCGCATCTAGCTTTCCTGCAGTTGGTTCTCCGAGACCAGGAAGCATTCCTGTAACCCTGCATTCGACAATGCCACCGACACTATCCTGATCGGACTGCGCTCTCTTTATCTCTTCAGCCATCTCTTCGTATTCGGGGCAGGAGGGGGCATATAAAGGAGGAGGAAAAGGAGGATTCCAGCTGTATCCGGACGCTCTTGTCCTGCCGATGGCAACTACGCCTGCTCCTATCTCTATTCCTTCTTCTCTGAGAAGGAGTTCGCATAGAGCTCCTCCGAAGACACGGCAGCTTGTTTCCCGCCCGGAGGATCTGCCTCCTCCTCGAGGATCTCTTATCCCGTACTTCATCTGGTATGTATAGTCTGCATGCCCTGGACGGAATTTATCTGCTATCGCATCGTAATCCGATGACCTCTGCGAAGTATTCCTTATTATGAATCCAATAGAAGATCCTGTCGTAATGCCATTGTATATGCCTGAAAGGATCTCAACCTCATCGCTTTCCTGGCGCTTCGTCCCGAGCGTTGTACTCCCAGGCCGTCTTCTTGCCATCTTCGAGCGTATGAAATCCATATCGATCGCAATGCCGGATGGAAAGCCATCGACGACGCCCCCGAGTGCCGGTCCGTGTGACTCTCCGAATGTTGTCAGACGTATCAGGGTGCCGAATGTATTATCAGACATAGCCATGCTCCTTAAGCGCTTCAAGTATGCTTTCCGCTGTCTCTTTCTTATCTCTGTATGGCCCCAGTTCAAGAACAAGATCAGCATATGCTCTGTATTTTCCGTCCCGCTCTTCATACAGCCTGTGGAAAGATCCCTCCGGATCTCTCTCATCAAGGAAAGGAGGTATCCCATCCCTGAGAATGACAGGAAGCATATCCTTCTCATCCCTGCAAAGATAGATGATGCACCCATTTTCTTTGATGAATGCCATCAGCTCACGATTGTCCGAAGCTCCTCCGCCCAGGGACATGATGAAGGTATCATTATCCTCAGCATAGCGCTTCACAGCCTCGTATTCCTTCTCCATGAATGCCTTTTTGCCATTATTCCGGTAATACTCACGTACGGAAAATCCTTCAAGAAGCGGAAGAACGAGATCATCAGCATCGATGCATTCCATTCCAAGCATCTGTGAGACAAGCTTAGCCATTCTTGTCTTCCCGGAATGCTTGATGCCTGCGAAGAATATCTTTGCCATAATAGATGGATTTTAGCAGAGGCCTAGGCGGTTAATCAACGTCATCGGGCGCTCTATATTCCGGAACAGATGGGACATCATATTCTGATGCAGCTCTCTGCATGCTTTTTCTGCGCTCTCTTCTTCCCTTTCTTCTCTCGTACTTCTCAAGGTATTCTGCTTCCTTCCTGTTCTTCTTCGAATCGCTCTCGAATCTGTTGTCATCGATCGTCTTCTTGAGAGCATAGTGGAATACGACGATCATCATGTACCAGAGGAAGGCCAGTATGAACGGAGAGAAGTTGGCGAATGTATATTCAAACGATGTTATTCCCTCTTCTCCAAGAACAAGAAGCGTTGTCAGATTCTGGAAGAACATAAGCAGTGATATTATGGCTGGGAATACCCAGTACAGTCCCTGCCGTGAGAATATGAAGCGGAGGGATGCTAACAAAGCCATGAATGTGAGCATCAGAGCTGTTATCGGTATGATATATACAATCATCACTGCCTCTTTATGGATAATAGCATAATCTGCGGATATATGGTATCATCTGGTATGGAATTACAGCATATAGATGACCCTCGCCTCAAGATGCGTAAACGTGAGCGTGCAGAGGATATAAGGGGTCCTTACTATCGTGATACGACAGCTATTATCCATTCTTCCCCGTTCCGCCGGCTGAAGCATAAGACCCAGGTTTTCTTCGCTCCGTCGAATGATCATATCTGCACGCGTATGGAACATGTTCTCCATGTGGCGTCGATCGCGTCTGCAATATGCCGCCCATTGGGCCTTGATACGGAGCTCGCGTGGGCTATAGGGCTTGGCCATGATCTCGGCCATACGCCATTCGGGCATGTGGGTGAGAGGATTATTTCGAAGATGTCTGAAGAGCGCGGGCTTGGGAAGTTCGAGCATGAGGTCAATTCGCTGAGGGTGGTCGACTTCCTTGCTGACAATGGAAAGGGACTGAATCTGACATATGCTGTCCGCGATGGCATCGTCTCCCACAATGGCGAGAGCATCAGGAAGAGGATAAAACCTTCGTATCAGATCAAGGACCTTGATGCGATAACCGGAAGGGAGGGGCTTCTTCCCTCGACGTATGAGGGGGCGGTTGTCCGTTTCTCGGATTCGATTGCATATCTTGGCCGCGATTGGGAGGATGCATACCGACTTGGCATTCTCAAAGGCCATGAGCTTCCTGAGATTGTAATCAAGAGGCTCGGTAAGACGAATGGGCAGATAATCAACACTCTCGTCTCTGATATCATAAAAGGTGCCAACGAGGATGATGGCATAGGATTTTCTGAGGAGATATTCGAGGCTGTTGAGGCATTCAGCGCTTTCAACTATGAGTTCATCTACCGCTCTGATATCCTCAATGGATACACAAGGTACTTCACAAGGCTGCTGCATCTCATTGCTGATTATCTTGAGGATCTCTACTCTTCATATGGTCTTGATGAGAAAGGGTATATGGCGGAGCACAATATGCTTGCAGCGGGATTCTTCAGCCATATAAGCGAGATGTATCCAAAGTATATGGAGAGAGAAGGAAGCGATAAGCGCATGATAATCGATTATATTGCTGGGATGACAGATAATTTCACCCTGGACTGCGCGAATGAGATATTGAAGCCTGATCACCTTAACGATGAGATAGAGCAGAGTGTGACAGGCCGGTGGTTTGATGCTGTCAGACGCTAGCCCTGGTGTCCTGTGAGGCTCTCGATCTCATCTATGAACTGATCAAGGTCATCGAATGCCCGGTATACCGATGCAAAGCGCACATAGGCAACGGGGGAGACAGGATAAAGCTGTCTGAGAGTCTCTTCGCCCACTTCCTTGCTTGTGACTGTGTTCTTTGCGCCTGCAAGGTCATAGATGCTGTCCTCGATCCTCCTGAGAATCGCATCGATCTCGCTCTGGGGTATGCATAGCTTCTCTGTACACTGCCTTATGCCTCGCTCGACTTTGCCGATATCGAATGGCTGATGGCGTCCATCCTTCTTTATCACCATTATCGGTTTTTCCTCAATGCGTTCATAGCTTGTGAAACGGTGACCGCATTCAAGACATTGCCGTCGGCGCCTGATTGCAGTTCCTTCCTTGTTTGAACGGGATTCGATTACCTTGTCATTATCTTTGCCGCACCTGGGACAGACCATGTCCTGATGATAGCATAAAGATGATGTATATGTTGAAAAACTTTTGTTAATATCATAACATAATGTTATAAATATAACAGAGTGGAGATATGTAATATGGCAGCCTCGATTGCAAGCTACGTAAAGACTATCATAGACAGAAGCCCGTTCATCTCCGATATGCTGATACAGGATATAGCATCCTATTCAAACCTTGCTCTTTCCATAAAGCCGAAGGTTGAGGCTCTTTATGGATCTTCCGTATCGGATTCTTCGATTGTCATGGCCATCAGACGCTATGCGGAGGAACTGAGGGCAAAGCCCAAGAGGAGCCGCTCTGGGAGCATCGATTATGAGATACAGATGAAGACGAACATCTATGATGTGAATCTGCGCCGCGATGATCTCTTTGCCCAGAAGCTACCTGAGATCTATTCATCGGTCCATCCAGAGAACGGTGATTTCATAAATGTGACTATCGGCTCGCATGAGATAACCCTCTCTGTCTCAGAGAACAGAAGAGAGAAAGTCGACAGGATCCTCTCAGGATTGGAGATAGTCCATTCATATACTGATCTTGTTGCGCTCACCATTCTTTTCCATGGCGACTATATACAGACTCCAGGCATTACCTATCTTGCTGTCAGGAAGCTTGCCTGGGAGCATATAAACATAATCGAGATTGTCTCTACGATGAATGTCCTTACTTTCATTGTCTCGCGTGAGGACAGCCACAGGGCTTATCAGGCTTTGGAGGCTTTTCTTGATGAAGAGCTGTAGGATCATAACAGGAGGCAAGGGGGAGGGCAAAAGCTCTGCGATAATGTCAGCTGCATTATCCATTCCTAACTCGGTTGGGTTTATAATGCCTGTAACTGATTATGGCTATTCGCTATACAACGTAAGAACGGGAAAGATCTTGCCATTCATGACCGATAAGCCTGTATTTCCTTATAAAATAGGCAAATGGTATTATGACCAGAGATTGTTTGATCTTGTAAAGGAGGAGCTTGGAACTCTCTATGAAGGAAGTGTTTTCCTTGATGAGGTCGGAAGGCTTGAGATATGCGGAGAAGGCTTTTCGCCGGTACTCCGCATTCTGGCAAAAAGGAATGTAGATCTTACGATTGCTGTCAGAAGGGATTTCGTCGATGAAGTGATCAGCACATTCTTTCCAGGAGAGAAGGTCGTGGTGGAAGAGCTTTCCTGAGATATTCCCTGCCTTTTTCCGTCCCTGCATATACTGAACCGCAGAATGGCTTCTTGGAAAGCAGCCTGTCGTCATATAAATATGGCTTTCCGTCGTAGTACACAAGATCCATCCCAGATTTCCTGATCACTGCATGAGAGGATGCTGTGTCCCAGATAAAGCATGGAAGAAGGACACTTGCCTCAACAGATGGGAACAGGAGAGGGGAGAGAATATGAAGGATAGTCGATCCAAGAATCCTGATCTTCCCGTTAAACGAGGAGAAATCGAGATAGCGATAGGCTTTTGAACCAGTTGTGATCTGCTTAACATCATCCTTGTTCCCTGTCATCTGATACGGATCACCATTCACAAGAACCCCGCGGCCCGGATACAGTGAAACGAACAGCGATTCTTCTCCTATGCCGAAGCGGGGTGCTGATATAAACGCTCCTACCGGATTTCTTTCTGAGTCAAGGATCCCGAGAGATACAGCAAAAGATGGCATGCCCTGGGAGTATACATCCGTTCCATCAATAGGATCGAGGACAAATATCCATTCAGCATCCCTGATTCCCTTTGATTCCTCCTCTTCGGATATCACAAGAGCAGATGGGAAAAGATCATGGATGAGCTTCGTAACGTTGCTGCTAATTGCAAGATCTGTCTCGGTAAGCACAGAGCCGTCAGCTTTGAAGGAACGATGAACACGCTTCTGCATTTCAGAGGCATATAGGCCCGCTTTCCTTATTTCCTCTTCGATTATCCTAAGCTTATCTTCATCAAGATTCATGGATTTATTCTATTTTCGAGGCAATTCCGATGCAAGTCTTCAGAATTCAATAGCATGACTTTATGAGAATAAGTTCAGACGAGAAGATATGGAGATAATTGTTCATAAAACAATTTGTTATTTGCATGGTTCTGCTTATAACATAGTCTAATATTAATATAAAATAAATATCGTAAATATTATAAATATAAACCTCTGTCTGTATTATATTTTCAGATTTCTCTGATGATCATATAGTAAAAATAAATATGCAGAATTTATTTTCCATATGCTTAAAATGAAATTAATTTAAGAATATGTATGCTTTTCAAATATGATCAAACTTGAATGCAATTCAATCTGATTAAAACTCTGATGATTTTATTTGTACAAATATAATTTCTATATGTTAATATATATTATATATATTGAATAGAAATTGATTAAATAAGTATTTATATAAAATCACATATTGTATTGTAGATGAATTATTATCACGGATTGATGAATGTTCTTCAGATGTTGTCCAAGCAATATCAAATTGGATATTATTTCCAAGTGGACCGGGCATTTCAGGACATTGTCACAGAGTATATTAAAAGAAGCAGGATCTTCAGGGACTTCAGGAATGGTATCGGAAGGATCATCAGAGCAGATGGCCTTGATTATTATCCTTTGTCCCGTGCAGTCAGGTTCATAGCAGGAAGAAGAAGCGGCCGTGTTTTCGTCGTAACGGCAACAGAGGAATTCGCAAAGGCTCTGGCAACAGATCTGACAGATTCTGATGATATTCCCGTTGTCATGATACCAAGCGATGGAAAGCAGCTTTATTCATCGTACTCAGCATCATCGTCTGAGTATGAGCAGAAGAATGCGCTTGATCTTCTTTCCGATATGAAGAACGGTATAGCGGTTGTCTCGCTGAGGGCATTCGTCTCTCCTATGCTGTCCCCTGAATCTCTTAAGCGGTATACGCTCCGTCTGAGGCCTGGTGATGCATTCGACCCGCAGAAAATAGGTGAAGAGCTCATCAGGGCAGGATATTTCCGTTCTCCTTCATGCTATGAGGAAGGTTCATTCTCCATACGTGGTGAGGTGATGGATATATTTCCGTTTGCAGCAGAGAATCCTGTAAGAATATATGCGGACTGGGATAGCATAGGGCGTATTGCCTCCTACGATCCGATGACCCAGAAGGCTGTTAAGGATTTTCCGAGGGTGTCGATTCCCCTTATTTCAGGAAACACCAGTCCTCTTCTTTCAGATATCTCAGCTTATATTCATGACAATGACTACTTCGTCCTCTCCGGCGTTGAGCGTCTGGAGACATCATGGAATGCAATGCAGAACGAGGCGAAGGCTAGGTTCAGGGAAGCATATAAGGAGAATCCTGATGCAGTTCTTCCTGATAAGCTCCTTTTCAGCTGGGATGATTTTGTCCGGTCTCTCTCTGAAGGCTTTTTTATCTATGATATATCTTCTCCTGAGTACTTCCATTTCTCGATAACAGCTTCTCGTTCATATTTTGGGAATGTCACATATTTCAAAGAGGATCTTTCAGGGCTTCTGAAGAACGGATGGAAGGTATTCGTAATCGCTCCATCGGTTGTCCAGGAGGAAAGGCTGAAAAGCGTTCTCAGGGATTATCCTGTCGATATCGCTGTCGGTGATATCTCCTCAGGCTTCCAGATCGAGGATGTCCCGATGCTTGCAGTCCTTGATTCTGAGATATTCGGGCGGAAGAAGACAAAGTCCAAGAGCATTGTCGAAACAGTCTCTTCTCCTCTTGATTCCTTTGTTGAACTGAAGGAAGGGGACTATGTTGTCCATGTGAACTACGGAATCGGATCTTTCGTTAAGATTGAGCGGGTAAAGACAAGCCGTACCGAGCGTGACTATATCAAGATACGCTATGCAAATGATGACTTTCTCTATGTTCCTATAGAGCAGGCAGATCTTGTCCAGAAATATATCGGGAATGATGGCAGGCCTCCAAAGCTTGATTCCCTTGGATCCCAGAGCTGGAGCAGAAAAAAGGAGAAGGCAATCAGGAATGCCGCCGAGCTTGCTGCAGAGCTTGTCCATCTCTATGCTGCCCGTCAGGCAGTGCATGGCTATCCATTCGAAAAAGATAAGGACTGGCAGGTCCAGTTCGAGGCATCGTTTCCGTTCACAGAGACTCCTGATCAGCTTAAATGCATAGATGATATAAAAAAGGACATGGAATCTGACAAGGTGATGGACCGTCTTGTCTGCGGCGATGTCGGATACGGCAAGACGGAGATTGCTTTCCGTGCGGCTTTCAAAGCGGTGATGAGCGGGAAGCAGGTAGCGTTTCTCGCGCCTACTGTCATCCTTGCAGAACAGCATTTCAATAATTTCAGAAAGCGCCTTGGATCATTTCCTGTAGTTCCCGGCATCCTTTCCAGATTCGTTCCTGCAAAGGATCAGAGAAAGACACTCAGCGGAATTGCCGATGGGACCGTGGATATCCTTTTCGGCACTCACAAGATCCTTCAGAAGGATGTCAGATTCAAGGATCTCGGGCTTCTTATCGTTGATGAGGAGCAGCGTTTCGGTGTCAAGGATAAGGAGCGTATAAAGGCGATGAAGACCAATATTGATTCTCTTACGCTCTCTGCAACTCCCATCCCGCGTACTCTCTATATGTCTCTTCTCAAGGTCCGCGATATGTCGCTTCTGACCACAGCTCCCAGGGAAAGACAGCCTATTGAGACTGAAATAAGGCAATTCGATCCCGTTATTGTCGGTGAAGCGATAAAAAGAGAGCTGGACAGAGGAGGCCAGGTGTTCTTCCTCCATAACAGGATCGATGATCTTGAGGATGTATGCCAGATGATACGCTCCCAGGTGCGTTATGCGATCGTAGAAAGCGCACATGGGCAGATGGAGGCTAAGGATCTTGAGGATATTATGCATCGGTTCGTCTATGAAGGAATCCAGGTCCTTGTCTCTACGACAATCATAGAAAACGGCATAGATATCCCGAATGTGAATACGATAATAATCGATCATGCAGACCGCTTCGGTCTTTCGCAGCTCTATCAGCTCAGAGGCAGAGTAGGGCGGTCCGACAGAAAGGCTTACTGCTACCTTCTCTATGAGGACAGGTCCATGCTCAACGATGATGCTCTCCGGCGACTGCGTGTGCTTTCGGAGAATACTGCGCTCGGCTCTGGCTTCAAAGTCGCAATGAAGGATATGGAAATACGCGGTGCAGGGAACATACTTGGCCGTGAGCAGTCAGGACATCTTGAGGCTGTCGGACTTGATATGTACATGCGTCTTCTTGAAGAGGAGATAGACAGGCTGACGGATAATGAGAAGGATGCGCGTCCTGTTCTTCTTGAGCTTGATTATTCAGGGTTCATTCCCGATCAGTATATACCAGATCCTTCTTCGAAGTTCGAAGCCTATAAGAAGATCGCATCGATCTCCAACGAGGGCCAGCTTGAAGGTCTCAGAGCAGAGCTGGAGGACAGATACGGTACAATGCCAGAGGAGGTTGATAATCTTTTCTGCATAGCTGAGATCAAGATAATCTGCCGCCGTCTTTCCATTTTCCATCTTTCAGAGTCCAGGGGCGTGGTGGAGATTGAGTTCTCGAAGCTGTCTGATCTCAATCCTGACCGTGTGATAAACCTTCTCAGGCTTGCTGATGGCAAGATCCAGCTGGACAGCAGGAGAATGAACTATATGCGTATGGAGACCGGGGCTGTGTCACTGAAGGATAAGGCCCTGTTCATACTTGAGCAGCTTAAGCGCCTGCTGTGATCCCTCATTGTTCTCTGCATTTGTTTTCTGATAGAATACTGCGCTATGAGCCAGAAGATTGATATGAGTGCAGAAGAGCTTTTCCGGAATCTTGGCAAGATCGAGATAAGGGAAGGCAAAGAAAGACAGATAAAAAGCTATGTGCTCCGGAACAACGTCCTTTCGGACAAGGAGAAGGAAACTGTACAGAGATATATGCCCGCATATGGATTTTTTTATGAGGACAGGATTATCGATTACAAGGAGCTTTTTGGTTCAGATAAGCCTGTCATCATAGAGATCGGGTTCGGAATGGGGGATACGACGCAGCAGGTTGCCATCCGCCGTCCAGAGTACAATTACATTGGTATTGAAGTGTTCCTTCAGGGATTCGTGAAGCTTCTGAAGCATCTTGGCGAGGATAATCTGGATAATGTGAGGATAATCCGCTTCAATGCCGTGGATGTCATAGAGCATATGATTGCAGATGGCTCGGTCCAGGGTTTCCATATCTTCTTCCCTGATCCATGGCCGAAGAAGAAGCATCACAAAAGGCGCCTGATGCAGCTGCCGTTTCTGCATCTTCTGGCACAGAAGCTTGTGAAGGGCGGTTATATTTATATGGTGACAGACTGGGAAGAGTATGCAGAGGAGACTGTGGAGATAGCCAGGACAGAACCTCTTTTAAGCAATCCGTTCTACGGGTTTGCTCCTCCTGTTGCCTGGCGTCCTGTGACGAAATTCGAGCAGAAGGGCATGGAGAAAGAGTATTCAATAAATGAAATATGGCTTGAACGTATCTGAATTGCTCTGAATATATGGAAAGTAGTCTTATTTGATATAATTTTTATTGAGGATTATGTTTTTCCATAGTAGAATTTGTATTGAACTAGGAGCTGTTGTTGGGGAAAGATCTGCTCGCTTTAAGGGGCATCCTGCACCCTGAATGAAAAGCCCGGAAGCATTGCCTCCGGGCTTCTTCACTTATCAATGTATCACTCTTCTGACCTGTTCTTCGATTCAGCGATGACATCGTCAGCCAGTTTTCCATTGAGCATTTCATAGTGATCGAATTCAAGCTCAAAGGATCCCGTTCCGGATGTCATGCTCTTCAGATCAATGGCGTAGTTCCTGAGCTCTGCCATAGGGACTTCTGCCTTGACGGAGACGACATGTCCTTTCTCCTCCTGGCCAAGAACACGGCCGCGCCTGGAAGATAGATCGGAAAGAATTGCCCCGAGGTATTCATCGTCAACGAAAACCTCCAGCTTCATGAAAGGCTCGAGAAGCACGCATCCGGCTTTCGACAGTGCCTGCTGCATTGCGCCTTTCGCTGCAAGCTTGAATGCCATTTCCGAGGAATCCACAGGGTGCTCCTTGCCATCAATGAGCCTTACTCCGATATCCACAAGAGGATAGCCTGCAAGATATCCTTCTTCCATGGCTTCATGGATGCCTTTCTCGATTCCTGGAACATAGCCCTTGGAAACAGCTCCGCCCTTGACTTCATTCGTGAATTCGTACTGCTTTCCTCTCTCAAGCGGGTAGATGTCAATTACAACACGTCCGAACTGTCCGTGTCCGCCAGACTGCTTCTTGTGGGTGTATTCAGCCAGCCCGGAGTCCTTTGTTATTGTCTCGCGGTATGCGATCTTCGGGATTCTTGTATTGATGCTGATCTTCTGCTTCTCACGGATCTTGTCGAGGATCATATTGATATGGAGCTCTCCCATACCGCCGATGATCGATTCCCTCGTCTCTTCATTGTACTGCATCTGGAATGTGAGATCCTCTTCTGCGATACGATGCAGAGCATCATTCATCTTGTCCTCGCTCTTCTTATCCTCTGCGGAGATCGCGAGCTGATAGATTGGCTGTGGAAGCTTGAGAGGCCTGAAGCGCCTCTTGTATTCCGGTCCTGCTACGAGAGTGGCATTCGTGTATGCGATATCGCACTTGGTGATGATACCGATATCGCCTGCTGTGAGCGAATCAGTCTCGATAAGCTTCTTCCCGACAGCTCTGTAGAGCTTTCCAGGCTTTGCCTTCTTGCCGATTTCATTGTTGTAGATATCCGTCTCAGGGGTCAGAACACCTGTGACAACCTTCAGGAAGCTCATCTTTCCGGAGAACTGGTCGATGGTTGTCTTGAATACATATGCTGAGAAAGGCTTCTCCGGATCTGTTTCAAGTGTCGTCTCCTCGCCCTCATGTCCGATGATGTACTCCTGGATCCCAAGCGGCCATGGGAAGTTGTTCTTTATGAAATTGAGAAGGGAAGTGATGCCGGCCCCCTTGTCAGTTGCACCGCAGAATACAGGTACAACCCTGTTCTCCCTCATTCCGACAGCAAGACCATGGCGGATGTCATCGGGTTCAAGGGTTCCCTCCTCAAAGAACTTCTCGATAAGCTCATCTGTTCCCTCTGCAGCATTCTCTATGAGTCTGTTCCTGAAATCCTCGACAACAGCAGCATACTTTTCAGGAATCGGGCACGGAGTCTCCTTTCCGCCCTGATGGCATTCATATGCCTGATTCTCGATAAGATTGATTACTCCATGGAACTCTTCTGCCTCTCCAAGTGCGATGACGACAGGAACAAAGTGCGCTCCAAACTCCTCAACAAGTGAATCTATCGTATGCCTGAAGCTTGCCCTTTCCTTATCCATCTTATTGATGAAGACAGCTCTAGGCTTATTTCTCTCATCCAGTCTTCTCCAGAGCTTGATTGTCTCTATCTGGGCACCTTCCCTGCCATCTACAAGCATGAGAGCTGCTTCTGTTGCTCTGAATGCGGAGATTGCCTCTCCGATGAAGTCGCCAGTACCCGGGGTATCGAGCACGTTGATTCTCTTTCCGTCCCACTCCATTGATGCAAGTGATGAGTGGATGGACATCTTCCTCTGAATTTCCTCGTCTGTATAGTCGCTGACAGTCTTTCCGCTGTCGACAGTCTCCGGATGGGAAAGAACGCCTGCATAGTACAGCATCTGCTCTATGAGGTTCGTCTTTCCCGTACCGTTATGGCCGATGATGGCCACATTCCTGATATCCTTGGTATTGACGCTCATCTGAAATCCTCCTTTTGAATTGCAATAAGCTATTAGGAAAATGTTAAATGCTCAGATGGCGTAAGTAAAGGAAAATAAGCAGTAGCAAATGACAATATCAAATGACAAAGTAAGTGCATCACCAAGGAGCCAAAGACGATCACTGACTGAGAAAACTGAAGAATCAAGGAATCTTTGCCGGAAATCGTATCACGGTTTTCCATATTCCTGGATGATGAATGCATCTTCCATTCCATCCCCGGTGAGGATGTCCGAAGGGGAGAGAGTCCCTGATTCTGATAATGAATATCACGTTCCAATCATTATAACGATAGGATCCCTTTCGCAAGGGATCCTGAGAGTGGGAGAAGCATTATCGGGCCTTCTCACTGTAGTGAGAGAACTCCATGCTGAATGTGCCTCTTCCCTGCGTGGAGGATCTGAGGACAGTCGTATAGCCGAACATCTTCTCAAGAGGTGCTTCTGCTGTCACGAGATCTCCTCCCGGACGGGACTCCATCGATATTACGATGCCTCCACGCTGTGTTATCGATGAGATCACATCTCCGATATACTCCGATGGAGCAGATGCCTGCACCTTCATTATCGGCTCCATGAGCACAGCCCCAGCCTCTGATGCGATCCTGTCGAATGCCATCGCAGCACATGATGTGAATGCAAATGGGGTAGAGGTGTTCTCATCGTAGTCGATATCTGTCACTTCAGCCTCGATATCAGTGCATTCGTATCCGAACTTGATACCGCCCGAGAATGCTCCGTTTATGCCGTTCTTTATCGCTTCGACGATCTCTTCAGGAATATCCCTTGTGTTAGCTGAGATCTTAAGTGCATTCCCGCTCTTCGGAGGAAGCGGACGGACCGTGAGCGAGATGCCTGCTCTGTTCTCCTTTCCTGCGATGGTCCTCTCGAACTTCTCTGTGCCCGATGCCTCTCCTCTGATGCACTCTCTGTAAGATACCTGAGGATTGCCGACCCTCGCATCGATCTTCATCTCCTTGGTTATCCTTGTCACAAGCACATCGAGGTGGAGCTCTCCCATTCCGGAGATGACGAGCTGCCCGGTTTCCTGATCATCTTTATATGAGAATGTCGGATCCTCCATCGCTAGCATCTCAAGAGCTTTCCTCAGCTTATCCATCTCCGCGGTGCTCTTTGGCTCAATTGCTATGGATATCACAGGATTCGGGAACTGCATCTTCTCCAAGAGGTATGGATGCTTCTCTTCTCCGATTGTATCTCCTGTCTGCGCAAGCCTGAATCCAATGATCACTCCGATATCACCTGCGCGGAGTTCCGTCAGGTCCTCTGGCCTGTCCGCATGCATCCTAAGAAGCCTGTTGATCCTTTCCTTCTTGCCCTTCGTCAGGTTGTATACGCCGATTCCCTTTTTGAGAACCCCGGAGTATACACGGACAAAGCACATAGGACCAGCCTGCGGATCTACCTGGATCTTGAATATGAGGGCTTCAAGCGGACCTGATGCGCTATGCTGCAGCTTCTCTTCCTTCCCGTTCTTTGGATTGATTATATCGACAGGCTCTGCCTCTGCCGGAGAAGGAAGAAGATCCACTATGCCATCGAGAAGCGGCTGCACTCCGATATTCTTCAGCGAAGATCCTACAAAGACTGGAAGGAGGGCCTTTTCAAGGACAGCAGTCCTCAATGCTTTTCTTATCATATCCTCCGGAATATCCTTGCCGTCAAAGTAGAGCTCCATGATCTCATCGGAGAAGGAGGCTACGCTGTCGATGAGCTTATCCCTCCACTCCCTGGCTTTTTCAGCTTCAGAGGCGGGGATGTCATTCTCTGTTATTGTCTTGCCCTCATCAGATGAATCGAAGACAAGATATTTCATCTTTATGAGATCGATGATCCCGGAGAACGCATTCTCTGCGCCGACAGGTATGAAGAGGGGAACAGGCTCTGCTCCGAGTTTCTTCTTCATATCCTCAAGCACTCGGAAGAAATCCGCTCCTAGCCTGTCCATCTTGTTGACGAATGCGATGCGGGGTACTTTGTATCTGTCAGCCTGTCTCCAGACTGTCTCTGTCTGCGGCTCGACACCGCCTACAGCACAGAATACGCCGACAGCGCCATCAAGGACACGCAGGCTTCTCTCGACCTCTGCTGTGAAGTCAACATGTCCCGGGGTATCGATGATGTTTATCTGATGATCGCGCCAGTAGCATGTGGTCGCTGCGCTTGTGATCGTTATGCCCCTGTCCTGTTCCTGCTGCATCCAGTCCATGGTGGCTTCACCGTTGTCGACCTCGCCGATGCGGTGGTTCTCACCTGTATAGTAGAGGATTCTCTCCGTTGTCGTCGTCTTTCCGGCATCAATGTGCGCCATGATGCCTATATTGCGTATCTTGTTATCATCCATGGCGGAGATAAAATACCATAATATATTGACTTTGGAAATATTCAGTGACGCATAAGCGCAGTTCTCTGGTGATGGTATATGCTTTCCCTTCCAGATGCTATGAAGGCGAATGCGACAGCAAGGAATAGCAGCATAGGCTCGCTGTAATCAAACAGCTCGAGTCCCAGGGCAAAACAGGCAAATGGAAGATTCGATCCTCCTGCGAGCATCCCGATTGCGCCGAGTACTGAGTAGGCTGCAGTATCAAGACCGAGCAGGGATGCGATCGTATACCCCATTGTTCCTCCGGTCACAAGAAGCGGAACGACTTCTCCTCCGGTGAATCCTGCGGAAATCGACAGGAATACCAGTATTGCTTTCAGAATGAATGCATAGTATGGCACTCCGCGTCCGTCGATGGCTGCGTATAGAAGGTCCAGTGAGAGACCTGTATAATCTGTGTCGTTTGTGCGGAAATAAAGCGTTATCAGCATCACTGCGGCAAGAAGCGAAGGTATAAGGGCCGCAATTACCGGGGATCCGAATGATTTCCTGAAAGCCTCGAGAAGGGTGATGAAAAGCCGGGCAACAAGACCTATGGCACAGGCGAATGCGATGACAGTGAATGCGTTGCCGATCGTTACCGGTAGGACCTCGAAAGCTGGAATCGCCATCCTGTGTATACCAAGAAGCGATGATACGAGGACAGCTGTGTAAGATGAAATGAGCGATGGAAACAGCACTGGAAGATGGAGAACATCCGGAGACGCGAATGTCAGACCGAAAAGAGTCCCTGCCACAGGAGATCCGAAGAGGGATCCGAATGCGGCAGCCGCACCGCACATCAGGTAGTAATCCCCGCGTCCACGTTTCCCTCGGGGCATTATCCGTTTATCGATCCTGTATATGAGCTCGCTTGCGGAAAGGCCTATCTGGACTCCTGCACCTTCCTTTCCGATAGAGGCTCCGACAAGATGTGATATGGCGGCTGCAGTATATGCGAAAAGTCCCATCAGCGGTGTTATCCTCAGCCCTGCATGTCCTGGCCTTGCCGCACCTGCATCCTCAGCCTCGCCATCATGGATGAAGTCGATGGCTGTAGAGGTTATGCGTTTATAAGCATCCCCGAGGATATTGAACAAAAGCAGTGTAAGATATGCCCCAATAGGCATGAAAAGAACGACATATGGAAAACGGTGGTTGAAATCGCCGAGGAAGGAGACTGTATTTGCGAAGATCGTGATCAGAACCCCTGAAAGTCCTCCTATCATCAGGCTCCTTACAGCATCAGCTATCCACCTCAGTCCATTTCCCTTCATCTCATCAACAGCCTCACGAGCTTTATCTTATCCTTAAATGGTGCGAAACGTATAGGAAGATCTATCCATGTTGCCTCTTTTATTATTGATTTCCTATGCGTGAAAGCCCTGAAGCTCTCATCTCCATGGTATGCTCCCATGCCTGATCCGCCTACGCCTCCGAATGGGATTCTTGGGTTTGTAAGATGGATGACAGTATCATTTATGCAGCCTCCGCCGAATGAAACAAGGCTGTGAACCTTCTCAATGGATGTGTTGTCATTGCTGAAGATATAGAGGGCAAGCGGTTTTTCCCTTTTCCTGATGAAATCCATAGCTTCATCAAGAGTATCGTATGTAAGGATCGGAAGCACAGGTCCGAATATCTCTTCCTGCATAACAGCGTCTGTTTCCTTGACAGGATAGAGGACTGTCGGCTCAATCTTCATCGAAGACCTGTCTGAACCGCCTCCAACAACAGCTGATGAAGATGCGATAAGCCCATTGATTCTGTCAAAATGCTTCTCATTTATGATTTTCGGGAATTCAGATGACGCAATAGGATTTCCGCCGAACATCTCGCTGAACCTCTTTCCAAGCTCCTCGATAAGCTTATCCTGATACCCATTCTTTACAAGCACATAGTCAGGTGCTACGCATGTCTGCCCTGCATTGAGGAGCTTTCCCCATGCAAGACGGCGGGAGACCAGCTTCATGTCCACCGTTCCATCGATGATCACAGGGCTTTTCCCGCCGAGCTCAAGAACACATGGTGTAAGCTTTGATGCGCAGTTCTCTGCGACGATTCTTCCGACATTCGGAGAGCCAGTGAAGAACACGAAGTCATATTTCAGGTCAAGAAGGGCAGAGTTTGTCTCATGACCGCCTTCAAAGACCGCAATGTATTCGGAAGTGAATGTCTCCTCTATGATTCTCTTCATGAGTGCTGATGTGGCGGCTGAGTATCTGGATGGCTTTACAATAGCTGTATTTCCTCCTGCGATGGCTCCTGCAAGGGGAACCATTGTAAGCTGCAGCGGATAGTTCCATGGTGAGAATATAAGGGTGTTGCCAAGCGGCTCTGCCACTGTGTAGGATGATGCCTTGAAGATAGTGATCGGGGAGGGCTTTCTGTGTTTCCGCATAAGTCTTCCAAGATTTTTCAGAAGGTATCCGATCTCCCCATAGACAATGCCGATTTCAGTAGCATATGCCTCGAAAGGGCTCTTTCCCAGATCTGATCTGAGTGCATCAATCAATTCATTCTCATGAAATCTGAGTGCGTTCCTGAGCTTCCTGAGATTTTTCTTTCTCTCTTCGTATGGAAGTGTTCTTCCGCTTCTGAAATATTCCTTCTGTCTTTCAAGGGTTGTTCTGTACTGATCCATGCCGGCGATATTATCACCAAGCGTGAAATTATTCTACATATTCTGAATAACTGTCAGAAATAAATCAGGTCTTCATAATAGCTTCACAAACAATCCGACAATATGTTGTGTTTTTGTTGTGCGCACATACCTTTGCTTTTATTACCATTCAGACAGGTAGAGTTATGAAGGGTAGTAAAACCATTGTAATAAGATACATCGTAATGCTTCTGATCTTCGCTGTGCTTACAGCGGGACTCGTCATCTTCTTCTCCTCCCGGGAGCCTGTTGTCTATTCAGCACCGCTGAAACCAGTGGAGATCATCAGACCGGAGAGAAGGATCATTGAAAGCGCAATCGACACCACCGGGTATATTGAGGCAAGCGCGATGATTCCTGTCGTTCCATTCGTCCAGGGAACGATCGAGGAGTATCTGATAGAACCGGGTATGGATGTCGGGAAGGATGATGTCATCGCTGTCATCGACAAGCGTCCGTATGAGCTTCAGCTTATGCAGGCAGAGGCACAGTTCAAAGCCGTGGAGAGCGCTTTGATGCGTACTGAGCCTTTATATGAATCAGGGGCTGCGACACAGCAGGACTATGAGATGGTGAAGGCCCAGCATGATGCGGCTTCAGCACAGCTCGAGCTTGCCAGGCTTCAGCTTTCATATGCCGATGTCGTATCACCCGTTTCCGGCACTGTCCTCATGGCTCCTTCCGCAACCGGATCAATCGCTTCCTCTGAGCAGCCTCTTGCCGTCATTGCCGATCTGGATGAGCTTGTTGTGAATATCAGTGCAGGGGAGAGGTACTTTTCACGGATCAGCTCCGCTCCCGATAGTCTGAAGATCACTGTATCGAGCCCGGAAGGCAGCGTCTCCGAGGCGGATGTCGTCTCTGTATCACCGTTTATCGATCCGACTTCGAAGACATTCAAGGTAAAGGCACGCATACTCGATCCTTCAGGGTTCACACCAGGTATGTTCGTCAGGATCCATATTGTCTATGACAGCGTTGAGTGCAGCACCCTTCCTGTCTCAGCCCTTACTGCAGAAGGTGCTGTTTACATGCTTTCTTCAGACAATACCGCTGAGAGCATCGTATTTGATAGGATGGCTTCTGATTCATCCTATTTCCAGATTCCAGAAGGATATGAGAGCACGGATTTCATCATCCGTGGCCAGAATAGCATTCTTTCAGGTGAGAAGGTCGCTGTTGTCTCCGGAGAGAATCTATGAATATATCGAAGTTCTCTGTAAAGCATACTCCAGTGCTGACGATGATCCTCATCGCCCTGGCGCTTTTCGGTCTGTTCTCAGTCTCATCGATGAATCTAGAGTTCATTCCTGACATGAATCTTCCTCAGATCTTCGTCATCGTGATCTATCCTGGGGCATCAGCGGAAGATGTTGAGAAGACAGTCATCGATATCATGGAGGATAATTTCGTCACTCTTCCTGATTTCCGCGGAATGGATTCGCAGGCGATGAACTCCGCTGCGATGATAACAATAACATTCAGTGATGGAGTCGATGTATACGATCAGCTTGATGAAGTCAGGAACAGGATATCCGAGATGGAGGATCAGCTTCCTTCCGGTCTTCAGGGAACACCTACAGCCCTTGTCGGGGGAGCCTCCATGCTTCCTGTAGCGTCGTTTGCCGTCTCCGGAGGAACGGATCTTGGAGCGGTGACCGATTATATCGAGAATGAGCTGAAACCGGAGCTTACGCAGATATCAGGGGTATCATCGATAACAGTCTCTGGCGGGGTGTATCCGGAAATAGATGTCAGACTGCGTCTTGATGATCTTGCCTCCAAAGGGATTTCGCCGCTTACTGTATATCAGCTTCTATCATATTCGAATGTATCCATGCCTCTTGGAACCTCTGAAGCAGGCGGACGGAGCATCGATCTGAGATTCGATGGCTCATTCCAGGATGTTGATGAAATCAGGACGCTTCCTGTCGGGGCATCTGATGACGGGACTATCATAAGGCTTAAGGATGTTGCAGATGTCGATATTGTCTATGACAGCGATGATTACTCTGTGACTTCAATGGGGAAGGATATCGTTCTTGTAGATGTGTCCAAGAGATCCGATGGCAATACTGTGCAGATTACCGACAGCATCAAGGAAATCCTTGCCAAGGCAGAGTGTGATACCAATGGAGCCCTCAGCTTCAGCATGATCAGCGATGATTCCCAGATAGTCACATCCTCGCTTAAGAATGTCATTGAATCAGGCATAATGGGTGTCATCATCGCTATTCTGGTCATCTTTGTCTTCCTGAATGACCTCAGGGCCACATTCATCATAGGCCTTTCGATTCCTCTTTCCTGCTTTTTCACATTCATAGTAATGAAGATTGCAGGGATTTCCGTGAATCTCATGTCCATCTCGGGAATTGTCGTGGCACTGGGGTCGATAGTCGATGCTTCCATCGTCGTTCTTGATCAGGTCTACAGGTTCTACCAGCAGGAGAAGGACGGGAAGGCCCTGTACAGCGTGACCCAGTCGATTTTCCATGGAACCGGCATTGTAGATAAATCGGTTATCGGATCGAATCTCACAACTGTTGTCGTATTCATTCCGCTTGCCATGCTTTCAGGCATGGTCGGTCAGATTCTGCATGATGTATCGATCACATTCATGTTTGCGATCTTCTCATCCCTCCTTGTCGCTATCGTATTCGTCCCATATCTGATGAAGAAGATCCTGAGAGAAGACGGATCAAGGAAGCCGAAGAAAGAGCTTCTGTTCGTACGTGGGATAAACAAGCTTGAGAAGGTGTATAAACGGGCTCTTGCATCGTGCCTTGAGCATACGCCATTCTTCATAATAATCGCTTTCCTGATCTTCGGTGTCACGATCTATTCACTGACCCAGCTCGGTTTTGCATTCATACCATCGACAGATAACAATGACTTCTATATAAGCATCGAGCTTCCGTATGGCTATACAGCAGAGCAGACGGAAAAGGTCATGCAGGAGGCAGAGAGGATCCTTGTAGAGAATGTCCCGGAGCTGAAGACCGATGTCGTATTCTCAGGAAAGTCAATCGAGGTTTTCTCGTTCTCCGCAACAAAGAACCAGGGCGGTATACATGCTGTGCTTGTTCCTGTCGCTGAAAGGGAGAGGGATATCCATGACATCATCCTGGATATGCAGTACAGGCTTTCAGCTGCCATTCCTGATGCGAAGATCAATGTGAAGAACGGAGGTTTTGATTACCTTGTCGGATATATTTCAGGTGGTGGCGGATACGGCCTGACGCTTGTCGGAAACGACAGCGGGATTCTTTACAGAGAAGCTGACCGCATACGCAATTTCCTGCTTACGGATCCTGAGGTCATCTCAGCGTCAGTGAACTCATCCTATGATGCAAGGACATCTGTGATAGACGCATCCTATGAATATATGTCGTCGCTTGGAATCCCTGCATATGAGGCGGCGATGTCCTCCGCGATACTCTTCAATGGAGTTGAGACAGGAACCTTCCATGATAGCGCTACGAATGAACGCTATTCGATCAATCTGACATCCGATGCATCTGAAAGACCTGTTGATGAGGCTTTGCTTTCATCTCTCAGGATAAAGACACAAGCCGGATCAACGGTGGAATTTGCCCAGCTTGCCGATCTTACAGAGGAAAAGGCTCTGTCTTCCATCAACCACTCAGACAGAGCAAATACGATAACGATCAACGCCCAGCTTACAGGCGAATCGACAACCGGGGTCACACGGCGTGTGGATCAGTACCTTATGGATAATCCTCTGCCGGATGGGATTTCTACAAAAGCCGGAGGCATAGGAGAGCTCATGGCTGAATCCATGGGGCCGGTCATGCAGGCTCTTATAATCGCTCTCTTCCTTGTCTATATGGTCATAGTCCTCATCTACGAGCGCTTTGATCAGCCATTCATGATTATGCTCACAGTTCCATTCTGTGTTATCGGTGTCGTAGTATCGCTTGCCGTCTTCGGCTCATCTATGAATATGGTTTCCATAATGGGAATCATCTCTCTTGCAGGAATGGTCGTGAACAATGGAATCATCATGGTCGACTATATCAATCAGCTAGAGAGGAAGGACCGGCTTGATGCCGCTTCAGCCGCGTCCATCGAAGTCGACGATGCGGACAGGGTCCTTATCGGTTTCATGTCATTCGATGATGAGATCAGGCACCTCAAGGACAATGTCAGGGATGGGACATCTTCCCGTCTCAGGCCGATCCTGATGAGCTCTTTGACAACAATACTGGGTGTCATACCTATGGCTATAGCAACGGGAGAGGGCGCAGAGGTCTACGCTCCTCTTGGACAGGTTATCATGGGTGGTCTTACGACTAGTACATTCATAACGCTGTTCCTGATGCCTGTTCTCTATTTTGTGCTGGAGAGGCATCGCATAAGAAAATTCATGAGAAGGAAAGGACTGGAGGTGAGATAGATGAAGAAGATCTGCTTTGCTTTGCTTGCTGTCATGGTGCTTTTTTCCGCAGCATCATGCTCATATGTGTTCAGCGCATATGTGAATGGACAGATCACAGGAGAGATAAACGGAGAGGATGGACAGCCTATCGATGGTGCAAGAATCCTGATCTATGACTCTGAGAGTATCCGTGATTCAGATTACAATGCTGCGATGGATGCCTGTGAGAGAGGTTCGTATCAGGATATGCCTAATCGCAGTACGATCTGGGGATACTCAAGTGAAGGTATCATCAATGCGATCCGGGTTGTCTGGGAAACATCTTCTCCTGCTTATGACAAGGATCATGATGTCCGTGATTTCTATGTTCTTGTCCTTAAAGATGGCTATGTCCCTGCAAGAACGTATGTCACTGTCTCAGCAGGTGCTGGCGCTCCTGCCTCCATCCGTATCTCCTCTCTTGAGCAGATTTATACATCAGGATCTAAGATAAGCGGTACCGTATCCTCTTCCGATGGTGCTCTTGAAGATGCAGATGTATATGTCTATACAGATGCCGATACCTTCAACAAAGCTGCTGACAACGCGCGTGGGCTTTCCTCTATCGATCCAGAAGGATATGCCGATGACTTCACTCCAGGAAAGTATCATGGCCATGTGCTTTCCGCTTCCAATGGAAAATACAGCATGAAGGTTATGTGGGATGGTGAGACAAGTCCTATGTACTATCTTCTTGCAGTAGCGGATGGGTATCTGCCCTCATCATCTGTCATTGAATCAGGGACATGCTCTTCAGAAAGCGGAGCAGTTATGGATATTTCTCTTACCAAGGCGGAGAAAGCAGAGGAAACTGTCTGATGAAGCGTTTGTTATTGATCATTACTATTATTCTATTCCTTTTATCACCTGTATTTGCAGAAGATGGGAATAGATATGGATTCAATGATCTTGTCCAGTCCATGTATGCGAATAACACTAAAATAAGGAAGGCTGACGAAGAGCTTTTCCAGGCGCATCTGGACAGGAAGGATGCAGAGGCAGGGTATCAGCCGACAATAGAGCTTATGCTCATGGGCATGTATATGGCAAACCCCATCATCGATGATATCACGATAAACACTAATGATATCCTTCTGCAGATGGGACTGTCCCCGCTTCCCCAGAGTTATGATCTGACTCTTTTCGATGGTATCGGCCCTGCATTCTACAATGCATCAATCTCGATTACCCAGCCGCTGATTACCTGGGGCAAGATCACAAACTCCGTAAATCTATTCAAGTCAGTTGAAAGCGCAAAAACGATGCAGAGGGATGATCTTGCCAATCAGCTCATCACAGAGCTTAAGGCAAAGCTCGCAGCGCTTTCATATATTAGTGAGATCGAGGATTTCCTGAACAGGATCATAGCTGCATCCGAAGAGCTTGTCTCTCTTGCCGAGAAGGGAGGAGAGGAGGGCATGATGCTTGAGGAGGATGTGCTTGATGCAAAGATCCAGGCAGGGGAGGCAACTGTCTCCCTGAAAGAGATTGAGAAGCAGAAGGCAATGCTTATCGATGGACTGAGAGTCCTTACCGGTATTCCTGACCTTGAGCAGGATGAGATTGTCTACGAAGTCGATGAATCGGAGTTTGATGCCATTCTCTCTTCTTCTCCAGAGTCTCTAGTGGCGCTTGCGACAGCTCCTTCCTCACCTATGCTGAAGATGCTAGGGAAGTCCGGCGAGGCAATGGAGTATGCTAAGAAGATTGCCGATGCATCGATGTATGGCATTCCAGATCTTGGTCTCCAGCTTTCTCTCAATTACGGCGGAACAAGGTTTCCTTTGATTGAGAAGGGATGGTCAGGGGAAGATGACTGGGGGCTGAATGTGACAGTTGCGTTCAAGACAACACTCTGGGATGGAGGAAAGATACTCAACAATGCAAAGCGTGCGGAGAGCCGGATACGATCAAATGATATCGATACCGACAGCGCAGTTGAGACTCTGACAACAAATGTAATTGATGCATACACAAGTGCCCAGCTTTCAAGAGCTAAGATCGAATACCAGAATATGAAGTTAGAGAACGCAGCTTTAAAGGCAGAGCGTGAGAATCTCAGGTTCAAAGCCGGCGCATCTTCAAAAAGCGATATCCTCAATAACGAGCTTGAAAGCCTTCAGTGTGGAATTGATCTGGCTAGAGAGAAGATAAACCTTGCTCAGAACTGCTATACAATCTACTATCTGACAGGTAGAACTTCTTCATCGCTTCCATTGATAACAGATGGAGGAACAATATAAAGCAATAGCCATCCTCAGAGATTCTGGATGGCTATGCTATTTGATTGCTATCTGAATTCTGAATTCTCAGATAAAAACGATCAATAATAAAATCATAAATAATAATTTTATTTATAAAAATTATATCATGTTTATATCAGATTATGACCTGTTAAATACTTGATTAATATTTCTCTGGTATGATTTCTGTCGTTCTGTACAATAGATCCGCGGATTGCGATTCCCTTCATGACATTTGCATTAGGATATGCCTGCTTAAGCATTCTTTCTGTCATAGCAAGCCCATTGTCCTCGTGGGTGCATACCGGATAGATATTCAGACCATCTGTTCTGATGCTGTCAAGAAAAGAGTAAACTGCCATCGGAAAATCACCCCACCAGTTCGGATACACAAGCACGAGATCTGTTATCCCATGGATATCAGGCACGGAATTCCTGAGCTCAGGTCTTGCATTCTCCTCTGCTTCTTTTCTTGCAATTCTGTTGCATTCCTCAAGTTCTTCGGGATAGCCGTCAATAGTGCATATCTCATATTTTTCTGAGTGCATGAGCTCTGCGATCATCTCCGCAAGTATTGCTCCGCTTCCTTTCTCGACATTCCCTACATTGAAATTCTCTCCATTCCTGGAGAAGTAAGCTATGAGTGTGTTGTTCATCGGATTCCTCCTGCCAGATGATACTCCTCCTTTTTCCTATTTGGAAGAACATAATGCAAAAAGTATTTCAGAATTTATAATTTTATTTATCATTCCGTTTTTAGAATAATAATTATAATAATTAATTTATAAGGAAAGAATGAATACAGCTTAGGAATTTGCGGATAATGTACAATCAGGATTTCTGAAATCAAAGCATACCTATATTCTTCCAGCTGTATCCATAGTGTTTTATGCTGCCGTTTTCATTGACTTGGAAAGGATTCTAGAGAATTCCGATTCATTCTTTTCTTCGGTGCTGTATGAGGGAATTTCTGAACATTCATAAGAATGAGTTATTTGAATAAGTGTTAATAATGAGATACCGATGGCAGCAAGAGAAAACAAAGAATCAATAAGTGGAGAGCTGACTGTTTATTTGATGGAAGGTAAAAGCAGTCAATCAGTGCATTCAATGGAATGCTTGATGAAGTTCAGATCTATGGATGGTAGCCTTAGTCACATAGCATGAGAATTGTAAGCGGACATGATTCAAGGCTATTTGCCAGAACCACGCAGGTTTGCCTGAGAGCCGTCATGTATGCTTTCATCACTTTGTTCATTTCCTTGTTCATGCTGTACTGCCGTAAGGTAGGGCCTATGTCTTAAGATCATTATTTCAAGTTCACTTCTCATTGAGTTATCAGGTTGTATCTGTATCAAATTCTGCAGGTGGAATATCAGAATACGATTACAGCAATATTCAAGGAATCATGATTGATATGAATATCATTTCGTATTAATAATATTCTGCTGCAATATGCATGTGATATGATGATCTTTTTTCATTGATTTTATGGATAGTTGTACATAAAAAGATCATTATCGTATTCATATTTATTGGAATACATTTTGAAAATCACTTATTTGATTATCTATTATGTAAGAGATTAAATGAATAGAGCGTAGATTTTTATATTTTTTAACAGATTTGATATTATATATATAATAAATATATACATTATATATACGATATTGATATTCAATATTCATAATATTACGTAAAATTAAAAGACGATGAAAAATCCCCAGACACCTTGCACTGTATCTGGGGCGCTTGTGGGAGGATACCCTTAGCAATCAGAAGAATACTTCACAAATGAATATATGTCAATAAAACTGTAGTGATATTTCATGAAAATTATCATTTTAGATGAAAGAAGGTTGTATATAATTATCCTTCTTGTAGCAAATTGCGAGTTAATATAAACTCTCATTCCGGAGACTAATTATGCATAACTTCAGAAAGATCAATGATGATGTATTCTATGTAGGCGCCAGTGACAGGCGTCTCGCGCTTTTTGAGAATATTTATCCTATAGAGCGTGGAGTCAGCTATAACTCTTATCTCGTGCTCGATGAGAAGACTGTCCTTCTTGATACTGTGGATCACTCTGTTTCCAGGGAGTTCCTTGATAATGTCGAGGCAGTTCTTGCAGGAAGAAAACTTGATTACCTGATTGTAAATCATATGGAACCTGATCACTGTTCTGTCATAGCAGAGCTTGTCATCCGCTATCCTGAGCTTAAGATCGTAGGAAATGTGAAGACAATGCAGATGATCAAGCAGTTCTATTCATTTGATGTTGATAGCTGTGCCCATGTTGTGAAAGACGGGGACTCACTCTCGACAGGCAAGCACAATTTCGTCTTTGCGTTCGCACCGATGGTCCACTGGCCGGAGGTCATGGTCTCGTTCGATACAACTGATGGATATCTTTATTCTGCAGATGCTTTCGGGACTTTCGGAGCACTGAGCGGCAATCTGTATGCTGATGAAGTAGAGTTCGACAGAGAGTGGCTTGATGATGCAAGAAGGTATTATATCAATATTGTTGGAAAGTACGGAGTGCAGGTTATGAATACGCTTAAGAAAGCATCCGCACTTCCAATCAAGATGATTCTTCCACTTCATGGTCCGATCTGGAGAAAGGATCTTGGATACTTCATTGGAAAATACACTACATGGGCTTCCTATGTTCCCGAGGACAAGGGCCTTCTTCTTGTCTATTCTTCAATCTACGGGAATACTGCTTCTGCCATGGATCTTCTTGCCTCGATGTGTGCAGAGAAAGGCATAAGGAATATCCATATGTATGATGCCTCGAAGACAGATTGCTCCGTGCTTGTCTCGGAGTGCTTCAGGTACAGCACAATTGTCTTTGCTTCTCCGACATATAATGCGGAGATCTTCCCGAAGATGGAGACGCTTCTTCTTGATCTGAAAGCCCATGCTTTCCAGAACAGGGATGCAGCTGTGATAGAGAATGGCACATGGGCACTTTCTGCAGGAAAGAAGATGACAGACCTCCTTTCTTCGATGAAGAACATCAGGATCCTTGAGCCTTCTGTATCTATCAAGTCATCGGTCAAGGATGGAGAGAGAGAACAGCTTGCAGCTCTTGCGGATGCGCTTGCAGCAAGCGTCAATAAAGCTGAGTAGTCTTATAAAGAGGGCTCCGGCCCTCTTTTTCATGGTGGTTGGTTATGGGAATCATTGAAACATTCATCCTTGCTGTTGCCCTCAGCATGGATGCGTTTGCAGTGTCTGTCTGCAAAGGTCTTTCCATGGGAAAGGCAAAGATAGGCAGTGCTCTTACCGTTGGCCTGTGGTTTGGAATCTTCCAGGCCATGATGCCTCTTATCGGGTTTTTCCTCGGGGTCCAGTTCGAAAGGTATATCAGCATCATTGATCACTGGATAGCATTCATTCTCCTTGCGGGAATCGGTGCTAATATGGTCCGTGAAGCTTTCAAGGGGGAGGAAGAGGCTGGCGATCCATCAGTAGGGTTCGGAGCAATGCTGCCTCTTGCAATAGCAACGAGCATCGATGCACTCGCATCCGGGGTTGCGATGGCTGCAGCGGGTGTGGATATAATCCAGGCAGTTGTCTTCATTGGTATAACAACATTCATCCTGAGTACAATCGGTGTCCGCGCAGGTTCCTTCATCGGTGGAAAGAATAGCTCCAGAGCAGAAGCTGCAGGAGGTATCGTCCTTATTGTGATGGGGCTCAGAATTCTTATACAGCACCTTGTGGAGCATATCTGATTTTACGTGCAATTGCCTCCTTGATAGGTTTATAATATGCATAGGAGGCGTGTTATGGCAGATAAAGTAATCTATACAATCGGTCGTCAGTTCGGTTCAGGGGGAAGGCAGGTCGGCAAGGCTCTTTCCGCGAAGCTCGGGATACCGTATTACGATAAGGAACTTCTGACCCTTGCTGCAAAGGACAGCGGTTTCTCAGAGGCGCTGTTTCAGAATGTGGATGAAAAACCTGCTTCGTCTCTTCTATATTCGCTGGTGATGGGAAACTATCCAATGTCCTCCGGTACTCTGGGGTTCAATGAGATGCCGCTCAATGACCAGCTTTTCCTCATCCAGTCCAATACAATAAGGAAGATTGCTTCCAAGGAGTCCTGTATCATCATCGGACGCTGTGCGGATTATATCCTCAAAGGAAACAAGGATCTGATATCTGTATTCATCCATGCCCCTCTTGAGGCAAGGGTAAAGAGAGCTGTGGAGTGCTATGGGATCAATCCTGATAAAGCAGAGGATGTATGCCTGAAGAATGACAAGAGCAGAGCGAACTTCTATAACTATTACTCTGATCAGAAGTGGGGCATGTGCCGTACATACAGCCTTTCACTTGATTCCTCGATGCTTGGGATTGATGGGTGCGTTGATCAGATTGTCGAGTTTACGGAAATTGTCAGAAAGCACAAGAAAGAGTCACAGGGTACGATATGATCGTCTATGATACTCTGTCGTATCTTGAGAGCTATACAGGCCCATTTCCTGAGATCAATACAATCATCTCTGTAATGGACCGGTCGCTTCCTTATAATCAGCTTCCAGGGCGCTATGATACACCTGAGAAATCGGATGTGAAGTATATAATCGACGAGGCTTTATCATCTGATAAAGGATTCGAAAGCGGTTTATTCGAAGGAAAGCGTGTAATGGAGATAGTGCTTGAAGGGGAGGAGGTCGTATCTGTCTCTTCCTCTGTATTCCGTCTCTCCGAAGGCTGCTTTCTGATATACTCAGGGGATGAGGCGGTAAAGCGTGGCATCATGTATGCTCTTCCGGTTCATTTCAAAGCTGTGCGATTCATTTTCTGATGCATTCATAGGTCTCTACACCTCTATACATAATATTGCAGACATGTGGTATGCTTTCATTACGTAACAATACCAATATTATAATTTATTAATTTATATTCTGAATAAGCTAATAATGCTATGTAATCAATATCGATATTATCAATAATAAGATATTACAAAGCACCGGAAAGAATATCATATTACCTATTTTTCCGGTGCCTTCAATCGTTTGTGCTAAGATTATCGCAAAAAACCGTATCTCTTAGTACTTGAAGTTCTTGCCTCCGATATTCAGGTTATTCCCGTTCTGGGATAAATATCCTCTGATATCAAGAACGAACTCCCCCATCTTAATACGGCCGTTTACATCAACCCTTGTCCCAGTGCTGCTGAGAGTTGCGTTGCCATAGTAAGCGCAGACAACACCGCTGAGGTCAATATCCATGCCTTCGAAAACAAAAGTCTTTCCGAGAGAATCTGGATTATCCATCATATCAGGCTGTTCTGCTGATATGCATCGCTGCACAACGGAAACAATCTGGTCTGCAACTTCGATGTCGGAAACAGGTTCTCCGGCATTCTCTTCCATCCAGGCTTTGAATTCCGAGATTGTTCCATTCACCTCTGGAGTGCCTTCAGGGAGATTAATACCCCCCCCCGTTTGGATTACATGCTGTGAGCATGACGACGAAAATAAGAGCTGAGATTAAAATCTTTTTCATCAGTTCCTCTTAAAGAATGAGAATAAGCGATTAATGGTCAAAATAGAAGAATTATTGAACTTATCTCATAATTTTTCAGCATCAACAGCATCGCCGCACCGTATAAAGAGCAGAAGCCAAGGGCGAAGGAAGATCTTTACAGGACTGTCGATAATCTGATGAGATTCCTTAAATCAGTCGGAAGATGAATCTGAAAGGAGTGAGATGAAGAAAGCCCGCTCATTGGCGGGCTTTCCTATCCTCATTTTATTTCCTTCAGCGTGATGTCGAAGATCAGAAGCGAGTTGGGCTCGATATTCCCGGTTCCCATCTCCCCATAACCCTGTGCTGGCGGGATATAAGCTCTGATTGAATCGCCGGGGGTCATCTGCATCGTTGCCTCTGAGAATCCTGGGATGAGATTCTGGAGATTGAATTCAACATCAGTTCCCTGATCCATTACAGTTCCATCCATGAGCGTGAGCTTATAGTCAACGACGACATTGCTGTCTGCAGCCGGTTTTGCTGTGCTTGACTCATCATCAAGGATGTACTCAAGCTGTACCCCTGAATCAAGAACTATGATTCCCTCCTTAGAGCTGTTATCCGCAAGGAATGAATCCGCAGCTGCCAGATTCTTCTCTGCAAGCTCTTTCACGAATGCCTCATACTCGGCCTGCATCTTCTTAGCATATTCTGTGATGAACCCGTTCATCTCTTCTTCTGTGAATGTAGCAGATGCACCATAAAGCGAAGAAAGGGCACCATCTGCGAACTCCGGTCCTTTCACCTGTATGCCGCTCATCATCAGATTGAGCGTGATGAAGTATCCATAGCCGTATGCGAACTTGTCCTCATCTGTGGAAGGAACAGCTAGTGCATTGATCTCCTCTGCCGTCGAATAGACTGTGCCATAGTCCGTCTGCACGCCCTGGCTGATATAGTTGTCGATGAAATAGGTCAGTGCCTCATTCATGGCTTCTGTTGTCATCAACGGTTCAGCCTCTCCGTATGCTGCGGCATCCATGATTCCGCGCGCAAAGTATCCTGCATGCGGATAGAGTCCCTGGGACTTGAGGGAATTCATGGACATGTATCCATAGGAGTAACTGAATGCTGAATCCAGGTCTTCCCTGTCAACATCTGCAATCTGCACGATAAGACCAGGAAGCGATACCGGTGCGGAGAAATCCGCTGCGATCAGTCCGTTCTTGACAGCAGGCGTGACATATCTTACTGCTGTTGCCGGGATCTGAGGCGGAATGCTCATCGTGGCGATTCCTTTATCCTTTACCATGATGAAATCGCCTTCTGAAAGATTCTCAGCGCTGTAGCCTTCGACTACTGTATCAGGCCCTACGATATATATAGCAGTGTCACCTCCCTCTTTCATGGAAGTGATCATGTAATTCCCATTATCATCCATCTCGACAGAGAGCACTTTCACAAGTGTCTCATCCTCTGCCTGTTCCTTCATGCCCTCTGCAGGTAGAGCAAACATCATGAGAAGAACCATGGCAAGAATAGATATCCTTTTGATTCCGTTCATAAAAACCATCCTTTCATGTTCTTAGAGTAATCTACGATTTATCGCTGTATGGGTCAACAAAAGCTCATGTAGATTGCGTGAATGTGCTATCATGCACGTATGGACGGAATGAATGAAAAGGATAAGGCGCTTCTTCTGGAATGCGTCAGGATTGCCCATGAGGCAATGGAGAAGGGAAACCACCCGTTCGGTGCGCTGCTTGCAGATAAGGACGGGAATATCCTCATGGAGCAGGGGAATGAATTCATACAGGGCGGCAGCGCTTACCATGCAGAGACCCTGCTGCTTCTGAAAGCTGCCAGGAAATACAGCCCGGAGGAGCTCCAGAGCTGCACATTATACTCGAATTTCGAGCCATGCTGCATGTGTACAGGTGCTCTTTATTGGACGAATGTCGGACGACTTGTATTCGGGGCAACGGAAGAGGCTCTTCTGGCTTATACCGGAAGCAATGAGGAGAACCCCACATTCTCGCTGTCATCCCGCGAGGTTGTGAAGTATGGGCAGAAATCGATAGAGATCCTTGGTCCAACTGAGGATAAGGAGCTTCTTGAGAAGATTGTCCACGACCATATTGGATTCTGGGATGCCCGCTGATTCCCTTTACCCTCCGTTCCTGAAGCATGACTGGATTTCCAGAATAGATGGAGATGCTCTTCTCGTCACTGACAGAAGGAAGCTTCCATTCGTGCACGAGGAAGTCTGCTGCAGGAGCACTGAGGAAGCCGCAGCTGCTATCAGGGAAATGGTTACACAGGGCGGTGGACCGCTGGAAACAGCTCTCAACGCTATGAGGTTAGCATATAGGCGGGGAGAGGATCTTGATTATGCGGCATCGCTTCTTTCCTCAAGCAGACCGACTAATACCACAATGGCCCGTACGCTGAAAGCTCTTCTGGCAGATTATAGGAAAGGAAGGGACTTTGAGGTGCTTATCGATGATGCCTTTGCATACTATGATGATCTTTATGATGCTGTATCGGATATAGGGGCAGGAATCATACAGGATGGAGATGGAATCCTGACAAGATGCTTTCCGGAGCATACATTCATGCTTTCTGTGCTGAAAGCTGCAAGAAGCGGCAAGGACGTAAGCGTCTTCGTTCCTGAGACAAGGCCTTATCTTCAGGGTGCAAGGCTTACCGAGCCTTCGTTGAGAGCGCTTGGAATCAAGTGCTTTCTCATCACAGATGCTATGAATGCCCATTTCATGGCAGAGGGCAGGGTGACGAAAGTCATGACAGCTTCAGATCTCGCTCTTTTGGACAGGACTATCGTCAATAAGGTCGGAACGCTCTCTGATGCGGTATCTGCATACTATTACCATATACCTTATTATGCATTCTCGCTCTCTTTTGATGAGAGCAGGACAAAGGCGGATATCGTGATGGAAGAGCGGAATGGGAAAGATGTGAAGAATATCGGGGAAAGAGCCATTGCAGATGAGAATGCGGTGGCGCTTTATCCTTCATTCGATATAATACCTCCGGAACTTGTTTCCGGGATAATAACAAAGGATGGTGTACTCTGAAAGCTATAATCGCAGGAACAGGAATAGAGAAAGATCCACGATTCAATGAAGGGATCATCATGAAAGAAACACGATTCGGAGATGCGTATTATGCTGAGCACAATGGTATAGTATTCCTCCCAAGGCATCTTCCAGGGCACAGGACAGCTCCTCATAGGATCAACTACAGGGCAAATATAGATCTATTGAGGATTCTCGGAGTCGATGGTGTCATATCAATATATGCAGTCGGTTCCATAACGAGGAAGCTTGTTCCTTCAGCTTTCGGGCTTGTGAAGGATTTCATTGATTTCACATATGGAAGGGGGAATACTTTCTTCACCGATTCCGTTGTGCACACTCCGATGATCAATCCCTTCGACAGCATTCTGAAAGGCCGATTTACCATGGAGGCTATAAAAGAAGGCTGTCCGATGGGCTATGAGACAATCTATGTGACAACCCAAGGTCCAAGGCTTGAGACTGCGGCAGAGATCGATGCCTACCGCCGTCTTGGAGCTGATGTAGTCGGGATGACGCTTGCTACCGAAGCGGAGCTTTTAATGGAGGCTGGTATTCCGAATGCTGCTGTTGCCTTCTCGATCAACTGGGCCGCCGGACTTGATATGGAAGGCGTATCATTTCTGGAAGATGAATCAATAGAGCGCATCACATCACGCATCATGCGTATTGCTGTGAATGCACTTTCGGACAGATAGCTATGGAGATAAGACAATTCTGCAGGAACGATATACCGGCGATGATCGATATCTGGAATGAGATCGTAAGAGAGGGCGATGCCTTTCCTCAGGAGGAGACTCTTGATGAAGAGACAGGATTCTCCTTCTTCTCATCGCAGTCAAGAAGCGCTGTTGCTGTAGTCGAAGGAAAGGTAAGGGGACTTTATGTTCTCCATCCTAACAACATCGGAAGATGCGGACATATAGCCAATTCAAGCTATGCCGTATCATCATGCTCCAGGGGAGAGCATATCGGGAGGGCCCTTGTGCTTGATTCGTTGAAAGCGGCAGGGGATCTTGGTTTCAGGATCCTTCAGTTCAATGCTGTCGTGAGGACGAATACAGCGGCAAGGAAGCTCTATGAGGAGCTTGGATTCCATCCGCTTGGCATCATTGAGAAGGGATTCCGGATGCCGGATGGTGAGTACGAGGACATCTGTCCTTATTGGAGGGAAACGCTTTGAAAGATCCGCTTGGACTATGGATGATGGATAATGCGGTGCTTTTCAGATATGCAGGTGAGATTCCCTGTATGAGGGAAAAAGCTTCTTCAGCCCTGCTTTCAGGCTCTGCTTCCGCATTCCTTTCTCCGCTTTACAGGACGCTGTATCCGGAGGCTACGATAACAGCAGTATCGGAGAACAAAGCCCATCTTGATGCTGCCATGGAGGAAGAGCCCGGGCTCATTGCAATCGAAGGAAATCCTGCTGAGTATATCGGATCAGGATTTGATATAGCGGTCTCTGTTCTTTACATGCAGTGTCTGGATACAAGGGAGCTTACGCCATACCTTTTCAATCTATCGGATTCGCTTTCAGCTGGAGGGAATCTCTATCTTTCATTTCCTGCGACGATGAAGTATGAGCTCTCCCCTAAGAAAAAGCAGCAGTCCTGGTACTCAATGGATGAGGATGTCTTCTTCAAACGGTATATGCCTGATGATGTGATGAAAGCTCTTTCGATGATCGGCTTCGATATCCGTGCAGTAGAAAAAGATCATGTTCCTGATCTTGATGATGTGGTTTCCATCCATGCAATAAGGCGATAATGTGCAGTTCTGTGCAGATTGTGTGATGTTTGCCATTTTCAGCTGAGAAAGTGCTATCTTCTGTTCTGGAGGTCGGAAATGAGAAAGAGCGCGATAGCAATGCTTGTCATCTCGATTATTCTGCTGATTGCAGGTATAGGACTTGTTTCCTATGGTATATATCTGAACGTGCCCCACAGCACGGTATACAGCTATGGGAATGGCCATTTCTCATACTCATACAGAGCCGTATGGTCAAGCCAGAGCGTGTCGGGTGTCCCTTTTACGGAAGCCGGCCGTCTTCTCTTTGATGCCGGGCTTCTATCAATGGCCGTATTTGTCATCCTCCTGGTACATAAGCCTGAAGACAGAGTTCTTAAGGAGAAGGAGAAGAAGGCCAACGGAATTGAAAGAGAGAAGGCAAAGCAAAGTGCGGAGGATGCTGTGGTGCATGATCCGGCAGAGACTGCGGAACCGCATAAGGACAATCCATGATGTTGACCTGAGCGCATTCATGCGCTATAGTCTTTGGGAAAGTTCTATTCAAGGAGAATGATATGTCCAAAGCACATAGAGGAACCGGTATCCGCGATCAGTTCAACAATGGCAGAGCAACTTGCCCAGTCTGTGGCAGAACAGCTATCAAGTGCCTTTATGAGAAGGAGATTGACGGAAACAAGGTCAAGATCTGCAAGGAATGCAATTCCAAGCTCTCCAAGTAATATGGCATTCTTCAGGAAGAAGAGGGAGAGCGATGAGATGAGGGAGTACTTTGGTACGCCCTCATTTTCATTTGGCATCAATGGCCTTGAAGCAGAGGCCGTATCCTCTCCGGATGATGTGAAGAGAAGAATCAGGGAGAGCAGGAATGCTGGAATCATTTTCATTCCGTCACAGGAAGTCCTTAGATCGCCAAGGAAATGGATAGCTTCATTTTCCGATGCTGGATACCTTGTCATAATCGGAAGAAAAAGCATTCCTGAGTTCAGGGCCTTTCTCAGACTGGCTGAGAATCTGGTATTCTCCCCTGTTCCCAAATCACTTTCATCGGTCTTCATGGAGGAGAGTATGGAAAGGGCTCTGGAGCTTATCCATGGAGCAGGATTCAAAGATGAAAGCATATTGATGCTGAAAGCGGGAGGCAAAGAATGAGAAGCATGACAGGCTATGGCCATGGCGTGTGGCGCTCTGATGATTATATCATCGAATGCGATATAAAGAGCTATAACAACCGCTATCTGGATGTGATAAAGAATATCTCATCACAGCTGTCACCGTATGAAAGCTATATCGATGGAGAGGTGAAGAAGGTGGCGAACCGCGGGCACGTTGAGGTCTCTGTGAGACTCAAGGTCCTCCGCTCCGATATCTCTCTTATAATTGATCACGGACTGGTTGAGGCATACAGCAATGCATTCAGGACCATAGCAGAGGCATCTGGATGCGCTATCAACCTTTCAGACTACCTCTCTGTCGACGGGATTCTGACTTCTGACCGCTCTGGATCATCTGAGATCTACAGGGAAGGTCTGGAGAAAGCCCTTGGGGAAGCTCTTCAGATGCTCTCTGCTGAGAAGGACAGGGAAGGAGAGGGCACGAAGAAGGATCTTGAGAGGCTTGGGAATGAATTCGCGGCATCCCGTCTGCTGATTGAAAGGAAAAGCGGTGAGCTTGAAGAGCATTACAGGACCCTTCTGGAGGAGAAGTATCTTGCGCTCACCGGCGAGAAAGCCGGCAGCATGGATTTCATGTCGGAGCTTGGCGCGATTCTTGTCAGATACTCGATCAATGAGGAGATATCAAGACTGGGAGTGCACATCGCAGAGTACAACAAGCTCCTCGAGTCCTCCGGACCATGCGGAAAGAGGCTTGATTTCCTATGCCAGGAGATGCAGAGAGAGTGCAATACGATCGCATCCAAGAGCCAGCTTGCTGAGATCAACCTGCTAGTTGTCAGCATGAAGGATAATATCGAGAATATAAGGGAGCAGGTGAGGAATATCGAATAATGAGAATAGCAATATCATCTAGAAGCGGCTGTGGTAACACCACTGTGACAAAGCTTGTGTCTGAGCGCCTTGGCTTTCCTATGATCAACTTCACATTCCGGCAGATGGCGAAAGAAAGAGGTGTTGATTTCTGGGAATTCTGCCGTATGGCAGAGAAGGACTTTGAGATCGACAAGGAACTTGACAGAAGACAGGTTGAGATGGCTATGGCTGTTCCTGACTGCGTTCTTGGTTCCCGTCTTGCGATCTGGATGCTTGAGAAAGCTGATCTGAAGGTTTATCTGACTGCCTCCCCGGAGACAAGGGCAAGAAGAATCCAGAAAAGGGAAGGTGGTACATTTGATGAGCGCTACTCTGAGACAATACGCCGTGATATGAATGACAGCGCAAGATATCAGAAGATCTACGGTATAGATAATACAACCCCGGAGACAGTTGCTGATCTTGTGATCGAAACTGATTCAAGATCGCCGGAAGAGATCGTAAGCATGATTGTTGATAGGGCTGAAGCAATAATCGGCAAGCATATCTGAATCTTAGAAGCCTGAGGTTCTCTGCGGGCCTTGGGCTGCCTTCCTTCTGTTTTCAGCTGGAATATAATCGGATAGTACTTGCAAGAAGATTCCAACTATGCTAATGTAGCCTAGTCCGGAGGATTAGCTCAGCGGGAGAGCGCTTGCCTTACAAGCAAGATGTCACAAGTTCAATCCTTGTATCCTCCATCTTACTGGCTCCTTACAATGTAAGGAGTTTTCCTTTTCACGGAGCTTTCTGTGTACCGTTTCTGTACCAGAGCCATCATACTGTCAGTTCGATCTGGTTCCCTTCCATGTCGGCTATGCAGCTCTCATAATAGCCATCCCCGGTTATCCGCGGACCGCTTATTACCCTGTATCCATCCTTTTGAAGGATAGCAGTAAGCTCATCGACCTTCTTTTCGCTGCCAACGGAGAATGCTATATGGGCAAATCCTGTTCTGGCCATGGATTTGGGATCATCCTTCATATCAGGTCTGGTCATGATCTCAAGGGAGGCTCCATCATCAAATGAGAGGAAATAGGATCGGAAATCCGTTCTCGGGTTATGATAGCAGTCATTCGCTGTGGCTTTGAAATATCTGCAGAAGAAATCCTTCGCTTTTTCCAGATCAGTTACATACATTGCAATGTGTCCAATCTTCATATGATGATTATAATACCTAACCATTGCATTCTGATGGAATCGGATGCATGTTGACTAATAGAAGTCAACCGAGTATCCTCCATTCAAGCCGGGACGACCGGCCTTTTACTTTGATTATCGGAAGGTTCATGATGGAAAAAAGCAAACTTACGCAGCTTCCTGCTGTATTCCTGCTTGCGATGCTCAGCTGCTTTCTCTGGGGAAGCGCGACACCAGCGATCAAGATCGGTTATGAAATGTTCGGAATCGCATCATCTGATACGATATCCATCATTCTCTTCGCAGGAATAAGGTTCTTCCTTGCTGGAATCCTTGTGATTCTGATCCAGTCGCTTCTTGCAGGGCATTTCATCAAGCCGGAGAAAGGCTCATTTCCCTCGATCTTCAAGCTGAGCTTTGCCCAGACAATGTTCCAGTATTTCTGTTTCTATGTCGGACTTGCCCACACAAGCGGTGTGACAGGAACCATTCTCTCAGGAACCTCCGGCTTTTTCTCAATCCTTCTTGCAAGCCTTCTTTTCAGATTCGAGAAGCTCACGCCATCGAAGATCATAGGCTGCATCATGGGACTTATTGGTGTTGTCGTGATGAATGTCTCTCTTGAGGGAGGCGCATCATTCCATTTTGCCCTCAATGGAGAAGGACTTGTGCTTCTTGCCTCCATAAGCCTTGCTGTATCAGGAATCCTCTCAAAGAAGTATTCCACGAAATTCAGCGTTGTCATGCTCAGCGGCTATCAGTTCCTGCTGGGTGGCTTCGTGATGATGGCAGTTGGTCTTGTCCTTGGTGGAAGAATCAATCTTCCCCATTATTTCTCCGCATATGTCCTTCTGCTTTATATGGGTCTTATCTCTGCAGTAGCGTACTCTGTGTGGGGAATCCTTCTGAAATACAATCCCGTGAGCCGTGTCACGATCTTCAATTTCCTCACTCCGCTTTTCGGAGTCCTGCTTTCAGCCATTTTCCTCGGAGAGGTTGATCAGGCGCTGCAGCTGAACAAGCTTCTTGCCCTCCTTTTTGTCTGCTGTGGAATCTATGTCGTGAATAGACGGCAGAGTTCCTGAAAATATTCTCTATGTGATCCTGCCATTTCCGGCAGGACGCATATAATCATCTTCCATTGCTCCCATAGAGCGAATTCCTGACGTATATTCCGACGCCTCTGAAATAGCGGCTTTCAACTTTCCTTCAGTTGGGTTATCTTTTAGCTGTGGTTGATCGCTATATTGTTCTCTTTTTCATTTTCTCGATTCTCGGGTATATCTCAGAGGTGATTTACTGCTCTGTCCCCGCACGCAGATTTGTCAACCGTGGCTTCCTTTACGGACCATATCTTCCCATATATGGTTCAGGGGCCATGATCGTGCTTGTGCTTCTGGATCCGGTTGCGGACAATCCTCTTCTTGTATTTCTTTTCGGGATGGTCCTTACATCGGTTCTTGAGTACTTCACATCCTGGGCATTGGAGAAGCTCTTCTCCGTCAAGCTATGGGATTATTCAAAGCACAGGGTGAATATAAATGGCAGGGTATGTCTGCTCAATTCCACGCTCTTCGGCATAATGGGACTTGCCCTTGAGTACATCGTCTATCCGCCTCTTTCTGATATCATCGACAGGATTCCATACATTGCAATGCACTATGCCGCCTATCTCATCGCTGTAGTGATGAGCATCGATGCGACTCTCTCTGTCATGAAGATGAAGTCCTTCAAAGATGGCCTTGAGAGAATCCATAGAGCAAGAAGAAGGGCAGAGGAGAAGATCAGAGCTCTCGAGGGAGAGGGCAAGGCAGAGCTTGCATCTGAGCTTAAGGCAAGGCTTGAGCAGAGCATTGCAGAGGCTGCGGAGGAGTTCAGACTCCGCTCAAGGCATATCGTGCTTGCAAATCCTTCCATGACTGCAAGGAGTGAAGAGATCCAGCATGATATCGCGGTTCTTTCAAGCTGGGTCAGGGAAAGAAGGGATCTCAGGCGGAAATACAAAGAGGATCTGAAAGCAATGAACCGTGAGCACATAGATCAGATAAGGAAGAACAAATGACTGAATACAGGAAAGTCCATGATGAGGTAGAAGCTGTTTCCTCAGGAAAGGCAGTGCTTGTAGCGGTCTCGAAGCTGCATCCTTATGATGCTGTCCTTGAGGCATATTCTGAAGGAGCAAGGATCTTCGGAGAGAACAGGGTGCAGGAGATTGAATCGAAATTTCCTCTTCCGGAGCAGAGACCGGAGGGAATGGAGGTGTATCTTATCGGCCAGCTGCAGCGGAATAAGGTCAGGAAAGCCGTTGCTCTTGTATCAAGGATAGAGAGCGTTGACAGCATGCCTCTGATTGCAAAGATAGAGGAAGAGGCGGGAAAAATCGGCAAGACTATCGATGTGCTTCTTGAACTCAATAGCTCCGGCGAGGAGCAGAAGGCTGGCTTCAGATCAGCCGATGAGCTTTTTGATGCTGCAGAGCATATAATCTCATCATGCCCGCACATCAGGCTGCGCGGTGTTATGACTGTCGGGCCTCTTGGCTATGATCATGAACGCAACTGGGAGGCATTCACAGCCACAAGGAAAGCCTTTGATCGGGTTTCTTCCCTTTCTGATGATATAGATGTACTATCTATGGGAATGTCCGCAGACTGGAAGGAAGCTCTTGAGGCTGGATCGAATGAGGTACGGATCGGTACTGCGATATTCGGGGAGCGACAATGAGACGCCTAATCGCACTGCTTCTTGCTGTACTGATGATCATGCCGCCATTGGCTGCTGATCCTATAGAGTATGAGTATGAACCATATACCGAGGAGGAATTCCCGATCTGGTCCCTTGAGATGAGAAGGGCGGAATCGATCTTCTTCGGATCGCTTGTAATCACATTCCCGGTGGCGATGGGCGTTTATTCATTGGCATCTATGCTTGGCATGCCAGGTCCATCGGAGGAGTACCAGAAGGTACTGATACAGGCGGGAATAGCCGCTGGTCTGTCCCTTATAATAGCAGGTACGGACTGGATACTCGGGAAGGTCGGCAATTGATAAGGCACAGGGAAGCTTCGCTTATTGCATCATCTGATGGCAGAGTTGATCTCATAGCCTCAAGGGAAGGCGATATCCAGCGCTCAGTATTCTCCCTTGACAGCACACTGATTTCCATCAACGGGAAGATCTGCAGGAAGAGTGCCAGAGTCAAGGCCGGAGACAGCATACATATCGAGTATGATGAGGAAGTCTTCGAAGGGCTTGAGGCCGAGGATATACCTCTTTCTGTAATCTATGAGGATAATGAGATCCTTGTGATAAACAAGGAACAGGGAATAGCGGTGCATCCTGGAGCGGGATGTTTTTCAGGTACTATTGCCAATGCTCTTGTGGGCCGTTATGGGGAGAATTTCAGCACTTCCGATGATGATACGAGGCCTGGTATCGTCCATCGCCTGGATAAGGATACATCCGGAGTGATGATCATTGCACGCACGCTTGAAAGCCACCACAGCCTGCAGCAGCAGTTCTTCTCCCATAAGACAGAGAAGCATTACTATGCGATAGCGAAGGGATTCTTCACTTCTCAGGAAGGAATCATAGAAAAGCGCATTGAACGCGATCCCTGGAACAGGAAGAAGTTCCGTACCACGGACTCTCCTGTGAAGGGAAAAGATGCGAAGACAAGCTATCAGGTGCTGAAGCAGATGGATGGATATGCTCTTCTTGATGTCAGGATATATACAGGCAGAACACATCAGATCAGGGTTCATATGTCTTCAATAGGGCACTCGCTTCTTGGAGATCCTGTCTATGGCTCAAAGGATGTGCGGTTTCCTGATGCAACGCTGATGCTCCATGCCTGGAAGCTTAGGATAAAGCATCCCGCAACAGGAAAGGATATGCTTTTCGAAGCTCCTATTCCTGAGAGATTCCAGAGCATCATACGATCTCTTTCCGCTTCTGATCAGCCCCAGTCTGCAGATTCAAGAAGATCGTGATTGAACATCTTCTCTATCCTCAGCTTCGATAAGGCCCCGTGACCGGGATATATTATCGCTGTATCGGGAATTGTAAGGAGCTTCTTTGAAATTGAATGGACCAGAAGCTCTTTCTCAATATGGCTGTGAGTCGTTGCGATAGAGCCTGAGAGAAGGGTATCACCGGTGAAAAGCGCGCCTCCGTTTATCCTGTATACCAGAGAGTCCATGGAATGTCCTGGAACTGATATCACCTCAATATCCAGCTTTCCGATCATCAGGTGATCGCCATCGGAAATCCTTCTGCACTTTATTCCGTTTATCTCATCGGATGCGGAGTAGATATCAGCATCGTATATCTTTACAAGCGTTCCCAGTCCCTCTGTGTGGGTGATATGGCGGTGTGTTATTAAAACTGCTTTCAGCTCCGTGCACCATTTCTCGATATTCTCGATTATCTCCTTGTCGATATGGGCTGGATCGATGACGATTCCTTTTCCATCATCATCGACAACAAGATATACATTCGCAAGACGTTCTGCTGACAGATGTGGGAAGATTCTCAGATTGTGTATCCCTCCTCCTTCCTGAAGAAGGCCTCTTCCGGATTGGAATAACGGAATGACACGTTCTTCGTAAGAGATGCACGGAAGTTTGTGCGTTTGAGGTTGCAGTCCTCCATCGAAGTGTCAACGAGCTTTGAAAGCGAGAAGTTCGAGAAGTAGAAGTCATTTGCCGAGAAATCGGAGTCGTAGGCATCGATTCCCATGAAGCTGTTATGGATTACAGTTGAATCATTGATGCGGCATTCTATGAACGTTGAACCGGCAAATACAGAGTACCTGATGTCATCGCTTCTGAATGTGCAGCGTCGGAATATGCAGTAATCAAAGAAGGACTCTATTATCGCAGCAGATTCGAATACGCAGTCCTCGAAAACCGTGAATGAGAAGTTCGATGCCATGATCGTACATCCCTTTGCTGCCTTCACACCGATTACTTCGGCATTGACTATCGATACATCCCTCACCCCTGATCCGTCTTCAAGCTGCTTTTTAAGCGAGGCAAGGATCGCATCCTTATCGGGGTTGTGATGATAGCAGTATCCTGTATCCTTATAAACGAAGGCAGGACAGCCCGGAGATGCGCATTTGTTAAGCGAAAACATAATCTATGTTCTCTCTGTAACTGGTTTGTGTCAATCTTCATAGTGTGATATCATCCACGATATGCTCTTTCAGATACGGCGTTCAATCAATAATATCTATACAGCCCTTTCCCTGGATGATGGCAGATTCTACACGTGCAGGATAAAGGGAAAGGTCATGAAGGGCAGGGAGAGTGAGTACAGCCCTGTCGCTGTCGGCGATATTGCCGAGGGAGAGCCGTATTCAGGAACTGAAGCCCTGATAAGCCGGATATGTGAAAGAAAGAGCGCATTCCAGCGGTGGAATACCAAGAAGGAACTGAACCAGACGATAGCGGCCAATCAGGATATAAGCGCAATCGTGGTCTCTCCTCTTTCTCCTCCTCTCCGTCCCAGATTTCTTGACAGGGCCATCGCATGCTCTTCAGGCGCAGGGATCATCATCATCCTCAATAAATGCGATGAGGCCGATGATGAGACGTACAGCATTCTCCATCTTTACAGCGATATCGGATTCAGCGTAATCCCCGCATCGTCTGTCACAGGAGAGGGAATCGATGAGCTCAGAACTGTCCTTGCTGGAAAGTGCGCTGCTTTTGCCGGTCAGAGCGGTGTTGGGAAATCAACGCTCATAAACACGCTGACAGGAAGCAGCCAGCGCACCGGGGATATTTCTGAGAAGTACAACAGAGGCCGCCATACAACAAATCATTCCCTGTATATCGAAGGTGATGGATTCTCTATCATCGATACACCTGGAGTGCGCGAGCTTGAGGTTCCATTTGAGGATTTATCCCTTGTTTGCCAGGCCTTCCCTGAGCTTCCTCTGACAGGGTGCCTATATGATGGCTGCCTTCACAGGGGAGAGGATGGCTGCATAGTACCGGATCTTGTTGGAGAAGGAAGGATAAGCGAAGACAGATACACAAGCTATCTGCGGATTCTCTCAGCCTTGTCTGAAAGAAAGCCTGCATATATGAGGAACAGAAAGAGCCGTGGATGATAGAACTGTAAGGGATATTGAACTTGATAAAGTGCTTGAAGGTGTAAGGAAGTACTCGCTCTCTCCTGAAGGACGGAAAGGGATTTCCCCATCGCTTTTCACATCTGACAGGAAGACGATCGATGATCGTGCTGCCCTTATAGACAGGTATATGTCGCTTTCAGAAGGCAGTGCTCCCGATCCTTTTCCTCCTGTAAAGGACCTCTTTGAGTATGCAGAGCGTACCCATGCGGATTTCAGCGGAATTGATATAAGGCGCATCGGATTATTCCTTGCTTCATATATTTCAATGCTGGAATACATAGGAGAGGAAGAGAGCATCCATGAAGAGGACCGCCTGCTTTCTGATGATATACTTTCATCTCTTGATGCAGATGGCACAGTATATGATGACCATCCCCGTCTCAGACCTCTTTTCAGAGAGCTTGAGCGAGTCAGAATAGAACGCATGAGAAGCGCTTCAGCATTCATGCATGATAACCGCGACAGCATCCAGCAGTCAGAACCTATGTATAGAAATGAAAGAATAGTAATCCCTCTTAGGAATGATTCTAAGGCTGTGAATAATTGTTATGTCTCCGGTTCATCCTCTTCGGGCTCTACGCTTTTCGTTGAACCGTTTGAGCTTGTTGCTCTCAACAATGATGCTGTCATCGCAAGAGAGAGGATAAAAGCCGAGAAGGCAAGGATACTGCATGAGCTCTCACAGAGAGGCCGGGACATCATTCCTTTCATGAAGAGGATGCTTGAGCGCGTGATCGTCTTTGATTTCCATCACTCGTTTGCGATATGGGCGAAAAGGATGAAGGCTCACCATCCGCAATCGGGGATTGAGCTTTCACTTATAGATGCGATCCATCCACTTATCGGCAAGGATGCTGTTCCGGTGACTATGCATCTGAATAAGAATATAAAAGCTGTAGTTTTCTCCGGAGCGAATGCCGGAGGCAAGACTGTGACAATGAAGACAATCGCATTATCCGTGGCTCTGAATCAGATAGCAGGGTATGTTCCAGCATCAGAGCTTTCGGTTCTTCCTCTCTATTCGGCAATCTATTCCGATATCGGTGATGGCCAGTCAATACAGGATGCAGCATCGACATTCTCATCCCATATGAAGAACATTGCATCAATCGCTTCAAGGTGCGATGGCCGCTCTCTTGTCATCCTTGATGAGCTTGGATCGGGAACAGATCCGGAGGAAGGGGCGGCGCTATCTTCTGCAATACTCCGTTATCTATCGATACATGCAGGACTTACATGCATTACATCCCATTATTCCCAGGTAAAGAGCTTTGCCTACTCTGAAGAGAATATGATGAATGCTTCCATGGAGTTTGATGAGAAGTCAGGTCTTCCGACATACAGGGTTCTTGAAGGAATCCCCGGGGACAGCCATGCTGTCGCGACAGCAAAGCGCATGGGCATGCCGAAAGAGATTACAGATACTGCATCAAGTTCGCTTATGGGAGGAGAGGAGTCATCTGCTAGGATAATCAAGGCCCTTCTGTCGAAGGAGCGTACCCTCGACAGGAAGATCACAGAGCTGGCATTGAAAAATCGTGAGATCGATAAGCTAAGAGCAGAGCTTGATGAGAAAGAGAAGAAGCTTGGCAAGCTCGAGAATGATCTCAGGCGCGATGGGGTTGCCGAGCTCTCATCATATCTCAGGCAGTCAAGAAAGACTCTGGAGAATCTCATAAGCGATATCCGGACAGGAAAGCTTACCGGAGAGAAGATACAGAAGGCAAAGGCCTTCATGAGGGATGTTGAAGAGAAGCGTGACAGCGAGGAGAGACTGGTTGCTGAAGAGGAGATAACAGATGATACGCCATTCTCGCCGGGAGATGAGGTCATCTGCGGAAAGGCGGGAACGCCGGGCAGAGTTATCGAGGTGAAAGGCAATAATATCGTCGTATCACTTGAAAACGGTCTGAGAATGACGATAAAGCGCAGTATGGCAAAGCCTAAGAGGAAGGAAGAGCTGAGGAAAGCATCGCTCAGCTTTTCAGGCAGTTCACTGAAAGCATCATACACAATCGATCTCAGGGGCATGACGCTGGAGGAGGCTCTGAACCGGATGGATGATCAGATGGAGGCTGCAATACTTTCCGGGATGGGAACTTTCGGAATAATACACGGATTCGGAGATGGGATCCTTTCCCGCGGGATCCATGACTATCTTTCAAAGCGCAGGGAAGTGAAGGACTACTATTTTGCCCGTCCTGAAGATGGCGGTATGGGCAAGACCTATGTTGAACTTATATGATAATGCAATCCGATTGTGCATAAGACCAATCGGAATGAATGCATTCCTGTCAGTATTATGAATCAATATAATATGATATTCTGTCTGGAATAGACAGTGAAATACTTTGAAATTTATAAGTATACATATAAATTTAATACTATTAAATAATATTATTCAATAAGAATAGTATAAATGATTATAAATCATGATATGAAAAAACTTCACATGAAGTGAGGCCTGATGTTATGTGTTTGAACTTACTTGATGATACAATTGGGCGAAACTCCAAGAGGGGTGGCTAAATCGTCAGTGACCATCAAAAGCCGGTTTTCTGGTCTTTGCTTGTGTTGGATAAGCAATATTGATAACGAAATATTATTCATAATCAATACGCTCGATTTTGAATATGACAGGTCTTGTTCCATCATTGCAACATGCAATCATCGTATTCTCTTCTTTCATCCAGCTTTTCATGATTGAGCCGCCTTCGATTGCTGCATAGAGGTATCGTGAAATCGCATCCCATGCCTCCGAGCAGAATGGCATTTTCGGACCTCCTGAGATAGAATCGGGATCTCCAGAAGTCTTTACAAGCGTATTCAATCCCATATGCCAGAAATCATCCCTTTCTTCATCACGATAGAGAATGAACTCGTCTCCGATATTGTAGCATGGGCAGGTTCCTGATTCCGGATTCATGCAATACTGCTGCTGGAGTTCAGGATAAAGTTTCTTATCGATTACTGTTACTTTGACTTTGTGCTTCATGGCCTTAATGATAAATGATTCGTGATGATTTTCAAATGCAGATGATTTATGCTGTCTTTTCATAAATTGGGCAAAACTCTGAAGAGTGTGGTTAATATTTCGATGGAAATACAGATATTGCGGAGATGCTCCGTAAAAAAGGTGACTTTGTGCATGTTTTCATGGTGCCATGGACGTCATATTTTAGTTAAGCTGCGATATTAATTCTTTGTAACAATAAAATAAGGAGCAGGTCTTTGAATTGCCGCTCTTTGCTTTCAGAAAAAGGCTTTGTATCACCTTTTATGTACAAATATGGGCGCGAGCAGGATCGAACTGCTGACCCCTACCGTGTGAAGGTAATGCTCTCCCGCTGAGCTACGCGCCCTGGTCAACAGCGTTATAATACATTCTCTTGGTTTCCGTTGCAAGTGTTAACACAAAATGATGCATCATTACTCTGCTGAGGCACGGAACGGAGAAGATATGGTCAGCTATATTGGAATCCCAAGGATCGCATATATCGATGCTCCTATGATTCCGCTTCCAAGGATCGTTGTTATCGGGCCTGTCTTCTTTTTCCCAAGAATGACGAGCATGATCAAGGTTATCAATACCGCTATCCAGTCCGTATTGCTGATTGATGCATTCTGGATACCGTTCCACCAGGCTGTGGAGGAGAGTGTGATTGCCGCTGCAAGCACCATTGCCGCGATTGCCGGTCTGAGTCCTTTAAGAACTCCCTGCATGATCCTGAGATTCCTGTAATGGAAGTAGATCCTTGCCATTATCATGACGATGGCAACAGCAGGCAGAACATATGAGAGTGTCGCGATTATGGTTCCAGGTATTCCTGCAGTCCTTGCGCCGACAAAGGATGCTATATTGATCCCAAGCGGTCCCGGTGTCATCTCGGATATGGAAATGATATCCGTGAACTCTGCATCTGTCATCCATCCCCGTACCGATACAACCCTATTGCGTATAAGCTCCATAGACCCAAGGCCGCCGCCGAAGCTGAATGCACCAAGAAGGATGAATGTTGTGAAAAGATCAAAAAGGATCATGCGTCCTCCTCCTTTCCGGCTTTGAATGTGCTGATTCCTCCGATGATTCCGCATGAAAGTATCAGTATGATGATATCAATTCTGAATATGATGTAGCTGATGGATGCTGCAATGAACATAAGAAGGTAGATGATCTTCTTGTCCTTAAGCACATTCCTGACCATGGAATATGTTACATTGATCATCACGGCAGCTACTCCCGCCTGCATTCCTTTCAGGATAAGGGCAACAACCATGTTCGTCCTGAACTCGGTGTAGAAAACTGAGATTATCGCAAGTATGACCATAGGAGGTGTGACTGTGCCGAGCAGTGTAAGGACAGCTCCGATGGCTCCTGCGATCCTGTAGCCGATTATTATTGATGTATTCACAGCCATCACTCCAGGACAGGACTGTGCGATAGCTATCATATCCATTATCTCATCCTCACTGATCCAGTGAAGCTCATCCACGAACTTCTTCTGAAGCATGGATATCACTACCATACCGCCCCCGAAAGTGCATGCGCTTATGAGGAAGCAGGTTCTGAAGAGCGTCCAGAGAAGTCCTATGCTGTTTTTTCTGGTTCTTTCCATTTCAGCAGTTTAAATGTTTTTCCTGAACTATCCCAGTCTGCTATAATCTTCTCAGGAGTTTTCAATGAGATTCGGATGTTGTGTGAATATGGTTGCCGGAAAGGATGGGATAGGCTTAGAGCGCATCGCCTCTGCTGCAGCTGCTGGCTTTGATTACTTTGAGCTGCCGCTTGCTGCGATGTCTGTTCTCAGTGAAAGGGAGTTCGGTTCTCTTGCGAAGCAGGTTGGTGAAAGCAGTATCCCATGTGAGTGCTGCAATAGCTTCTTCCCTTCAACCGTTCATATCGCAGGTCCTGAGTATGATGCTGCGAAGGCGAGAGATTATATAAAACTCGTTCTCTCAAGAGCATCAAGACTGGGAGCAGTAATGGCAGGAGTAGGATCAGGGCTGTCAAGAAGCATTCCCGATGGCTATGACAGGAAGAAAGGGTATGATGAGCTTGTTTCGTCTTTCAGAATGATCGGGGATATCGCAGGGGAGTATGGGATGATGATCGCTATAGAGCCTCTGAGAAGCGCTGAGACGAATATGATAACAAAGTATGCAGAGGCTGCAGAGCTTTCAGATGATGTGGGCCTGGATAATGTGAAGGCTCTCGTCGATTTCTATCATATGGCAGCAGAAGGCGATGATCCAGAGTCGATATCAAAGTACAGCGCCTGTCTTATCCATGCGCATTTTGCATATCCTGCGCTTGGAACTGAAGAAGAGCGTACATTCCCTAAGAGCATGGATGAATGGGATTATGCTCCGTTCTTCAGAGCTCTTTCAGAGGCAGGCTATGACGATAGGATGAGCATTGAAGCATACTGCCATGGTGATTTCCATAAGGTGGCTTCCAAGTCTGTCTCCTTCCTCCATTCAGCATGGGAATTAATGAAGTCTTAACGATAATCTCAGTCAATGGAAGTTATGTTAGGATACATGGTGTGAATCCATAAAGGGAAAAAGAGTCAGGCATCTTCATGTAGTGAAATCATTGGATGAAGAGATTATAAGGATGTCAGACAAGAATCTGCACGATGAAACTCTTATTTCCTGGGCAGATTCCTCCCCTGATACTCCGATAGCAGGAGGCTGCATCAACATTACTATGCGGCATTGGCTGCTATCGGCATTACTGAAGAGAAGCGGAGGGAAAGAAATATTGACTTCCATTCTCTCAGGCATTTCTTCAATTCGATGCTTCAAGGACAGGTAGATGATAGCAATCTCCGTCTCATCGTAGGGCATCAGAGCGAGAGGATGGGTGATAACTATACTCATGAGGTGAGGGAAAGGCTTCTACAGATTGGGAAGATTTCCAGTAACATCATTGTCTTCCATAAATCATCTTGAAGACTGTCTGATTGATTTGATAAGATTTCAGAGTCGTCAGCAGATGACAGACGGTGGCCTCTTGCATCACGTGGGAGGTAAGCCTTCCGAAACCGGCGTGATAAGGGAGGTGATGGAAATGATCAAAACAGCACTGGAGCTTGCTCTTCTGCTTCTGAGGATTCTCAGAGAATTTCTCGGCCTGTTTCAGGATAGAAAACACCCCCGCCGTCCCGACTGGTATGCTCCCCTTAAGTAGGACATTGAAATAATCAATGAACTATCTAAGGGGAGTAATCATAATGGGAAGGAAGCCTAAGTTTCCACCAGAAATCAAGATTGATTG
>CALXKZ010000058.1 GCA_944389065.1 uncultured Spirochaetaceae bacterium
GCTAAGAAACTTGCTAAGGAGTATGAAGATGGAGAAACTAACTAAATTTGATGCAGCTGAATATCTTGATACTGATGAGCTTCAGACTCTTTATCTTGATGAGGTGGCAAAGGAGAATGATCCTGCTGCGCTTATCAAAGCGATAGATACAGTAGCAAGAGCAAAAGGTATGACCAAGACAGCAAAGGAAGCGGGAATTTCCAGGGAAGGACTTTATAAGGCACTTTCTCCTAATGGCAACCCTTCTTTTGCTACTGTGTGCAAGATACTGAATGCGATAGGCTATACTCTTGTGCCTATGCGGATTCCCGGGAAGAAAGAAGCATAAATTGTCTGACCCCGATTTGACCCAAATTGTGCAACTAACAATGTCTGGAAATATGGTATGAAAATAGTTGCACATTTTGGGGTGGTTTTTGATTTTTCACTATGATCTGCTCGTGTGTAAGGTAACGTATTTAGAACATACCGGTCCCCAAAGAAAGTAACACAAACAAGGTATTGCCCCCTGTGATAGCAACAGAGGTGGCAATATGGGTTACAAAACATGTAAGACAAGAAGATAAGGTGAGTTGTATCGTATAGATCCAGACAGTGATGTTTTCCAAAAACAAGACAGCTGAGAAGTACATGGTGTCTCTTGCTGCGGTGCAATACTATCTGAAGACGAAGGACGTGATCTTCTATTCAATTGATTTATACGATAATATCGTATACAATAATAGAGTGAAAAGAGAATTCATATATACAGAGCCTTTCCGGAAATGCTGGAAAGCAATGGGATTAGGTGATGATGAGCAGCATTATCTGGAAAATATCTTGCTTGAGAATCCACGGAAAGGTGCTGTGATAGAAGGTTTAGGAGGAGTAAGAAAATTACGGATAAAGCTTGAAGGTCGAGGAAAGAGTGGTGGCGGAAGAGTGATTTATCTTGATGTCCTTGAGAAAGAAAAGCTGTATCTTCTGTTTGCTTATCCAAAGAATGTGCAGGAGGATTTGACTCCTGAGCAACGTAAGCTGCTTCGGTGCATGGTTGAGGCCATAATGGAGGAATAGATATGAGCGATCATGTTTTCAAATCAAAATATAGCATGGAAGAAATAGAAAACAATTTCAAAGATGTCGATTTCTTCAGCGGCATAAAGGAAGGGCTTGAAGAAGCTCTTGCATATGAGAAAGGAAAAGCAAGCTTAGAAACGATTGCCAGAAAGAAAAGTCTTCCAGATGTGAATGTGAAAGCCGAACGCGAATCTCTTGGTATGACGCAAAAGGCTTTTGCGAATGTGCTCGGAGTATCCAAAAGAACTGTAGAAGCCTGGGAAACAGGCCGGAATACACCTTCCCCTACAGCCAAGAATCTGATTTATCTCATATCGCAGAAACCCGATCTTGTACTTATGCTGCAGGAAGCACGGTGTGAATACTCACCCTGACCCCGATTTGACCCCAGAAAATCCTGAAACGTCTGAGACATGTGATATGGGCGAGAAATATAGCGGTTATTTGAGACTGGGTACCACTGTAGATAGCGTATGAGCGACAAACCTCTATTCCGAGTCTTTCGGCAAGATGATAGGCGTAGGCGCTTTTCCCTGTACCGCTTTCACCTGATAGCAGCAGTTTCCAGGGAGAGTGCTGCTTGAAAGCCTTCTCAGCCATCTTATCAAGGATATTGATAGGGATATCACTGTTGATTACCCTGATATCATACTGATCTGAATTGACCTGTCTTCTCTTCCTTGTATCCTCCGATATCTCAGCTTTCTGAGCATCTCCAAGAAACTTGGACAAAGCTTCCCAGTCCTGTTTTGCTACAATCTCCCTTATAAGAGTCCTGGAATAGCAGATTGTTGCTACATTGACCTTCGAGCTGATAAGAATCCTGAGGAACTCAGGATTATCAGAGAAGTACTCCGCAGCTTTCTTTCTTAGCTTCTCTCCTGATATGTGACTCGGTTTGAGATTGATGATGGGAACATGCTTGACAGCTGGGACATCGCCATTATCTGAATTCAATTCCTCAATATCTACCAATTTGACTTCATCAGAATCTGTTGTTCTCAGCGTGCCAAATCTGAAGCCGAAGCTCTGTGCCATCTTGATGAAGGAATCCATCTTCACAGGATTGCTATCTTGGAAAAGTGCTATCCCGTCAAGGTGCATAGCCTGTATCGCCTGCATTGCATAGATTCCAGAATCATTGCTTCTCATTTCGGAACCTATAAGACAGTAGATTCCCTCTGCTTCAAGAATCTGTTTGATGATTCCAAGGCTCAAGTGCTGAAGGAAGTCATCAATCATGATTGCAATCGGGGACTTGGATGAGATAGCGTGCTTTATAAGTCTGATTGCTCTTGGATCTATCTCGTAGAAATCCGCGATGTCCTTGCAGTCAGGTACATCGGTAGATTCCATCAGCTCATTGCTGAATGCTGTCTCCTTCCAGAGATATGAAATCCATGGGGGAGAAATGCTGTTCAGTCTGGATTGGCCTGTAGAGATGATGTTGAATATCCGTTCTATGGATTTCGTATCTTCTTCATCTAACCTGATCCTGAACTGGCTTGTCAGCACATCCCTGATTTTCTTCTTGGTGCATATGACGCCGTGATTGCACATTGATTCAATGATTACAATTGTCAGGGCTTCAATCCTGGAAATAGGGAAGGAATCTGTCAGTGAGGCAGCAAGTTCTACTGCATCTTCGATAAACTGTGTATCTGACATCCAGTCTGTTGCTTTTGTGCTGTTTATTTTGTTATTCATACGCCCTCTCTGCAGAGCGCTGGAAGCGCTTTCATTTCGTTTGATTTTCTGATGTGATGTTCTGAAACAAGCGAAGGCTTCACCTGAATCCGATTGGGTTCCATCTTTTTCCGCCTCTTGCCTCTGCTGTGCTGATGAGGCTTCTGACCATGAAGGAACTTGAGACTTCATCAGGTTCCATAAAATCCGTGAGACTTTTAAGGGAGGCGAAATCTCCCGGGCCGATGGCCTCCAGTTCTGCAAGCATGGTTATGTCCTCTGTTGTGATCTGGAACTTCGGGAAATATAAGCTGAACAGCTTGCGGATTCCTTCAGCGGAAGGGAATCTGAAATCCACTACACGCTGGAATCTTCTTAGAAATGCAGGCTCAATGAGATGAAGATAATTGGTGGTCCCAATCATCATCCCATCGAATTCCTCCATCTCCTGCAGGAAGCAATTTGCCAGTTCGTTATATGTCTTTGCCCCTGCCGAGGCAGCATTTGTCTTCCGGGAGATATAGCTGTCAATCTCATCAAGAAGCAGGATGGCACGATCAGCAGAGGCAGAAGAGAATATTTTCTCCAGTATCTTTTCCGAATCACCGAACTTGTCCGAGTAGATATCCCCAGGCTTCTGACTCATAAGAGGAACACCTAAGCTTGCTGCTATATGGTGTGCAAACGCAGATTTCCCTGTTCCGGATGGACCGGTGAAGAGAAGCCTTAATGGTTTCTTCTCTGAGACAGCCTTCATTGCCATCTTCTCGATTATTCCGATCGGGATATCTGCATTGATGATGCTGATGTCATACTTTGTGTTATCTAAAAATACCGAGCCAGATGGCTTCTCCCTATCATTGAATGACTGAAGGACGATCTTCAGTGATTCCTCGTCGTTCTTCCTGAGTATTTCCGATACAAGGGGTTTGTATGTGAGTACGGTATCAGGACGTGCTCCGAATTCAGAAGAGAGTCTGCAGATTGCTTTTGCTTCAGAGTCATCAAATGACTTACTGTATTCGGATAGGAGTCTATTGCCTGTTATATATGAAAGGGCTGTATCGATAACCAGAATGCCTTTTTTCTGGAGATTCTTCCTTTCCTCGGAAGCCTGTGAATTCTCGGAATCAAACTCATCAGGATCATTGTTTTTAGGCTTATATCCTCCCCATCGAAGAGAAAGCCTCTTCCCGATGTTGTTATCCATGATTTCTGAGAATCCGCAGAATGAGCTTGGTACAAGCATTATCCCATTGTGGTGATATGCATACAGAGCTCCGGATATGGAATCATCTGCAGCCGATACGCATTCTGGACCATCGAGTATGAATGCGGATATCCCATATTCTGATAACGCTCTTTTGAGGATATAGAGATCTTCAAGATCGAGTTTTGTCTCAATTCTCAGCATCATCGGAGTCCTTGATGAGATTGCATGTTTGATGACTGAAGCAATATGACTATCCATCTCCAGATATCCCGCAGTTTCTGAGAGGGGAATATCTTTTGCTGTAAGGCATGAAGGCATCGGATCCTCTGGAAGGATATGCTTTATCCAGGATGGTATGGAGATATGCTTATATACCATGCCATTCTCAGTTCATGATGATATAGCCTCCATTACGTCTTTGATATCTATACCAGAACCTAATCTTTTCCTGATTGCCTCTTCGGCTTGTTCTGGAGTCATAGCACGTAAATCAGCAGGGAGACTATCAGCAAGCTGCCTTATGATTGCAAGTGCAATTGCATCCTTTTCAGTAAGCGCGAAATTGCTTCTGATGGATTGAAAGATTGATGATTTCCTGATTCCCTCAATGCCATTATCTTTCAGAGCGTGGATTCTGGATATGATTTCCATTTCATTCTCCTTATAAATCACAGAAGAAAGGAAGGCGTCGGAGACGCCTGAAACGAAATAGGGGTTAGAGAAAATACACTGAGCCCGTAAGTCAGGAGACTGAATTACAGGGATGCAGTATCGATGGTAATCTTGACTCGACGGAGTCAGGAGCCGGTGGCTATGCGAGTAACTCAGTGAAGGGTACTTCTCTAGGA
>CALXKZ010000059.1 GCA_944389065.1 uncultured Spirochaetaceae bacterium
CATCAACTTCGCCGCTCATAAGACCGATCACAGACGGATTTCCGCCATCATATGCAACATGGGTGAACTCAGTTCCCGTAGCATCCTCAAGCAGAAGCGCTGCAAGATGGTTTCCGCCGCCTGTTCCCGCATTACCCATCCTTATCTTGCCGGGATTGGCCTTTGCATATTCAATGAAATCATCAAGCGTCTCCCACTCCGAGTCTGCCGGAACGAGAAGATAGTGAGTACTCTCCACTACCTCTGCTACATGTCTGAACGAGTCGTTATCAAACGGGACGTTCGTCATATGCATGTTTGACACATGCGCATTGGACCAGTGCATGAGGCTATAGCCATCGGGACGTGTGCCATCAAGGTACTGGACTGTTCCAGGCACTCCTGATGCTCCCGGCACATTCTTGATCACCATCTGCTGTCCAGTATGCTGGGAAAATACGTCAGCAAGCGCTCTGAATGCAAGATCAGCACCACCGCCAGCTGCCCACTGAACCGTTACCTCCACCGGCCTTGATGGGTAGTTTTCATCCGTCTTTCCCTGCGCGAAAACAGAAACTGCAAGAAGCAGAACACAGAGCAATGCAAAAGCTTTTCTCATCACTCCACCCTCCTTTTATTCTATACTCTGATGCTTCAGAAGAGGCGTTGCTCTTCTGTATATATGACCATTGACTGCAACATCACGGGAAGGGAAAATAACCGGTCCTGTGATAAACTCAAATCCTTCTTTCCGTATGAGGATCGTATCTTCGCTCTTCGTTCCCGTTATCGAAGGATTCCAGCAGAATGCCTGATTCTCCGCAACAGGGATATTATGAGTGAAATCAACACGGTAATCCCTAGCTGCATAACCTGTTGGGCCTCCCTGATGGTGCTTCTCAAATTCCTCCGGATAGCCATATTCAGCATAAATCCGTCTGGCATCCGAAAGAACCTGGGACAGAAGACGGCCAGGCCTCGTCGCCTCCATTATCGCAAGATCTATCTGCTGATTGACAAGATACTGTCTCTCAAGCTCCTCGGAGACACGCTCAAAATGAACGAATCTGGACATGCATACAGTCAGTCCATATTTCCGGAAATTGCCTCCAAGCTGTACGCGCTTCTCAATTCTTCTCATAGTAGGAACAGGATGGCGATAGAGATTTATGCGATCATCGGACGCACACATCATCGAGGCCATCTCCATCCCATTCTCAGCAAGGATTCCGCTCATTATCGATACTGAATCATATTCTGTATTCCCCGGTCTCAGACGCGAAGCAGTCTCCTCAAGAGCAAGGGATGCAAGATATCCCAGTTCCCTGTACCTTTCAATCTCGCTCTCTGTCAGAGAGGCCCTGAGATCCTTTACCTCAACTGCGATATTCTTCTCGGCAAAGGATGCTCCATAATCTGCACCGATATGATCCGATCCAGCAAGCTTTTTAACAATGACAGCTTCTTCTTTGGCATCGTACCATGGATATATCTTTATGTCAGAGCAGAATTCACAAAGCTTCTCCTCATCCTTCATCCTCTTTGCTTCAACTGTATTCGTGACTGCATATGCATTATCTGAGGTCACCAGGATTCCGCAGTTGCCCATCTCCCCCAATCCGACATAGTTCCTTCCTCCTGCCGTGATCCATGAAAAATCATCCTGTCTCTTGAGATATACTGCATCAAGTCCTTCTTTTTCCATCAGCTTGTAAAGCCTATCGATCTTCACTGCTATCTCTTCAAGTCTTGTCATCGCTTCCTCACGAATTTAGTTTTATAAATTAACTTTAAAGCGTTTTGTTCATTTGTCAAACAAAATAATCTGCCATTCATTTTCCCTTGTCTCTGACAAAAACCTCATCTTGCCGTATAATCATGGTATTTACGGAGAAAGCATTGGGTTTCGTACATCTTCACAACCATACAGACTATTCACTTCTGGATGGAGCTGCTTCCATCCCAAAATACATCAACAAGGCAAAGGAATGCGGAATGACATCTCTTGCCATAACCGATCATGGCAACATGTTCGGAGCTGTGACGTTCTACAAAGCATGCAAGGCAAACGATATCAATCCGATAATAGGATGTGAGTTCTACATTAATCCTAAGGACAGAAGGGACAGGTCCCCTGCCTCAGAAGGAAACAGGTATTACCACCTTATACTCCTTGCGATGAGCGACAAAGGCTACCACAACCTCATGGAGCTCAATTCAATCGCATATAAAGAGGGGTTCTATTACAAGCCCAGAATCGATGATGAGACGCTCTCATCCCATAGCGAGGATCTCATCTGTCTCTCTGCGTGCATCGCAGGAGAGATTCCCCAGCATCTTCTGAAGGATGACTATGAGAAAGCAAGGGAAAGAGCTCTCTGGTTCAAGAACCTTTTCGGAGACAGATACTATCTTGAGCTGCAGGACCACGGTCTTCCGGAGCAGAAGAGAATCAACCCCATGCTTGTACGGCTCAGCCAGGAACTGGGCATACCAGTTGTATGCACAAATGATATCCACTACATAGAAAAAGATGACTGGAATGCCCATGATACGCTTCTATGCATCGGAACTGCGGCAAAGAAGAATGATCAGAGCAGACTGCGATATAAAGAAGGGGAATTCTATTTCAGAACACCAGAGGAGATGGAAGCTCTATTCGCATGGTGTCCTGAAGCTGTAGAGAATACGGGGAAAATAGCTGAAAGATGCAGGATTGAGATAAACTTCCCAGGTCCTATCCTGCCTAAGTGCCAGATACCAGAAGAGTTCTCTTCAGATGCTGAGTATCTGACTTTCCTTGCGAATGAAGGTCTGAGGAAACGCTATGATACTGTAACGGATGAACTCCAGAAGCGGCTTGACTATGAGCTTGGGATAATCATCCAGATGGACTTCCCTGCTTACTTCCTGATTGTACGGGATTACATACATTGGGCAAAGACCCATGGAATCCCAGTAGGCCCGGGGCGAGGAAGCGGCGCAGGATCGCTTGTCGCATACTCGATTACAATAACCGATGTCGATCCTATAAAATACAATCTGCTTTTTGAGAGGTTCCTGAATCCAGAACGTGTATCGCTTCCTGACTTTGATGTAGACTTCTGCTTCGAAGGCAGAAGCCAGGTAATAGACTATGTCACAGAACACTACGGAAAGGACCGCGTCGGGCAGATTATCACATTCGGAACGCTGAAGCCAAAGGCGGTAGTCAAGGATGTAGCACGGGTTCTCGATATCCCCTATGAGGAATCGAACAGGATATGCTCACTGATCCCAGAAGATCCGAAGATGACATTGGCAAAGGCATTTGAGGAAGAACCACGCCTTAAGGAGATAGAAAATAGAGGTGGCATATATGCCGAACTCTTCGATACGGCAAGACGTCTTGAAGGACTAAGCAGGCATTCATCTCTCCACGCTGCAGGTGTTGTCATAGGACGGGAGAACCTGGACCATTATGTGCCTCTATATGCTGATCCAAAGACCGGGGCAATATCCACACAGTACACAATGACGCAGATTGAAGAGTGCGGCCTTGTAAAGATGGACTTCCTTGGGCTGAAGACTCTTACACTCATAAAGCATACAGTGGAGCTTATACATAAACGCGTACCTGATTTCGACATCAACAAGATCGATGAGACAGACAAGAAGACCTTCGACATGCTCGACAAAGGCGATTCAAAATGCGTTTTCCAGTTTGAATCAGATGGAATGGCGAACATACTCAAGCGGGAGCATCCAACAACCATCGAAGAGCTGGTAGCTCTCAACGCTCTCTACCGCCCTGGTCCGATGCAGTTCATCGACCAGTATATTGACTCAAAGCTCGGTAAACGGGAGATTGAATATCCTGATCCGTGCCTTGAAGACGTCCTGAAAGAAACATATGGCGTCATAGTCTATCAGGAACAGGTCATGAAAGTTGCACAGATCATCGCAGGCTATACTCTTGGACAGGCAGATATCCTCCGTAGGATAATGGGCAAAAAGAAAAAGGATAAACTTGCAGAGGAGCTGGTCAAATTCAAGGCAGGCGCAGTCAGGAACGGCTTCACTGAAGAGCATGCAGAGGAGATATTCCATATCCTCGAGCCTTTCGCCGGATATGGATTCAACAAATCGCATGCCGTTGCATATTCTGTGGTAGCTTATCAGACAGCATTCCTGAAGGCGAACTATCCTGCGGAATTCCTTGCAGCCAACCTTACAAATGAAATGGGCAATCCTGCAAAGTTCTCGGAATACCTCAATCTCGCGCCCAAGTACGGTCTTAGGATCATGCCCCCATCGATCAACAAATCCGAGAAGCACTTCAATGTTGCCGATGGGGATATTATCTACGGGCTGGCAGGTATAAAAGGCGTAGGAGAAGGACCAGTAGAAGCTATCGTCAAGGAACGTGAGGCAAATGGACCGTACACATCCTTCATGGATTTCCTTTCAAGGCAAGGTGAAGGAATCGTCAATTCGAAGATTCTCGAAGCCCTTATCAGAGCGGGGGCTTTTGATGAGCTTGGAACAGATTCCGCTACTCTTCTTGCAAATCTTGATGATGCAATAAAATTCGACAGATCAGCCAAAGAAACCACAGCTTACGGGCAGCTGTCGCTATTCGGGGATGAGGACGAAACCATGAATGAATTCATAATGAAAACAGTTGATCCTTTCCCGAAGGCCGAGAGGCTTCAGATGGAGAAGGAGCTTCTTGGTTTCTATATCTCCGGGCACCCGCTTGATGAGTACGACGATCTTATTGCAGCCTCTGTCCGCACGAATCTAAGCGATCCATCGACAATCCAGCTAGGCAAGCCATGCTCACTGATTGCGATGGTAACCTCGATCCGGCAGGTTGTGACAAAGGAAAAGAAGGAAAAAATGGGCATTTACACTCTTCAGACAAAAGATGGCGATATAGATGCTGTAGCATTTCCTGCAGTGTATTCCGAGCTGAGAGACAGGATACAGGAAAACCAGATATATGGTTTTGAAGGTTCTTTCAGCAAAAAGGATGCGGACTCCAAGCTGTCTTTCAGAATAGACAGAGTATGCAGACCAGAGGAGCTGAAGCCAGAAGCTGTCAATGCCGTGAACATACAGCTTGGAGGAAACGGCTTCTCCGACGAAGAGGCAAAAGCACTTGCCAGGACACTGAAGGATAACGAAGGATATACAACTGTATTCATCACCATGAAAAACCATCCGGAAGAAAAACTCCAGACAGGACCGGCTTGCTTTGTCAGTTATTCGCAGAAGCTCCTTGCATCTCTCCGTGATATGGACATTGTCGAAAATGTCTGGGTTTCTTAACTTAAAGGGAGGAGAAGCTTATGTATTATCTTATGAAGGCCGCCCTTTTCTTTTCCCGGCTGATAGCACTTTATTCATTCCTGATATGGATCAGGATATTCATATCATGGGTGGTTCCATACCCTCGCCCCGGTTCATTCACATACTATCTGGGACGGATTGTTGATCCATATCTCAATATGTTCCGTTCAGATAAAGCAAGAATAGGGGTGCTGGATTTCTCCCCTATCATAGCAATCGGAATACTTGCGGTCTTCCAGTCAATCCTTCAGGTATTCGGAACATTCGGCACCCTCACCTTCGGTTATATTCTTGCAGTGATCATCCAGGCAATATGGAGCTATGGCATATCAATATTCCTGTGGATTGCCATAATATCATTGATAATCAGCACAATTGCGTCATTCTCGAGCAATCCTATGATGTACAGCATGTCAAACAACATGAGCGTCATGCCATGGCTGAAGGAAATGGTCAGGAAAAGCTTCGGCGCAAGAATCGTCAGGGAATGGGTCGTGAATGCAATCACACTGATAATAACCCTTCTCATGTATTTCGTCGGGAAGAATATCTTCATGCTCCTCAGCAATATAGCGCTGCGGATTCCTTTCTGAGATATGAACGTTGATGAAAGGATTACGGAAGTTCCAGGCATCGGGAAGAAAAGCGCGGCCGAGCTGGCTTCAATAGGGATACATACCCTTATGGATATGGTTCTCTACCCTCCCAGAAGCTATGATGACAGAAGGGAGGAGAGATTCCTTTCGGATGCAACTCCAGACAACCCGTCCATCGCTTGCCGGATAACAGTCATATCCCACTCACAGTTTCCTTCAAAGCGCTCAGGGATGACGCTGAAAGCCACATGCATAGATGATGAAGGGAGAAAACTGGAACTCTTATGCTTCAACAGGCCTTTCATGAAAGATATGCTGAAGCTGGGTTCTTCATGGTACATAACATCACCTGCTATAGAGCGCAGCAGGAACGGCATATACTCAACTGCATCATTTGAACTTAAAAGGTCAAAGGAGGAAGCAGGTATCGGAAAAATCCTGCCAGTATATCCTCTGACAGGAAGCATAACCGAGAAGATGCTCCGGAATGCTTCGGCTTACGCAATCAGCGCTCTTTCCCCATTTCCCGATGAGCTTCCATTTGAAATGTACCAACGTCTTTCATTGCTTCATCACAATGATGCCTACAGGCTTATCCACTACCCTGAAAACGACTCAGATATCATTAATGCACGGCGGACACTGGCATTTACAGAGCTCCTGCTGATGGAACTGGCAATACTGCGTGGAAAAGGAAGCAGGAAGAAGAAGCAGGGAGCTGAATCAAAAGCAGAAGCGGAACTGGTATCATCACTTCCATTTTCTCTTACACAGGACCAGGTTTCTGCTGCGGCAGAGATCAGAGCGGATCTCGATTCCGGCACACCGATGAACAGGCTTCTCCAAGGAGACGTAGGGTCGGGAAAGACGCTAGTGGCATGGATCGCGGCCCTACATGAGATACAGAAAGGCAATCAGGTTGCGTTCATGGCACCGACGGAACTCCTTGCCAGGCAGCATGCGGAGGGAGCTGCAGAACTTCTCTCCCCATTAGGGATAAGGATTGCATTCCTTACCGGAAACGTCAAAGGACAGAGCCGGAAGCTGCTTCTTGAATCGCTTAGGAAAGGAATAACAGATCTTGTAGTAGGCACACATGCTTTATTCTCAGAAGATGTATCATTCAATCGTCTGAAACTTGTGATAATCGATGAGCAGCACAGGTTCGGCGTACAGCAGAGAGAGGCATTGAAGAACAAGGGAATTGATGCCTCGATACTCTCTATGACTGCAACACCGATTCCCCGGACTCTTGCTCTGACGCTTTTTGCGGATCTTGATGTATCAACATTGCAGACCATGCCATCTGGAAGGATTCCGGTAAAGACATACCTTGTCAGTGATAAGAAACGGGATGATATGTATCAGTCGATAGCTGTAGAGTTCCAGAGAGGACACCAGGCATATTTCGTCTATCCAAGAATAGACGATGAAGGTGAAAGTGATTTAAGAGATGTGACTCATATGCATGAGGAACTTAAATCACGATATCCAGGAGTGCCATCTGCACTCATCCATTCGAAGCTTCCTGAAGAGGAGAAAATCCGGATTCTCCATGATTTCAGGGCAAAGAAGATCATGTATCTCACGGCGACATCTGTCGTCGAAGTCGGCATAGATATTCCCGATGCGACATGCATGGTGATTGAGCATGCTGATATTTTCGGACTGGCAGCCCTTCATCAGCTCAGAGGCAGAGTCGGCAGAAGCATACTTCCTTCCTACTGCTTCCTGGTTTTCAGCAGCAATCTCTCGGCAGAAGCAAAAGCAAGATTATCCGTGATGAAGGAAACGAATGACGGCTTCAGGATCGCAGAGAAGGATCTTGAGATAAGGGGCCCGGGGGAGATGGCTGGAGACAGGCAGTCAGGATTCCTACGTCTCAGATTCGCATCTCTGACATCAGATCTTGATCTGATAGAGCAAGCAAGGATAGAAGCAGAAAGAATAGCCCGGGAGGATCCTGGCCTGCTTTCGATCGAGAATGCCCATCTCCGTATTGCACTCAAGGAACAATGCTGAGCATGCAGAATGATGATTATCTGATATCCGGCCCCGCTATAAGCTCTGATCTCATTCTCTCTTCCCATGCTGATCGGGCCCCTCTTCCAGTCCACAGGGAAAGCGCTTGGCTTATCCCTACTCTCAATATGCAGCTGGGAGAAATATCCAGATAGCTCTTTGATATCCACAGCATCGGGAGTATCATAGGGCATGCAGTACACATCGCACTATACATCACCGCTGGGGACGGTTCTTCTTGCGGCAGATGACCTTGGTCTCACCGGGCTCTGGTTCGAAGGCCAGCGTTATTTTGCAAGAGGCCTTGATAATAATGCAGGGGATAAAGATCTCCCGATCTTCAAGGAGACGGCAAATTGGCTTGATGCGTACTTCTCAGGAGAAATCCCATCATCCACAATACCACTGCATATCATCGGATCGGAGTTCTTCTGCGATGTCTCAGCAGCAATGTGCTCTATCCCATATGGGAAGACAATAACATATGGAGAAATAGCCTCGATACTCGCAGCAAAGCACAAAAAGAGCAACGTCTCTGCCAGAGCTGTCGGTGGTGCAGTCGGACATAATGCCATATCGATAATCATCCCATGCCACAGAGTCATCGGAACCAATGGAAACCTCACAGGGTATGCAGGAGGAATAGAAAAGAAGATTGCACTGCTGAAACTTGAGGGAATCGATGTATCAGGACTGAAGATTCCGGAACGCTGTGCTATGCTATCTTCCCCTCCCATGCATCAATGAGCAGATCCCATCAAGATTCCGGTCCAGCTGAACACATAGCCACTCCAGGCATTGCATATCAGCCGCATCGGTACTATATATTGATATATCAATAGTTGATTTATCAAGGATAATATATGCCGCTTACTCTAAACCAGCTTCTATTCAGGGTATTTCATGAGAAAGATAATATGCTGCAGCCTGCCAGATCAGAACTCGGGCTCGGCCGAGGGCAACCCCGTCTCCTTTCCTTTCTTCTTGAGAATGGGACAAGTACCCAGAGCGATATAGCCGATTCTCTGGGAATTGATCCTGCGGCTGTTTCGCGTATGACAAAAATACTGGATGACAAAGGATTTCTGATAAGGACAGCAGATAAGGAGTGCAGACGGTCAAACAGAGTTGAGCTTACTGATAAAGGACGGAAGACCGCAGAAGCCTGGCGGGAAGAATGCCGTATCATAGACCAAAGAATACTCGAGGAATTCTCAGAAGAAGAAGCTGATGAGCTTATGAAGCTTCTGCAGAAGCTCCTTGGAAGCCTGACTAGGATAAAATCATGAAGAACTTCCGGAAGCTTCTGTCATACATTGGCAGATATAGAAAAGATCTCATCCTCGCCTGCATTCTGATTGTGATAGAGACTGGCTTTGAACTTATTATCCCGACAATGATGGCTGACCTGATAGATTATGGCGCGGCGTCAGGAGATAAAGCATACATGCTTGCAAAAGGCGGACAGATGGCTATCTGTGCACTGCTGGCGCTTATTACCGGACTGAGCTATGCGCGCTTTGCAGCAAGGGCCGCTTATGGATGGGGTGCAGAAATCAGGGAAAAAGAGTATGCAAGGCTCCAGCAATATGCCTTCTCGAATATCGATAAGTATGCGACAAGCTCTCTCGTCACACGTCTTACAAGTGATATCACAGTGATGCAGAACACGATAAATAATGGACTGAGACCTCTGGTAAGGGCACCTGTAATGCTCACGCTTGGCATATTGTTCTCTTTTTCGATGAATTCAGAACTTGCCCTGGTATTCCTTATAATCGCTCCGGTGCTTGGAATCATCCTTTATTGCATTGTGCGTAAAGTCGCTCCGATGTATTCCGTTCTTCAGACTACTGTAGATGGACTCAATAGCGTTGTTGAGGAGAATCTAAGAGCAATAAGAACTGTCAAGGCTTTTGTCCGAGATGAATACGAAGGCGGGAAATTCGAAGACAAGAACAGCAAGCTCCGTGATACAGCCATAGCAACAAACAGAACGGCGATGCTGAATCTGCCATTCTTCCAGGCTGCGATGTACATCTGCGTTCTCTGTCTTATGTTCTTCGGAGGATCCATGGTCTTAGAAGGAACACTTCAGATCGGAGAGCTCACGGGATTCTTGAGCTATGTCATGCAGGTCCTTAATTCGATGATGATGCTTTCCAATGTCTTTCTTCTGCTGACAAGATCTCTTGCATCTGCAGAGAGGATATGCAATGTGCTTGATGAACAACCTGCAATGGAGGAAAAGAAGGATGCAGCAACAGACATCCCATCTGCATCAATCGAGTTCAGGGATGTTTCATTCAGATATAGTGCAAATGCCAAAGAGGAAACATTGAAGAATATCAATCTGCTGATTCCAGCAGGTTCGACGATAGGCATCCTCGGTGGTACGGGAAGCGGCAAGAGTTCGCTGGTACAGCTTATCGACAGACTCTATGATGTGGATGGAGGCAAGGTGCTTATCGGAGGAATCGATGTAAAGGATTACTCACTGAAATCCCTGAGAGATGCTGTCGGCATGGTTCTGCAGAAGAATCTTCTCTTCAGCGGGACAATAAGGGACAATCTGCTATGGGGTAATAAAGACGCCGATGACAGCAAACTGTGGGAAGCCTGCGATATCGCTGGTGCAAGCGAGTTCCTGAGAAGATTCCCCAAAGGACTTGATACAGATCTTGGACAGGGAGGAGTCAATGTGTCCGGAGGACAGAAACAGAGGCTCTGCATTGCACGCGCGCTTCTGAAGAATCCGAAGATCCTGATATTCGATGATTCAACAAGCGCAGTTGACAGTGCTACGGAAAAGAGCATACGCGAAGCTCTTTCCGGCCTGAAAGGAGTCACTAAGATCTTCATTGCACAGAGAATTTCAACTGTAATGGATGCTGACTGCATCTTCATATTGGACAATGGGCATCTGGCAGCATCTGGAACGCATGATGAACTATTGGAATCAAGCGGTATCTATCGTGAGATATATCAGTCGCAGATGAAGGGAGGATCACTCTGATGCCAAGAATGGTAAGCGCAAAGAAACCGAGGAATCTTCTCTATACAGTGAAAAGACTTCTCTCATACATGGGCAGGCACAGGATCTCGCTCCTCTTAGTGGCGATTATGGTCATTGCAAGCGTATTCTGCAATCTTCTTGGCACATACATGATCAACCCTATAATCAACGGTATTATCGATGGCGGAGGCATAAGACCATTGTCCCATGGGGTCATCTTCACTGCTGTAATTTACATCATAGGAGTGGCAGCCGCTCTAGGCTATAGCCAGATAATGGCAGTTTCAAGCCAGAAAATCGTCTATGACATCAGGAAAGACCTGTTCTCACACATGCAGACGCTGCCGCTGAGCTTCTTTGACAGCCATCAGCATGGTGATGTGATGAGCTATTACACAAACGATGTGGATACGATTTCCGATGCGCTGAACAATAGCTTTGCTGCGGTAATCAAGAACGGATTCCAGATTGCAGGAACGATGATCATGCTCCTGATCCTCAACTGGAAGCTTTCAATGATTGTCGCCATATCATATGCAGTCATGTTCCAATATGTCAGATATTCTGCCCAGCACAGCAAGAAATTCTATAAAAAACACCAGACTAGCCTTGGTGCCCTTGATGGATATATCCAGGAAATGGTTGCGGGACAGAAAGTCATAAAGGTATTCAATCATGAAGAGGAGAATCTGAAGGGATTCAAGGAAAAGAATGGGGAGCTTCAGGCAATGGGAACTGCTGCACAGTCCTATGCATCGACAATGATACCAGCTGTTGTAAGCATGTCATTCCTTACCTATACGATAGTTTCTCTTGCAGGGGGATTCATGGCAATGTCCGGGCTGACAACGCTTGGAGCTCTTGCAAGCTATCTGGTTTTTGTACGGCAGGCGGCCGCACCAATCAACCAGTTCACCCAGCAGAGCAACTTTCTTCTATCATCCCTTGCTGGAGCTGAAAGAATATTCGAACTGATTGATATGAAGAGTGAGAGCGATGAAGGCACTGTCAGGCTTATAAAGAAGGACAGAAACTGGTTCTGGAAAGATGAAGATCTGGAAATCCCTCTGAAAGGTGATGTGAGGTTCGATGATGTGATTTTCTCATATGAAAAGAGCCACCAGATCCTCAAAGGAATCACGCTTTATGCAAAACCCGGCCAGAAGATAGCTTTCGTAGGCTCCACGGGGGCAGGAAAGACAACGATAACAAACCTCATCAACAGATTCTATGATATCGATGAAGGCAGAATAATATTTGATGGAATAGATGTAAGAAGGATACGGAAAAAAGATCTCAGGCATTCTCTTGGAATGGTTCTCCAGGATACCCATCTCTTCACAGATACCATCAGGGAGAATATAAGGTATGGCAGACTGGATGCAGATGACGAAGAAGTTGAGAATGCAGCAAGGATTGCCAATGCGGACTCCTTCATACGCCGCCTTCCGGATGGATATGACACAATGGTAGTAAGCGATGGAGCCAATCTCTCAAGCGGGCAAAGGCAGCTCATAGCAATTGCCAGGGCTGCCGTTGCCAATCCTCCTGTCCTCATTCTTGATGAAGCCACAAGCAATATCGATACCAGAACGGAGGATCTTATTGAGAAAGGGATGGACCATCTGATGGAAGGCCGTACTGTTTTCGTAATAGCACACAGACTGTCGACAGTCAGGAACGCAGATGCGATCCTTGTCCTTGAAGGAGGAAAGATAATCGAAAGAGGCGATCATAATGATCTCATGGCTCTTCATGGACGGTATTATGATCTATATACAGGACTATTCGAACTCACCTGATTATCCCTTAGAATACAGTGGTATTGCATATTCCCCGTTCCTGCTGTTAATACTGGAGACATGACAGATGCTAGACTGAAGCTCTTTGAGAGCGAGAAGATAAGCACAGCGGTACTTAAGCTGGCCATACCTACGGTGCTTTCTTCTCTGGTAATGACAATATATTCGCTTGCTGACACATTCTTTGTCGGAATGCTGAATGACAGCGTCCAGAACGCAGCAGTCACTCTTTCTGCCCCCGTGCTGCTTGCATTCAATGCAATCAACAATCTATTCGGCGTCGGAGCATCTTCAATGATGAGCAGAGCCCTAGGCAGGAAGGACTACCAAAGCGCATACAGAAGCTCGTCATTCGGCCTTTACTGTGCTTTCATATGCTCCATCGCATTCTCCTCTCTGTGCTTTTTCTTCAATGACCAGCTTCTTGTCCTGATAGGGGCTGACAAGACAACGATGGAAGCTACCAGAGGCTATCTGAAATGGACCGTGATTGCAGGTGCAGCTCCTTCCATACTGAATGTCGTCTTTGCCTATCTCGTCAGAGCTGAAGGCTCTGCAATGCATGCTAGCATCGGAACGATGAGCGGATGCTTTCTAAACATAATACTCGATCCTATCTTCGTACTGCCGCAGTTTCTGGATATGGGAGCAGAAGGCGCAGGTCTTGCTACCATGCTGTCGAATAGCTTTGCGGTTGTGTACTTCATCATACTTGTACTATCACGCGGAAAGAATACCTATGTGGCCATCAATCCCCGATACATCTCCTGGCAGAAGTATATTGTCATCGGGGTATGTGCCGTAGGAATCCCGGCTTCAATACAGAACCTTCTCAACGTCACGGGAATGACTCTGCTTAATAATTTCACTTCAGAATACGGGGCTGATGCTGTTGCTGCTATGGGAATAGCGCAAAGACTGAACAACGTCCCATTCAGCCTTGCCAATGGCTTTACGCAGGGTGTAATGCCCCTTGTAAGCTATACTTTCGCAAGCGGTGACCACAAGCGTATGAAAGATGCGATATTGTTTGCAGCGAAGATCGTGATAAGCGCTCTGCTTGGCGTAAGCATAATCTACTATGCAGCATCCCCTGCCCTTATCGGGATATTCATGGAAAGCAGCACCATAGTCGAATATGGTACGAAGTTCCTCCGTGGATTCTGCCTCGGCATTCCGCTCCTTGCAATTGATTTTCTCGCTGTAGGAGTATTCCAGGCAGTAGGGAAAGGCATGTATTCACTTGCCTTCGCGATAATGAGGAAGATTGTGCTCGAAATCCCTGCGATAATTTTTCTCAATAATATCGCTCCCCTTTATGGCCTGGCATACTCCCAGGCTATGGCAGAATCGATCATGGCAGTTCTTGCAATCATAACATTGATTATCCTTATGAGGAAAATCAGCCGAGGAACATTTTCAGACAGGGCAATCCTGCAGTGAATCTGATCATTATGCTGCTATGATCTTCCGGATCTGTACAAAATAAATCATGACAGATATCACCGATGTAAGAAGAGCAGATGCAGGCATGACATACCAGAGCCCTTCAAGCCCTGTATCCCTCAGAATGAACATCATCAGCAGCGGGAAGATCAGCGCGCTGCAGAGAGACAGCACTGTAGCCTCTCTGTTGTTTCCTATCGCAGAAGAGAATGACTGGCAGGAGTAGCTTATCCAGCGTACAAGATACATAAGCCCCATGATGCTTATCGCATGCACAGCAAGCTCGATCTCTTTGCTTCCGCTTTCAAGGAAAAGAGAGAATATCTCACCGGGAAAGAACTCAATAGCAAACGAGAAAACAAGGCAGAGAAGCGCTAGCGCTATTACACAGTAACGTGCAATCACTGCAGCCCTGTCCTTTCTGCCAGCTCCCCAGTTATAGCCAATTGCAGGCTGAAGAGAATCAAATACTCCATACATTCCTGGAACGATTATGCTATCGATATTCATAAATACACCGTAAATAGAGACTGCAATCCCTCCACCCAAATGAAGAAGCAGAGTATTCATCAGTATCGAAGTTATCCTTCCTGACATATTGTTAAGAAAGCTCGGCAATCCCTGCGTGAAGATTTCCTTCAGAAAGCCGGGAGAGAACCTGGTTCTGACAAAACGAAGAGCCATCCTCCCCTTTATGAACGGCATCATGCAGATTATGCATGTAATTGACATGCCAAGGCTTGTGCCAAGAGCTGCAAAGCCTATTCCTCGTCTGAGGACATAGAGGAAGATAAGCTCGAATGTCAGACTGAGCACTGCAAGGACAATGTTCATTACCATTGAGAAACGCACTCTTCCGCATATCTTAAGATAATTATCGAAGACAAATACCAGACAGGAAAGCGGCATGAACAGCGTATACACTCCAAGATATTTCATCGCCTCGCTGATCAAAGGCTCATCTGCTCCCATTATGCGGAAGAACCAAGGTCCGGATAATGTGAGAAGTACTGCAGCAATGGTTGCAAGCAAAGATGCAGAGATTACGGCTGTAGTGAAGATCCTATCCGCTTCTTCCCTCTGCCCTTCACCAAGCTTGAGGGAGATTACTATAGATGATCCGACAGCTATCATATCGGCAACAGCATAAGCAATAAGAAGCAGTGGCATGGCAAGATTCCCTCCTGCAAATGCCGTCTGGCCAAGGAATCGTCCGACAAGAAGCATCTCAAAAGAGAAGTAGATATTGGACGCAATCATCCCGATAGCCCCGGGAATTGCCGCCCTGAAGAATAGAATAGATGGTTTTGTTCCCAGAAATAATGTCTGTACTGAACTCATGATGATTCAATTCAAAACTATTGAGTTAACTCCATAGTCAAGTGGTATAATATAAACATGAAAATCGATGATTCTATCTACTATACCCCGCACCAGATGGCATCATTCTTCTCCATTAAGAAAGATACTCTGCTTTTCTATGACAAGATCGGGCTGTTCTCTCCGGAGAAGAGAAAAAGCAATGGCTACCGCTGCTACTCAGCATCCCAGCTCAATGAACTAGACACAATACTCACCCTCAAGGATCTGGGCATTCCGCTTGCAGCAATCAAGGAAGTCGTAAAAGATATGGATGCGCCTTCATTTCTTTCTCTGCTTGAGAATGAGGAGAAAAGCATCAGGAATAAGATTGATGAGTGCAATGCTCTCCTTGATATCGTAGGCGCTATCAGATCATCGATTTCAGAAGCAATTGAAGCAGAGAAAGGAAAATTGTACATATCAGATTTCAAGGATATCCCAATGATAACCGTCCCCATCAGGAATACCGAAGGCAGTATGACGGATGATGACTGCTGGCAGGACTCATACAGCCAGCTGATGGCAAAAGCGGACTGCAAATCAATAATAAGCATAGGAAGCATAGTCAGACTGGGTGAGGCAAGAAAATACCTTGGGGGGATATGCAGGGAAGTCTATGCCACTTATGCCGAACCTTCGGATACGGTCATACCTGGAGGAAAGTATGCCTATATGTTCTTCTCCGGCTCTCTTGATAACCTCTCATCATTCTACGCCCGATTCCTGACAGAGCTTGATGATAAGCATCTCCACCCTTCTGGTGATATCTATGAAGAACTATCTGTCTCCCATATCGTGACAAAAGAGGAAAAGGAGCATGTGACGAAGCTTATGGTGAAGGTTGGATAATGTATATACATAATTTAATTGACAACTTATGCATCATGGTAATCTAATTCATATAGTAACCACTCTGAAAAGGAGCATTCTCCATGAAAGATTCAGCTGATGAAGGGAAAAAGAAGAAGAAAAAGAAGAAGTCCTTGCATGGGAAATCCTCTGATACCATCCAGAAAAATACAGAGCCAATCCCTGCCTGTCAAAATACCAGAGATAAACATCCCGAATGGTTCAAAGTGAGACCAGTAAAAGAGGCCATAAGCATCAGGATCGACAAGGATGTCCTTGAAACATACAGGGCTCTTGGCAAAGGTTACCAGAGCATAATGAATAATGCATTGAGATCATATATAATGGAACATCCTGAAGACTTTCCTGCTCACTGATGGATGCTGCAATAAGTCTGCATTTTTACATTATGAAAAAAGAACTATCATTCAGAGAAGCAACAATCGAAGATGTTCCCCTTATTCTTTCCTTTATCAGGGAACTCGCGGAATATGAAGGACTCATTGAGGAGGTAAAAGCTTCTGAGGATATTCTCAGATACAACCTCTTTGAGCGCAGAATGGCAGAGGTGATCTTTCCTTCTGTGAATGGAAAAGAGATAGGTTTCGCCCTCTTCTTCCATAATTTCTCCACATTTCTTGGGAAACCTGGGATTTATATTGAAGATCTTTATATCAGGAAGGAGTTCCGCGGAAACGGTTATGGAAAAGCGACAATTGATAGAATAAGAGCAATCGCGGCAGAAAGGCATTGTGGACGTATAGAATGGTGGTGCCTTGATTCCAACACCCCTTCCATAAGATTTTACAAAGGCCTTGGTGCAGAGGCTATGACTGATTGGACTGTATACAGATTGACTATGCAGGATCGTGCATGATTTTCAGACACGGTCTTAAACTCCTACAGAAAAATGAGCGCCCTGAATACAAACAACGTCCTTTAAGTAAAACTCTCCCTGAAACCAAGCGCATCAATGAAATCAAAGTGTTTCTCAAGCCATTTGCCGCATTGGCCGATTATCCAGCCATTTATCAAAGCACATAGAACCGTTCCAAGCTTGACTCCTTCAAAACAGCCGAAGCCGATAAAAAGAAACGACATGGCAATTGCGACGATACAGCTGGTACAATCATATACTGTTTTGGTTTTATTGATATTGAAACCGTATCCTGAGGAAATTTCCTTTACAAACAGCTCATATGCTTCAGGAGGAATATAAGTCCTGAACAAGAGCGCTACCCCTATTGCACATACAACCAATCCAGAAGAATAGCACAATGCCCTTGAAAAAATCCCCTGCCCCGGAACCAAAGCTACAGCTTTCATCATGATATCCAGTATATTTCCATAAATGAAAGCTGTAAGAAACGAAAACAGATACTTTCTCCTGAATCTCCGCAAGACTATCGCAAGAACGATTATGAGAAATGCCTGGAAACAGTATTCTGCCATGCCAAATGAAAACCATGTCAGATATTCAGAGATCTTCAGATAAATCAGATAAGCTGGGGCGACAACCATCGACATACCGAAATCGGCCCGCTCCATCAATGCTGTTCCCAATGCAAGTGCAATCAAGCCCGCAGCATATGCCACTTCAGTATAAAACGTCCTTTTCATAAAGACTCCATTTATAAATGACGTTTGATACAGAAACGGCAAAAGATGATTTGAAGCCATACAGAAACATCAGAACTGACAGATGCTGATATTCTGCTCACCGCTAGCAGGAATATATCATAGATCTGTCAGTCTAATCCACATTCAATATGAAGACGGAGCAACTATCATGAATGAAAAAGCTTTATTATCTTTTTCAGGGTGTTATGTAAGAACGGAGGCAGAGGTTTTGCGCTCCGTCTCCTGCTCTTTTCACTCTACATCCTGCAAAGCTGCATAGTCTTCTTCACCGGTTCTGACCTTGACTACTCTTGTCACATTGTAGACAAAGATCTTTCCGTCTCCGATATGACCTGTATACAAAGCCTTCTTCGCAGCTTGTATGACAGAATCGACAGGAATCTTGCTGACAACAACCTCAACCTTCACTTTAGGAATAAGATTGACGTCAATCTCGGCTCCACGATACTTCTCCCCTGCACCTTTCTGTATACCGCATCCCATGACCTGTGTCATTGTGATACCGGTCACACCAAGGGCGTTAAGCGCTGTCTTAAGAGCATCGAATCGTGAAAGCCTGCAGATTATGCTTACTTTGTGCATTCCGGTATCATATACACCATCCACAATTGTCTTCGTGCCTGATACTTTGACCGCAGCACCTATCTGCACTGATGATGCCTTCTCATAATCATCTTCGCCAAGATCTGTATTCTCGTTCACTTCCATATCGAGTCCAGTGATATCATTGATTGCAAATCCTGAATATGCGGAAGCAAGCCCATGCTCGTGCATGTCAAGGCCATCAATCTCTACAGAAGCAGGAACCCTCAAACCTACAGTCTTATCGATAATCTTGAAGACAATGAGCATAATGATAAGTACATATGCTGCAACCGAGACAATTCCCAAGGCCTGTATCCCAAGCTGATGCAATCCTCCTCCATAAAATAGTCCAGGAGCAACTCCATCACTGCCATTACTGAAAAGACCAACTGCAAGCGTTCCCCAGATACCATTGACCATATGTACTGATACAGCACCCACGGGATCATCAATCTTCACGATATTATCGAAAAACTCAACAGACAGAACGACCAGGAACCCTGCTACAAGCCCGACGAAGAAAGCTCCGACAGGTGTAACACAATCACATGAAGCTGTTATGGCAACAAGGCCGGCAAGAGCTGCATTGAATGTCATTGATACATCAGGCTTGCCATAGCGCAGCCATGTGAAGATCATGGCTACAACTGTTGCCACGGCAGCAGCAAGATTGGTGTTGAACATTACAGGAGAGGCAAGCTCCATATCATTATCGGTGCTCATGGCAACTGTGGAACCACCATTGAAACCGAACCAGCAGAACCAAAGGATGAAGACTCCGAGGGCCATAGCTGTCAGGTTATGACCGGGGATTGCTCTTGCTTTGCCGTTCTTATCGTACTTTCCAATACGGGGACCAAGAAGAGCCGCGCCAAGGCAGGCTATCAGGCCACCGACCATATGGACACATGCCGAGCCAGCGAAGTCATGGAAATTAAGCGATGAAAGCCATCCACCGCCCCAGATCCAATGCCCTGATATCGGATAGACAATCAGGCTTATTGCAGCACTGTAGATGCAGTATGCCTTGAAGTTCGTCCTCTCGGCCATTGACCCTGAAACAATTGTCGCTGCTGTCGCACAGAATGATGTGTTTGAACGCTCTTGATGATACAAACGGGCGAAACTTTCAGATGGGTGGCTAAATTCAGCAGAAGTGGCTAGCCTTCAGGCTGCTTTGTATTCAGCTACGAAGAATTCGCTATTCAGCTCCTTTGCCTTCGTTACGATTCTCTCGATATTCTGCATGACCTCGTCGGTATAATATTTCTCTCCGCATTGGACGCATTCCAGACAAGGGACATTTTTGATGATGATTGTATAATCACCGAGTATGGCTACATATGTTGTTGTAGACTCCTTGAGTTCTTTTCCGCGGCAATATGAACACATATCATTTCCTCCTTGTCCTGAAATCCGGCTCAAATTTATTCAAATCGGGCCGATACACCGATATTATAACAATTTCTTCTTCATCTTGTGCATCCACAACATGTATTGGGTTTTCATTGACTATCCCCAATATGAGGCAACTTGGGAGAGGGAAATCTTCTGGATAGTCTTCTATAATCTCACCCGTGAGTATTGCACTTATCACATCAGATCTCGAGATGGATCTTTCCATCATCCGTTGAGCAACATGGGCTGACCACCTTATCCGACTAGTAGTTGATAGCCCTTTGATTCTTTCTATATCCATCAATTTCCTCATTGGAGTTTTGCTTACTCAAGTTAATAATATCATATCAGCACTGCGAAAGCTGTTTGTGTCGAATTCGGAAACAACGATGACACCTAGACATGGTGCTATCTTGATGCCCCCGAAGCCCTCGCAAAGGCGAAAGAGTTGCTGATGAAGATTGAGCCTGGAGAGAGGCTTATCGTCGATACCGTCTATTGCGGCCATAACCTGAAGACCGATAAGCTCCTTGAGCTTGTCCCTGAAGAGGATGATTTGGAAATCGGCGGCGTGAAGTATGGAGAGTACAAGACGGAACTTTTCAGCCTGGAGCCTGAAGATTTTCTCTTATGGCCGGAAGGGACTCCTGAGCATATCTTCGGTGATGTGTGATGGGAATGGGTGGCGATTCATTCTCCGTCCTCTCAATCTCCGACAAATTTCACTGGTTTTACACTATTTGGCAAAACTCGATACAATTGGGCGAAACTCAAAGAGGGTTGGCTAAAATTTCCAAGGAAATACAGAGGTTGCCGGAATAAGTCTTGAAAACACCTGATTTCTAGGCTGCTGATGGTCTCCAGATGATAGCCAGATTTCGGCAGTTTGCATCGCAACTCTTTGTACATAACGAAATAAGGAGCGGCTCCTTGGAATATCGCTCCTTGTTTGGTAAGAAAAGGCTTTGGCGTTTGTTGATATGTTTGAACGCACTTGATGATACAATCGAGCGAAACTTCTGAAGGGGTGGCTAAAAATGATAGGTGTGGTTAGTCTTGCTGGATTATCTTAAGATTGTCAAAAGCAGATGGATTATTCTCGAAAAAGCCTTTGATAATCCGGCAGGTACTGAAATCAGCACAGTCGGTACAGGTCGTGATATTCTTTTTCTTTGCACATTTGCGTATTTCACACATATGATCACAGAATACTGTTTTTATCCCATCCTCGTGACAACCATCGCAATTGATGTGTTCAGGTAGGATAGAGGCATTATTCAGTCTTGCCCATAGTGCTGCAGTTTTCTCCCTTAAAGCCTGATCATTAGTGATGGTTGCTATATATGCATCACACTTTTCACAATCCAGTCCGCAGTATCCGATTCTGTTATTCATGGGCTGTCTCCTTCTGTCAATACTGACGTAGTCAAATATGCTATAGCCTCATAAACTCAGCTGCACTCATAATCTTTGGGGCAGTAATCCCCGATTCAAGAAAATCCTTGTCCCCAGTCAACAGAATGTCCGTTCCTGCTTTTATGGCAGATCTTAGAATAGGACGATCATAATAATCTCTAATCTGTTCTTCCCTTACATCTTTTTCATCCGGTACAGAGATGATATCCAGAACAAGGAGAGCTGCCGCCAGGAATCTATCAAGCGCATCAATTCTATGCGGGAACTTCCGATAGAAGATCCGCTTCATTTCATCGATGTTCTGCTCGCAGACAACTGCTTCATATGGGAACGACACAGCCTTTGCATATGCCTTGAATGGAGTACTGTCTGGGAATAATGCTGCAGAAATGAGA
>CALXKZ010000060.1 GCA_944389065.1 uncultured Spirochaetaceae bacterium
TTCTCAGAAATAAGCTGCAGGATCCTGATAGCTTTATCAACGGATTTATTCATGAAGACCTTTACCTCCTAAGCAGCTCCCATAAGAAGATTCGGCAGGAATAATACAAGCTGCGGAACCATAATACATAATATTATTACACAGATAATCATGAAAACGAAAGGCCACACTTCCTTCCCTGCCGCCATTACACTCGTTCCGCCAATAGAACTGCCAAGGTAAAGAAGAGAACCGACTGGCGGTGTCAGAGACCCAACAAGAATTGTTATTACAAGTATCACTCCGAAGAAAATCGGATCGATACCGAACTCATTTATCACTGGAACCAGTATAGGGGCAAATACGATAAGAACAGGGATTCCTTCAACAAACAATCCGAGGAAAATCAGGAAGCCCAGGATCAGGAAGATTATAACAGTCGGGCTGGATGTCAATCCTACCATAAAGGATGTTACAGTTGAAGGGAAGCTTTCCCAGGCTAGCAGCCAGCTGAACATCGAAGCCATTGCCGTTATAAGCAAAGCAACAGATGTTGTTCCTGCAGCCCTTAAAAGAATCTCCGGTAGATCCTTGAACTTGATTGTCCTACGAACGAACAACCCGACGATAAGAGCATAAACAGTAGCGACAACACCGGCCTCAGTTGCTGTAAAGATTCCGGACAGGATTCCACCCATTATGATTATCGGCATCATCATAGGAAGAATTGCTTCCTTGATTGCTATGATGCAATTATGAATAGAGAATTTGCCGGCAGATCCATATCCTCTCTTCCCGCTTATGTAATATACATAGAAAGACATGAACAATGCCATCAGAACGCCAGGAATGAAGCCGGCAATCAGAATCCTTGAAATGGATACATTTGCAATGACAGCATACATAACAAGCATGATGGAGGGAGGGATAATCGGGCCAACAGTCGATGATGCAATAGTAACAGCAACGCTGAACTCCTTTGAATATCCGTCTTTTACCATCATGGGTATCTCAAGGGATCCAAGAGCTGCGTTATCGGCGGTTGCCGATCCTGATAATCCTGCAAAGAATACAGATGCCCATATATTGACCATAGCAAGGCCGCCTTTGATATGACCGACAAATGCCTTTGCAAGATTGAGGATCTGATTAGTCAGTTCTGCTGCATTCATGAGCTCGCCTGCAAGAATGAAGAAAGGAATTGCCATCAGCGGAAAAGAATCGACTGCAACGAACATTCTTGTTATCAACGTAGTTAACGGCATACCCTGGGAGAGGACTGCCACCAATGCTGATAATCCCATGGTAAAAGCAATGGGGACCTTTATCAGCAGACATATAAAGAAAACAGTAAATAAAGTTGTCAGCATACCTTTTTTCCTCCAAGGACTCTCAGATCATCAATCAGATGCTGGAGATAATAGAATGCGCAGAATATGAATCCAATCGGTATTGCAATATAAACAAGGCCCATAGGTACATGAAGCGCTGGTGATAGCTGACCCATATTCACCCTGACAACAGGCATTGCAATTATGCTGATTGAAATTGAGAAAACTATTATCAGGACATCTACAAGACAATAAATTGCGTTCTTCCCCCGCGCAGGCAGTTTATTCACAAAATAATCAACTCCTAGATGCGAAAGATTTTTCCCTGCCCAGGCGCCTCCGATGAACACTATGTATATGAAGCAATATCTTGCAAGCTCCTCCGTCCAGTATAAAGGAGATGAAAGAATGTACCGGAATAAAACCTGAAGGAATATTGAGAAAACCATTGTCATCGATACAATAAAAACAATTGCCAGAATTATCCTATCGATAATCGCTGCAATCTTCGCCATAGTACCACCCTCCATCTGAAAGGGCCTCTGACAAATCAGTACGAAGCGCACCTATATGCAGAAGCCCTTTTATCAAATCAGAAATCCTTACCCGTAATATCCTTAACAAGCTGCTGCATTTCAGGAGAAACTGTATTCTTCAATGTTGCATAAACACCGCTTGTTGCCTGTATGAATGAATCTTTATCTACTTCATTCACAGCCATTCCTTCTTCTTCAAGCAGCTGCTTCATTTCTTCCTGAAGAACTTCATCCTGTTCCCTCTCAAGTTTTCCGAACTCCTTTGCAGAGGAAACCAGATATTCCTTCAGATCGTCAGGGAGCTTATCAAATGCTGATTTGCTGATTGCGACTACTCCAGGAGGAGCAAAATGCTCTGTCAGTGATACATTCTTGCAGATTTCATAGTATTTATCGCTGTAAATATTCCCAAGCGCATTCTCTGCTCCATCCAGGACTCCCTGCTGGATAGCTGCATAGAGCTCACTATATGCCATTGGAGTAGCGGAAGCCCCCATGGCGTTCAATGTAGAAATCATTACAGAGCTTTCCATAACGCGGATTTTCTGGCCGTGGAGGTCTGCAGGAGTATATACAGCTGTATCGGTTGTATATACATTCCTGAATCCATTTGTGAACCAGGTAAGACCGATTATCCCGATCTCCTCCAGTTCATCAAAGAGCTTTTCTCCGATTGGTCCATTGAGGATTTCCTCCATCTGATCATAATCCTCAAAGAAATATGGAAGCGACAGAACTGCGAAATCAGGGACAAAGCTCTCAACCGGACCACTGGAAACCTGCGCCATCTCAATGCTTCCCAGCTGCATGCCTTCAACGTAATCTCTTTCCCCGCCAAGCTGACTACTGCCAAGAACACGTATCTCCAATCTTCCATCAGTATCTTCAAGAGCTTTTTCAGCCCATTGATTCAGAATCTGATTATGAAGATGGCTGTCACTGGACACTATTGCAACTCTGATTGTGTATTTATCAGCTCCTTTTTCAGAGCTTCCTCCTGCAAACAGAGCGGATACCATAAGAAGAATAAGCAGAATACTGATTGTTCTTTTCATTTTTTCTCTCCTTTTTTATTTCATTTTGTATAAGAATTTATTAAGGGATCTGCAGCCGGTGTCACCGACAGCCATTACAGCCTCTATGCGCAAACCTCCCCAATCCATACCATGCAGGTCGAATTTCAGGGCCAGTGTCATTCCCGGCTCGAGAAGGAATGTCGCATCAGAATCAAGATTCGGTCTCTCGACGCAATCAAGACCTATACTATGACCAACTGCCCTGAAGCCCTTGGCATAAGGAGTGAAATACTGATCCATATTGCTTGCTTTTGCCCCTGCAAGGAACAGATCGAAAATCCTATGCGCAGGATCTCCCGCCTTAAGCCGCTCGATTGCATCTACGACAACATCACGGGCCATGAGCACAATGCGTTCCTGTTCCTGTGTTCCCTTTCCTTTGATTACAGTTACCGCTGTATCTCCGCTATATCCCTTATATAGAGGAGCAACATCCATGATCACCGCTTCGCCTGGCTTGATTATCTTATGTGATGGTCTCCATGTCGGAGCCTCTGTATTAGACCCCGATGAGAGGACAGTTGCACATGCAAGATCCGCACCATTGGACTTAACTGCATATTCTGCAGTAGCACATAAATCAATTTCTGTTGCAGAATCATCGCTCTGAAGCCTTTCAATAGTCTGGAAAAGAGCCTCATCGCCAATCTCCGCAGACTTCTCAAGAAGAGCAATCTCATCAGGAATCTTGATCTGGCGCATAGCCATAAGCTCCGCATCGATATCAACATAATCCATATTTGAAAGAAGCTTCTGCAATCTTCTGTAGTATTTTACAGGAAGCAGATCCTGCCCGCTGATTCCAAGTCTGATTGTTCTACCAAGACGGTTTCTAAGATCATCAAAGAAATCATACATCGTTTCAATCGACCTGATATCCTTTATCCAGGATACTCTTCGAGCAGCCTGAGCATTGATTGCTCCTAAAAAGAGAACAACATCTCCCTCGGGCGGAATGTATACACCCTGAGGAGACTCCTCAATCATGTTGATCGGTCTGTAATTGGAAAAATATGTAGTGAAACCCGGACGATACTCATCAGAGAAAATGTAAGCACAATCAAGCTCCTTTTCCCTGATGATCTTCTGCATCCTAAGAACCCTATCAATGAAAACCGAATTATCCATTCCTGTGAATCCTGGCATTCTCGCCTCCCTTTTGTTCGTAATAGCGAACGCTGTTCTAAATTAAGAATAGCAGTAAACTCCAGTCTGTCAACAGAAAACTGAATAATCAGATCAGATCAGATCGGAAGAAAATTAATGCCCCTCCATCGCTGAAGGGGCAAGCCTATCAGAATGATTCTGATCAATAAGCAGCGTTGAGCCACTCGATTCCATCAATCTGCACTGTAAAGTACGGAGCAGACTGGAATACAGACTCGTGGAATGCGCCATCATAGACAGCTTCCTCGGAATCTGCTGTGAAATCACCATCGGTATCAAGAGCGAATGCGTGTGTGAGCTCCT
>CALXKZ010000061.1 GCA_944389065.1 uncultured Spirochaetaceae bacterium
AGCAGAGGCATCATCAGAACACCCTCTTGGCAAAGCAATCGTCAGATCATACAAAGGCGTCCTCCTCCCCTGCTCCTCATTCAGGATGATTCCTGGAGGCGGAATCGAATCAATAGTAGATGAAAGGAATATAGTGGCCGGATCAAGAGATTTTCTCATAATGAAAGAGATCCATATACCAGAAAGCAATGATAAGGCATTCATAGATGAGGGAGATGCCATAATACATGTTGCGGAAGATGGAAATTATCTTGGATTCATAGCCCTTTCCGACACGATAAGGAACGAAAGCAATTCAATTATAAGCAGCCTGCAAAGTTCTAGTGCTGAGCCTATATTGCTCACAGGAGACCATAAGGAAGCCGCTATGAACATCGCAGAGAAGGCAGGAATCAGGGAAGTAGTTCACTCTTGCCATCCAGAGGACAAACTCGGAAAGATAAGAGATCTTCAGCGGGAGGGACATCATGTTGCGATGATTGGCGATGGAATCAATGACGCACCAGCTCTCAAAGCGGCAGATACAGGTATCGCCATGGGTGGCATAGGAAGCGATATAGCAATGGATGCGGCAGACATAGTGCTCATAAACGATAATCTCAGCGGGCTTCCTTTCCTGCTGAAGCTTGCGAAGACAATGATGAGGACAATCAGGCGGAATATAATCTTCTCCATGCTGCTCAATTTCATTGCAATCATCCTGGCAATGACGGGAATCCTCAACCCTGTAGCCGGTGCGCTAGTGCACAATTCAGGATCTGTAATCGTTATCATCAGCTCTGTGCTGCTCATGGGGTTCAGGGAAAAGAGATAAATCCAATCAATGTTGTGGACAACTCGGGAGATTGTATTTATATTTTAGTTAGCAATTGCTAACTCATAGGAGATTGAAATTATGGAAGAAAGAATACAGATGCCTCTTATAGGCGATAAAGCACCGGCTTTCAAAGCTGTCACAACACAAGGCGAGATAAGCTTCCCCGATGATTACAAAGGCAAGTGGGTAATACTCTTCTCCCACCCCGCTGATTTCACGCCAGTGTGTACAACTGAGTTCATGACATTCGCATCGATGATGGATGAATTCAGGGAAATCAACACAGAGCTTATCGGGCTCTCTGTTGATTCCTTGTACTCTCATATAGCATGGCTTAGGAAGATACAGGAACTGGAATGGAAAGGGATGAAGAATGTGGAAGTCAAATTCCCATTGATAGAAGACATACGGATGGAGGTTGCATCGAAATACGGTATGATACAGCCAGGAGCTTCGAACACACAGGCTGTCAGGGCCGTATTCATCATTGACCCTGAAGGCATTGTCCGTACGATACTCTACTACCCTCTCTCCACCGGCAGGAATTTCCAGGAAATCAAGAGAATCGTGCTTGCCCTCCAGAAGGCAGATAGCGATAACGTCGCAACCCCTGCTGACTGGCAGCCTGGAGATGATACCATCGTACCGACGGCAGGCAGCTGCGGGACTGCAAAAGAGAGGATGGAAGCCAAGGACAGTGACATGTACTGCCTTGACTGGTTCCTCTGCTTCAGGAAAGAGAAATAGGCCACTGTAATCAGAAAAACAGCAAGGCAGAAGACGACCGGGGATGCAACTGTCCCCGGTTTTCTCATGCCATGGCCTTCATCCGCATGAATGATTTCCAATATATGGAACCAAATGAATATTGGAATCTCTTATATTGCTAAGGCAAATCATTAGTGCTATATTTGATATAGCAGTGTTATATAGCACTGTTATATACAAGGAATCTGAAATGGAAAAGCAAGAGATCAGCACACTTGAGAGAATCCAGCAAGCGGCTATTCTGGAGTTTCTGGATAAAGGATTCAAAAGCGCATCTCTCAGGAAGATTGTACGCGATGCAGGTGTAACGACAGGTGCCTTCTATGGGTATTTCTCTTGTAAGGAAGCTCTCTTTGCTTCGATAGTCGAACCTCATGCAAAAGCATTGATGAACATGTTCATGGACGCCCAGCTTTCCTTTGACTCCCTTCCTTCTGCCGAAAAGCCACAGCATATAGGTGTTGAATCAGGAGAATATATAGATTGGATGATTGAATATGTCTTTGCGCATAAGGAACCTGTGAAGCTTCTTTTCTCCTGCGCAGAAGGAACAAGCTATGAGAACTTCATACACAACATGGTAGAGGTTGAAGAAGAATCCACCCTGAACTATCTTGAGACTCTCAGACAGATGGGAAGGGATGTCCCCCTTCTTGACAGATCACTCTGTCATATCATCGCAAGCACTATGTTTGATAGCATCTTTGAGATTGTCATCCATGACATACCATACGAGGAAGCAAAAAGGAGCATCAAGCTGCTCAGGGACTTCTATTCAGCAGGATGGATGAGACTGATGGGACAGAGCTGAGCAGGAACCGAATCTGGGAATATTATTTTTTGCATAATGAGTTAGCTTAAGCTAACCACATGAGCTTAATGGAGGCTTTATGAAAGGTGATAGTCAAAAGGATATCTCGGAGCTTCTGGCGTTTGCTGGAAGCCGGAAAGTCCTGACATTTATCGGGCTGATTCTCTCGGGGATCTCAATGCTGTTCAGCATGGTTCCGTACATCTGCATCTGGCTAGCTGCCAGAAGTCTTATAGAAGCAGCCCCGCATTGGAGGGACGCTGTGGACATAACCCATTATGGGTGGATAGCGTTCATCTTCGCATTTGGAGGTATTGCGATCTATTTTGCAGGTCTGATGTGCACTCACCTTGCGGCATTCAGAACCGCATCGAATATCAGAAAACAAGGGATACATCATGTGATGGATGCGCCGCTCGGATACTTCGACTCAAATGCATCAGGACTTATCAGAGGACGTCTCGATGCAGCTGCAGCGGATACGGAAACACTTCTTGCCCATAATCTTGCAGATATTGTTGGCACAATCGTCCTGTTCATCGCAATGATTGTACTGATGCTTGTCTTCGATTGGCGCATGGGAATTGCATGCCTGCTTGCGGCAATCATCTCAGTCTCTACGATGGCATTCATGATGGGAGGGAGAAATGCGAAGATCATGGCTGAGTATCAGGCGGCTCAGGACAGAATGACGAAAGCCGGAACAGAATATGTAAGAGGTATTCCCGTTGTTAAGATATTCCAGCAGACAGTCTATTCATTCAAAGCCTTCAAAGAGGCAATAGAGGAATACAGCGACAAAGCAGAGTACTATCAGGCAAAAGTCTGCAGAGTCCCACAAGCTATAAACCTTACATTCACGGAAGGCGCATTCGTATTTCTGATACCAGTTGCATTGATGCTTGCTCCTAGATCTGTTGCAGACGGAAACTTTGTGTCCCTGATTACAGATTTTGCATTCTATGCGGTCTTCTCTGCTATAGTTTCCACAGCGCTTGCAAGAATCATGTTTGCATCTGCAGGGATGATGCTTTCCCATACAGCACTAGGACGCATAAACAAGATAATGTCCGCCCCTGTACAGCAAACCACGAACAAAGCGCAGATTCCTGCAGACAATAAAGTCGAATTCAGGAATGTAAGCTTTATCTACCCTGGCTCCACATCCCCTGCCCTCTCCCGAGTCTCTTTCACAGCAGAGCCAGGAAAGACAATTGCCCTTGTAGGTCCATCAGGAGGAGGAAAAACCACAGCAGCTAGCCTGATTCCAAGATTCTGGGATCCAACGGAAGGGGTTGTTGAAATCGGTGGTGCTGATGTAAGGGATATTGAATCAAAAGTCCTTATGGATCATGTGGCTTTCGTTTTCCAGAATGGCCATCTATTCAAAGCATCCATATTCGATAATGTGCGTGCTGCAAAACCTGAAGCGACAAGGGAAGATGTCATGAGTGCACTTGCAGCAGCCCAGTGCCTTGATATACTTGAGAAACTTCCTGCAGGCATGGATACGGTTATAGGAACAGAAGGAACATATCTCTCTGGAGGAGAGCAGCAACGTATCATACTTGCAAGGGCAATACTGAAAGATGCCCCGATTGTTGTCCTGGATGAGGCTACAGCATTTGCAGACCCTGAGAATGAAGTGCTAATTCAGAAAGCATTTTCCGCTCTCACACAGGGAAAGACAGTCATCATGATTGCCCACAGGCTATCGACTGTAATAGGTGCAGACAAGATCATAGTGCTCAGCAACGGTTCCATAGCGGAGGAAGGCTCACATCAGCAGCTCCTTGAATACAACGGTTTGTATGCCCGCATGTGGAATGACTATACGAAAGCGATACAATGGAAGATTTCCAGCGCCAAGGAGGTGAAATGATGTTCTCAAAGAAATTCCAGCAGAAATATGCTCTCACGGATCAAGGTATCCGGAATACAAAGAGAGGCGCATTCTGGACAGTGATTGTGAATCTTATAGTTATGGGAGGAGTCGGCATCCTCTACTTTACGATGTCATCATTCATGGCAGAGCTCACGGGTGATGGAAATCTTGCAAACACAGGGCTTGTAATCATGCTCTTGCTCCTTTTCATCTTGCTGTCTTTTCTGACCCATCTGGAACAGTACAAGGCAACTTATGGTCTCGTTTACAATGAAGTGAAGACGATGCGCATCTCTCTTGCGGAAAAGCTGCGCAAGCTACCTCTGGGGTTCTTCGGGAAAAGGGATATCGCAGACCTGACCGAGACTATAATGGGCGATGTAAATCGCATGGAGCATGTATGGTCACATGTACTAGGATATCTATACGGAGCTTATATATCGACAGCAATCATCGCACTCTGTCTCCTCTTCTACAACTGGAAGCTGGCAATAGCCGCTCTCTGGGGTGTTCCTGTGGCCTTTGCTCTTCTCTTCGGAAGCAGGAAATTCGCATCACGCAGTGCTGAACGTACCAAGAAGGCTGCGCTGAAGGTATCTGACGGGCTCCAGGAAGCACTGGAGAATGTCAGGGAGATAAGGGAGACAAATCAGAAGGAGAGATATCTTGATGAACTTGATCGGAAAATCGATGAACATGAGCGAATCCAGACAAAAGGAGAACTTGGAACAGGAGTCTTCGTAAATGGGGCCAGTGTAATAATGAGGCTTGGCATCGCGACAACTATCCTTGCAGGCGCTTCTCTCATTCTCTCAGGGGAGATAGATTTCATGATGTTCTTTATGTTCCTTCTTGTGATAACACGTGTCTATGCTCCATTCGATCAGAGCCTTACATTGATTGCAGAGATGTTCATCTCACAGGTATCGGCAGATCGTATGATGGAAATCAGCAACGCCGCCACTGCAACTGGCAGCGATACATTCCACCCCGATGGTCATGACATCGTATTTGACAATGTTTCCTTTGCCTATGACTCAGAAGCTGTTCTCAGAAATGTAAGTTTTACAGCCAAGGAAGGAGAAGTGACAGCACTTGTAGGACCTTCAGGGTCAGGCAAGAGCACATGCGCGAGACTCGCCGCAAGACTCTGGGATGCCACAAAAGGAGTGATACGGGTTGGAGGTGTAGACATATCTACTATCAACCCAGAAGTTCTGCTGACCGATTATTCAATGGTATTTCAGGATGTCATTCTTTTTGATGACACAGTCATGGAGAATATAAGACTTGGAAAGCATGGAGCCACCGATGATGAGGTCAGAGCTGCAGCAGAGGCCGCAAATTGCGCAGAGTTTATCAACAGGCTTCCGAATGGTTACAATACCATGATTGGAGAGAACGGTACAAAGCTTTCAGGCGGAGAGCGTCAGAGAATATCGATAGCACGCGCATTGCTCAAAGATGCCCCTATAGTTCTTCTCGATGAGGCAACAGCAAGCCTGGATGTTGAGAATGAAACAAAGATCCAGGAAGCTCTTTCAAGGCTGCTTGCAGGAAAAACAGTTCTTGTTATCGCACATAGAATGCGTACCGTGGAGAATGCTGACAAGATAATCGTACTGAAGGATGGAACAGTTGAGGAGATAGGAAAGCCTTCTGATCTGATGGCAAAGAATGGGCTTTTTGCTCACATGGTTGAACTTCAGAAACAAAGTGCTGCCTGGCGTCTTGCCTGACTGCAGAGAAGGGAGGGAGAGGCTTCCTTCCCTTCTTCACTTGCTGATATCCACGGAAAGAATGACTGTCACATCGCCACGGCCCAATGCTTCTTCCCATCCCCGGAAATCATCAATATATCCCAGCTTTGTATAGCTCTGTCATTTCAACTACTTCAGAATACACCTATACACAGGAGTGCAATCTATTGCGTTCAGTATCAAGGCATTCAGCCGACTCTTTAAGC
>CALXKZ010000062.1 GCA_944389065.1 uncultured Spirochaetaceae bacterium
CCTTTTATTGCCCTGCCATCATCAGGCAAAGAGGCTTCCACACCGAACTCTGCTCCGATGACGGCAGAACGACATCTATGCTATATCGTCATCCAGCTTTTAGCAACGCTGTGCAGATAGGAGTTTATTATTATTGCAGGTGGGTGAGAGGCAAAGGAGGGAAAGAAATGCGTAAATGGATTAAGTTCTTTATTCTGGCAGCTATTGCAGTAATGCTTTTTGGCTCATGTTCAGGCAATACCACGGATTCAATATCGGATCTTATCCTCATCGAAGATATATTGGACTTATTCTATGAATCCCAATATGTTTCTCCGTCGCTGTGGGTGGAAGGAGCTGATGGTTATCAGATCGCAGAGAAGGATTCTGAGGAGATTGCCTTGGAAGATGGAAAGACCGGGGTTATCCAGGCCGGATCCAAATGGATATCCAAGCCTTCCTTTGAGAATCCTGAGGAAATCATCCATGATCTGAAAGCGAAGATAAATGGGAAAAAGCATACTTTGTATCTTGTGAATAAAATCGAAAGCGGCTCACAGGTCACTTATAAGATCGTTCTTGATGGCAGAGACATCAATCCTGCAGGTTTTGTGTATAAGTGAAGGCATGGCTTTACCATTAGGCGTCCCGGCATGAAGACTGATGGGATTTTCCTATCCGTTACTTGAATATCAATCGCTGTTTGCATTATCCTTTCAGTAATGGCTATGACGGAGACGAGTAGCTTCTGATTCCGCCTCTGAGAGGGTATCCGCTTCGGCGGGTGAGAGATACCTGGGGATAGGATGTGAAAACCACTCCCGAGCTGCATGGGTGAACGGTGACAAGTATTCCATGCCGACTGCCGGCGTCAAGGCATAATGAGCGTCCCTGTTTCAGGGGAAGCAAGGTGGAACCGCGGAGCCTTTGCAGCTTCGTCCTTGCATATGGCGAGGATGAGACTGGAAAGGCTTTTTGCTTTATAAGGAGAGATGGCTATGCCTAATGATGAAAAGCTATCGATGATCAGACACTCCATGGCGCATGTCATGGCGGAGGCCGTGCTGGAGATCTTCCCTGAGGCGAAGATCGCTATCGGACCTTCGATTGAGAATGGATTCTATTACGATTTCGATCTTCCGCGCCCGCTTCAGGATGCGGATCTGGTGACAATAACAGAGCACATGAAGAATATCATTGCTTCAGGTGTTCCATTTGTGAGAAAGGAAGTCACAAGGGAGGAGGCCAAGGCGCTTTTCGCTGATCAGCCTTACAAGCTTGAGCTTATCGATGCGATCCCCGAGGGAGAGACTGTTTCGCTATATACTCAGGGCAATTTCACTGACCTTTGCCGTGGCCCTCATGTTGAGTCCACGAAGCAGCTGAACAAGGAGGCCTTCAAGCTTCTTTCGATCGCAGGTGCATACTGGCGAGGCAAGGAGACCAATCCTATGCTCACCAGGATCTATGGAACGGCATGGACCAATCCGAAGGAGCTTAGGCTCTATATGGATCATCTTGCGGATATAGAGAAAAGGGATCACAGAAAGCTTGGCAAGGATCTCGATCTCTTCTCCCTTCATGAGGAGGCCGGTCCCGGTCTTGTCTACTGGCACCCGAGGGGGGCAAGGGTAAGGCAGGCTATAGAGGATTTCTGGAGGGGCGAGCACTATAAGAACGGCTATGAGCTTGTCTATACGCCGCATGTGGGAAAGAGCTGGCTCTGGGAGACTTCAGGCCATCTCGGATTCTATAAGGAGTCCATGTATCCTCCGATGGAGATGGACAAGGCGGATTACTATGCCAAACCGATGAACTGCCCGTTCCATATCATGATCTATAAGAATACGAAGCACAGCTACAGGGAGCTTCCCTTCAGGTGGGCTGAGCTTGGAACCGTATACAGATATGAGAAGGCGGGTGCGCTCCATGGTCTGATGAGAGTAAGGGGATTCACACAGGATGATGCCCATCTATTTGTAACACCTGATCAGATGGATGATGAGATCCTTGAGGTTCTGAGATTCTCTCTTTACATGCTTCACTCATTCGGGTTCCAGGATGTCCATGCATATATCTCGACAAAGCCGGAGAAGTCAGTCGGTAAAACAGAGGACTGGGACAAGGCAACAGAGGCTCTGAAGAAGGCTGTTGAGAAAGAAGGGCTTAATTATGATATCGATGAAGGTGGTGGTGCATTCTATGGGCCTAAGATCGATCTGAAGATAAAGGATGCCATCGGACGGGAATGGCAGCTTTCTACAGTGCAGTTCGATTTCAACCTTCCGGAGCGCTTTGACCTTACATTCGTTGATAAGGATGGAACAGAAAAAAGGCCATTCATGATCCATCGTGCGCTTCTTGGTTCAATTGAGAGATTCTTCGGTGTTCTTCTGGAGCATTATGCAGGAGCATTCCCACCATGGCTTTCTCCTGATCAGATTGCAATCATTCCTGTAGGGGAGAGCGCATTTGATTACTGCAAGGATCTTGAGAAGAGACTCCGCGGTGAGGGCTTCCGTGTCGTAACGGATCTTTCTGCCGATAGGATGAATGCAAAGATAAGGAATGCGCAGACGATGAAGACTCCTTATATGCTCATAATCGGAGAGAAGGAGATGGCTGAGGATCTTGTTTCTGTACGCTACAGAGGCGGAAGGCAGGTCAATGGTGTCAAGACAGCTGATTTCATAAGCGAGGTTCATGGCGTTATTGACAGGAAGGAGCAGATCTGATTTCCAGTGCCCGGGGTCTCTCCCGGGCTGTATAATTGAATTTGAGGTTCTCTTATGAATATACCAAACAGACTTACTGTATTGAGACTTGTAATGGTTCCTGTATTCCTTGTCTCGTATCTGATTTCAAAATGCGACCTTGCTGCAAGCACGACGGTTTCTGCAGTGATGATGTTCATCTGCTATGCTGTTGCGGAGCTTTCTGATCTTCTTGATGGCAAGATAGCGAGGAAATACAATCTTGTTACGGATCTAGGCAAAGTCATGGACCCATTTGCTGATACTCTGTCCCATCTCACATTCTTTGTATGCTTCATGGATAGCGGGCTGATGCCTGCTTGGTCATTTGTCATAATCATGTGGAGGGAATTCTCCCAGCTTTTCATGAGAATGCTCATGATGGGGGTTGGTAAGGCTGTTCCTGCAAATATATGGGGAAAGAGCAAGACAGTTCTCTATGCGCTTACATCTGTGCTTTCGATCATATATATTGTCGCGGCTGCATTTGCTGCACCGGGCAGCTGGAATGTTGTCTATGAGGGCATTCTTTATGTCTTCTATTCGCTTTCTGCAATCGCGGCCCTCCTTTCGTTCCTCACGTATTTTGTTGCGATACTTAAGTCAAAAGCACTCTCAGGAATGACTAGATGAGAGGTGCGCCCTTCAGAGGATTCTCGCAGGATGAGAAGGACAGGATCGAGTACGTAGTCTCTGATGTCGATGATACGATTACCCGCAATGGCAAGCTCTATCCGGAGGCGCTGCGTGCTTTGTGGAAGCTTAAGACGAACGGTAAGATGGTCATCCTTCTCACCGGCGGCTCTGCCGGGTGGGCAGATGCTTATATCCGCCAATGGCCTGTCGATGCGGTAATAGCTGAAAGCGGGGCTCTTATTCTTGCCCATGGGCCAGACAATGGGATTGTATATAAAGCCAATCCGATGATAGATGCTGACTTCCGTAAGAAGAAGGATAGCCTTCTGAAGATGACCGCAGGCCTGAGTCTTTCTTCTGATCAGTATGCCCGTATCTATGATATAGCATATGAGAAGAATCAGCTGAGAAGCTATGAGAGAAAAACGCTTCTTGGGGTGATCAAGGCTCTGGGAGGCCGTGCATCTGAAAGCTCAATCCACATAAATGTCAGTTTCGGAAGCTATTCGAAAAGCAATTCACTCATATATTTCATGGGTTCTCTCTTTGGAGTAGATGCAGTAGCGCTGAAGGAGAAATCCGTTTATTTCGGAGACAGCCTGAATGATGATGAGATGTTCGGTGCTATTCCCGTTTCTGTCGGCATGCATTCCGTGGAGGATATCCGTTCATCATTCGTCAACCTGCCTTTATATATAACAGATGGATATGGCGGAGAAGGCTTCGTTGAGGCTGCTGCAGATCTGATTTCGCATTAAATCTATACATAATCGGAAAATAAAAATTTTCACAAAATTCTTGCAATTGTTGTTGACAAATCATGTGCGATTGCAGTAATTTATTTGGGCACGCCAATGATGGCGAGCAGGTTTTTTACAGATATATCAGCGAAGGGAAGAGATAGAGATAAAGGAAGCCAAGCAGGCTTCCGTCAATCCGAGACGAACAAGGGAAGTTGAGAGCCTGGTTCGTAAGCGAGCGATTGGGGGAGAACAGAAGTTGGATAACGGCCGCTGCACTCGTTGCGGCGGTGATCGATGACGGAGAGTTCGATCCTGGCTCAGAACGAACGCTGGCGGCGCGTCTTAAGCATGCAAGTCGAGCGAATCCTGCTTCGGCAGGGGAAGCGGCGGACGGGTGAGTAACACGTGGATGAACT
>CALXKZ010000063.1 GCA_944389065.1 uncultured Spirochaetaceae bacterium
GAAACAAGTGACACATTTAACAATATGGCTTTAAGAGCATCAGTCTGAATCGGTGGATGGCTCAATGTAAATCGGTCTATGGCTCAATCTACTTCGGTCTGGTGGCTCTCAACTGCCGGCGTACTCATGCGGCAATGAAATGCTCAGAGGAACAGTCATATCGTCAGGGAGCATGCCATTCAGCACGAAGGTCATATTCAAGCCTGAGAGGAATGATGTGTGTTCCACCCTTGTTCTGGAAAAGGAAGCGGACGCTTATATCTACAGGGACTGTGGCCAGGTATTTGCAATCTACAAAGTGAAATGATTGCTGCCGCATTCATCCTGCAGGACAAGCCTGTCAGGTTTTCTTGCGGTAACTTTTTATAAATACTGACCTTAGAATTACCCCCTAAAATGTGTAATTATAAGTTAGTGATGGTATGTTATATTCATAGTATTAATTACCCTTTTAGGGTCAAAACAGGGTCAGTCTAATAAAAAAACTCTTTGCAATGCAAGGAGTTAATAGCCAATAGTTCTATTCCCACTCAATCGTTCCGCACGGCTTTGGTGTCATATCATAGACAACTCTGTTAACGCCTTTGACTTCGTTGAGGATTCTGTCTGTGATATGCGAAAGAAGCTCGAAAGGAACATTCTCTACAGTAGCTGTCATAGCATCCTTTGTATTGACCGCACGGATGATGACTGGATACTCGAAGCATCTCTTGCCATTCCTTACACCGACTGACTTGAAATCAGGGACTGCCGTGAAGTACTGCCATACTTTGCCTTCAAGGCCATTCTTCGCAAACTCCTCTCTGAGAATCGCATCAGATTCCCTTACGCACTCAAGCCTGTCACGTGTTATCGCGCCAAGGCACCTTACGCCAAGACCTGGGCCTGGGAAAGGCTGACGATATACCATTGAGTCAGGAAGACCAAGAGCCTTGCCTACTACCCTTACCTCATCCTTGTAGAGGAACTTGAGAGGCTCTACGAGCTCGAACTTAAGGTCCTCTGGAAGACCTCCGACATTATGATGAGCCTTTACGCCATCGCTCTCTATGATATCAGGATAGATGGTTCCCTGTGCAAGGAATCCGATTCCATCGAGCTTCCTAGCCTCTTCCTCGAAGACCCTGATGAACTCTGCCCCGATGATCTTCCTCTTCTTCTCAGGCTCTGCAACCCCGCTAAGCTTGTCGAGGAAGCGGTCAACAGCATCGACATAGATGAGGTTGGCATCCATCTCATGTCTGAAGACCTGAACAACCTGCTCAGGCTCGCCCTTTCTGAGAAGCCCATGGTTGACATGAACGCATACAAGATTCTTGCCGATAGCCTTGATCAGGAGAGCTGCGACAACAGAGGAATCAACTCCTCCGGAGAGCGCCAGAAGGACCTTGCCATCACCTACCTGTGCCTTTACAGCCTCGATTTCCTTTTCGATGAAAGCCAAGGCCTGCTCCCTGCTCTCAATCCGCTGCATCTCATCCGGACGCTTATTGCTCATATTATCACCTCATGATTTGGATGATAGTAGTTTATCGGAATATGGAAAGAACAGGAACTGCTTTTCCTTGATTATTTATTACGAACACTATGTCAATTATTGTCGTAAATTTACTACAAAATACCATAATTTTAGTAAAAATCAAGAAATTGCTTGAAATTCATTCTTCATTCCCTATTCTTGCCTTATGCGGCATGACCGCAGAGGAGGACAATATACATGATCTTGCAACGATATCGGTTATACAGGATATCAGGCCAATCGAAGGCAAGGACAGGATTGAGCTTGCTACAGTAGAGAACTACAACTCAATCGTCCAGAAAGGAGAATACAAGGCTGGGGATAAAGTGATATACATCTACTACGATTCAATTCTTCCGGTCAGACCTAGTTCGAATTCCTGAGGAAGCGATGCTGGTCAGAGAAATACCAGGGATTCCGCATACGTCCTATGAAGATGGGCAATGCTGTATCGGAAGGGCTTGTAATGCCTCTATCCATCCTCCCGGAAGGTGACAGGCTCCCTGTCGGAGCTGTTGTTGCTGATAAGCTTGCAATCAGACGGTACGATCCTGAGGCTACTGCGCCTGTGATCTCTCAGAAGAAACGATGGTGGATGAAGTACACCATCATAAGAAAGCTGGCAAAGACTCTGAAGATCGGAGAGAGAAAGGCTAAGGGCTATCCATCGCTTGTTCCGAAATCCGATGAGGAGAATATCGAGAAATGCTGGGATAAGGTGTACTCTATGACCGATGAATTCATCATCACAGAAAAGATGGAAGGCTCTGCTGCAATGTATGTGCTTGACAGACGCAGAAGGCTTCACTCCTACTCCCATAACTGGGAGGTTAGAGACACCGGTTCCTGGGGTGAGATCGGGAAGAAGCTGATGATAAGAAATGGGCTTATCAGGGTTCTGAAGAAAACCGGGAAGCGCATTGCAATCGAAGGTGAGATATGCGGACCAGGTATACAGAAGAATATCTATGGTTTTCCCGAACTCAGATTCTTTCTATACAGTGCCTATGAGAGAGATACCGGCAGAAGGCTTTCATATGCTGAGCTCTGCGATATAACAAGGATAATGGACATAGAGCAGGTTCCATTCATACGCAGAGGAACTCTCTTCCAGGATATCGATACCATGCTCAACGATGCAGATGGCTGTTCGGTCTTCGGAAAGAATCTGACACCCAGAGAAGGCTTTGTCTGGAGAACTGAAGATGGGAATGTGCATTTCAAATGCAAATCAAGAGAGTACAAAATCTGGTTTGGAGCATGAATGAGCTGCATCCACCCTCAACGCTGAAATCAGTATTTCCGTGCATTGCACTCTGAATGCGGAAACCTTAGCATACTGGCAGTCCTTCCCTCTTTCATGTAGAATCATCGCATGGCTGACCAAAGAGACATCTACCCCCGCTTCATGCTTGCTCCGCTTGCAGGCTATACAGACAAGGCTTTCCGCCAGATTGCTCATGAATGCGGGGCAGAGGCATCTGTAACGGAGATGGTCAGTGCAGAAGGACTTGCCCGTGGCAGTGACAAGACAGGAGCTCTTCTTGAAAGATTCCCAGGCGAGAAGAATCTCATTGTACAGCTATTTGCTCCATCTGCAGACCCTGTAGAGAGATGCATTCCTCAGCTCATGGAATACAATCCTACGGCCATCGATATAAACTGCGGATGTCCAGTGCCGAAGGTTGTCAAGACAGGAGCCGGATCAGCTCTTATGAAGACTCCGGAGAAGATGGCTCAGATTGTGAGAGTACTAAAGCGTGAGACTGGACTTCCTGTCTCAGTCAAGTTCCGCCTTGGATGGGATTCATCCTCGATATGCTTTCTTGAATTCGCTGATGCAGCATATGATGCAGGAGCATCTATGCTGACGCTCCATGCCCGCACACGCGCGGCAGGATACTCCGGGACTGCTGATAGGTCTGCATTCAGACTTCTTGCAGAGCATATGAAGGGAAAGAACGTGCTTCTATTCGCCTCTGGCGATATCTTCACGCCCGAGGATGCTGAGGACATAATCAGCAACTATGGAATGGACGGTGTCATGTTCGCAAGGGGAGCAATCGGGAATCCATTTATATTCCGTATGGCAACCGAGTTTGCCGACACTGGCTCATACCGTATTCCGACCATCGACGAAAAGGTCAGAACAGCGATCCACCATCTCCATCTTGCTGTTGAATACTATGGCGAGAACGTTGCCTGCAGAGAGATGAGAAAGCATCTCATGGCATACATCAAAAGCATAAAAGGAGCAAATAGAGTCAAGACTGAGATATCAGCAGCACTGACAGAGGATGAATGCAGGGAAGCACTCATGAAGCTCTGCAATGAAAAACATACCAATCAGTGATGTCCTATTCTGTCAAAAGCAAAATTCCGTTTTCCTTTGATTTTCCAATTTCGGTGTGTTAGCGTTTTAATTATAGAGGAGTTGGAAGATGCGTGTTCTGATACTTGGTTCAGGAGCAAAGGACCATGCTGTTGCATGGTGGTTCAGCAGAAGCTGCTATATCTCAGCATTGTATATCGCCCCTGGCAACCTTGCCACGGAACGCTTCGCTATCAACCTTCCCTCCGTTAATCCATCTGATCCTGCAGAGGTATATGAGGCATGCACTGTCTATAATATCGACTTTGTCTTCATAGGAACGGAAGCTCCTCTCTTCACAGGTGTCGTCCAGTACCTGACAGACAGGGGGATAAGGACATTCGGTGCTCCGACAAAGTCGCTGAAGCTTGAAGGAGACAGATCCTTCTCAAGGGCATTCATGGCCCGTCATAACATACCAGTACCAAGAGGCTCTTTCTTCAAGGACAGGGAATCGCTTGAAAGATATCTTGAGAAGCATGATGGAGAGACCTTCATAATCAAGAGCAATTCCGTAACGCCCTCCCGCATCATGCTGACCTCTGATTCAGCCAAATCTCTGCTGGAATTCGCTGACACTCTTCTTGAAAAAGGCCCGATACTCCTTGAGGAGCATCTCAAAGGCATTCCTGCAAGCTGTACGCTTCTTCTGGATAATAACGGATACCTCATGCTCCCGCTGACAAGCGATTACACACAGAAAGCAGCGGACGACCAGACACCAACAGGGGGAATGGGGGCTATCTGCCCTGTCCCGATCATCGAGCAGCTGAAGGATGAGATAATCGAGAGGATAATCGAACCGACTCTCTATGGGATGAAGGTGGAGCAGCTCTCATACAAGGGAGTCCTTACCCTATCCCTTATCATAACAGATGACAGGGTCCCGTATCTTGTCGATTACCATGTACGCTTCAATGACCCTGCAGCACAGGCTATGATCCCACTGATCCAGACAGATATCATCGAGATACTCAATGCAATGCAGGAGAACGAGGTAAGCTCAGTCGATCTCTCCATTTCAGAGATGTGCTCTGTAGCAGTCGTGCTTGCATCTGAAGGATATCCGATGAAACCTATTATCGGAAAGGAAGTCAAAGGACTGACGAATATGCTTCTTGAGCCCATAGCCGGTTATCCTCTTGTATTCTGCGGAGCATTGCAGAATGAAGGCGGAAAGGCCATGACCACAGGCGGAAGGAATATAACAGTGGTAGGCTTCGGAGAGAATCTTGAAAGAGCCAATCATCAGGCCTACAAGGTCATAAAGCACAAGGACTTCGGGAAGCTATGGTACAGAGATGACATAGGCAATGCCTATTTCATCTCCTGACTTCCTGGTCTCCTGAACTCGTACATGAGTATTCCTGCTGCCACCGACACATTCAGCGAATCAATATGGCCCTGCATCGGAATTGAGACGATATAATCACAGTTCTTCCTCACAAGCTGTGATATTCCATCGCCTTCTGACCCCATTACAATAGCAGTGCGGTCAGAGAACTCTGCAGAATAGGAATCCTTTCCTGACATATCAGCGCCGTAGATCCAGAAGCCATTGTCCTTGAGAACCTTCAGGGCGCGTGTAAGGTTCGGCACAACTGCAAGAGGCACATACTGTGCAGCCCCTGAAGAGACCTTGACAACTGTCTCATTGGCCTGAACAGCCCTTCGCTCTGGAATGACCACCAGATCTGCCCCGAACTGATCTGCAGAGCGGAGAATAGCTCCAAGATTATGCGGATCGGTTATACCATCAAGAATAAGCACCAGAGCCTTCTGTCCTTCTTCAAGAGATGCAGAGAACTCCTCTACCGATGTCTCCTTTATGCGTGATGCCCCGCGCCTCGGACCGCCGAGGTCAAGGATAGCGCCTCTGACATCAGCATCAGGAAGCATTCTCTTCAGCTCATCACGAGAAAGCTTCTTAACAGCTATGCGCCCGGTGAACTTTGCTTCCCTGACAAGAGCCTCCAGCTTCTCGCTTCCTCCTCGCTCAACAAAGAGCGTGGATCCCATTCCTGCCTTCTTTATTGCCTCTTGAATGGCATGATAACCGTAAATCTTCTCACCCATCAGTCTCTGAACTCCATTGGCTCAGGGCGGTTTGTCTCCTTAAGCTCCCCTGCAAGCTGTCGCATAAGATCCTTTGCCTTCATCGAAAGCCTTCTCGGGATATCGACAACGACACGGAGGTACATATCTCCTCTGCCACCGCCTCTGAGACGCGGAACGCCCTTTCCCTTAAGACGAAGCATTGTCCCCGACTGTATTCCCTGGGGGATATCGACAGAGACATCTGTTCCATCAACTGTCGGAACCAGAACAGTAGCACCAAGAGAAGCCTGGGCAACCGATACAGGAATCTGGAGATACACATCATCACCTTCGCGTACGAAATACTTATCCGGTCTTACTGTGATAAACAGCACAAGATCTCCATCAGGAGCTCCTCCTGTGCCTTCATCCCCCTTTCCGCGGAGTGTGAGCCTTGTTCCGTTATCCACACCGGGCTGGATAGTAACCATCAGCTTCTCACGCTTCGATACAGTTCCTGTTCCATGGCACTCTGCACAAGGATTATCGATGACATAGCCCTTACCACCGCATGTATGGCATGTCGTAGCCATCTGGAAAAACCCAGAACCTGTCGCCACACGTCCGGATCCTCCGCAAGTCGGACATATATGCCTGCCGCTTCCGCCCTGACCGGAACAGGATGAGCATCGGACTTTATGGGAGAAGGAAATCTCTTTCTTGCACCCGAATACAGCTTCCTTGAAATCAAGGGTAAGATCATATCGGAAAGAAGCTCCGGGCTCACCCTGGCTTCTTGAACGCTGTCTGCCACCACCGAAGAATGATGAGAAGATATCCTCAAACCCTCCAGCGCCTCCGAATATATCGGAGAAATCACGATAGACATTGGAATAGTTGCCTGCAGCCCCACCCTGGAAATTATTCATGCCAGCGAAGCCGAACTGATCATACGTGCTCCTCTTCTTGGGATCTGAAAGCACCTCATATGCTTCGCTTGCTTCCTTGAATCTTTCTTCCGCAGCCTTGTCATTCGGATGTGTATCAGGATGATTCTGAAGCGCGATCTTCCTGTATGCCTTCTTTATCTCATCCTCTGTCGCGGTCTTAGAAACACCAAGGACCTCATAATAATCTCTCTTTGCCATAGCATCCCTTCTTAACCCAGAAAAGCAGCATGCTTCCATGCTGCTTTCCCTGAATAGATCCGAAGAGCTTTATTTCACCTCTTCGTAGCTTGCATCCATTGTCGGACCATCCCCGTTTCCACTGCTGCTGGAAGATGACGATCCTGCATCACTGCTGCCAGCGGATGCGCCTGGCTGCTGCTGGTTCTGCTGAGCACTCTCATAGACCTTCTGTCCAAGCTCCATCGAGGCCTGCTGGACTCTCTCAGTCTGGCTCTTGATGGTCTCTGCAGATGCATTCTGATCCTGAAGAGTATCCTTAAGATCCTTGAGTGCGCTCTCGATCTTCGCTCTCTCATCAGCAGATACTTTGTCACCATAGTCCTTAAGAGCTTTCTCTGTCGCATAGACTACGCTCTCTGCAGTATTCCTTGCATCAATGGACTCTCTTGCCCTCTTATCTTCATCGGCATGGGCCTCTGCATCCTTGACCATTCTATCGATCTCCTGCTCTGAAAGTCCAGAAGAAGACTCGATCCTGATCTTCTGCTCCTTGCCTGTTCCAAGATCCTTTGCAGAGACATGGACAATGCCGTTTGCATCGATATCGAATGTGACCTCGATCTGAGGTACTCCACGCGGAGCTGGCGCGATGCCTTCAAGGTTGAAGTTTCCAAGAGTCCTGTTCTGTGATGCAAGCTCTCTCTCACCCTGCAGTACGTGAATCGATACAGCAGTCTGTCCATCGGAAGCTGTGGAGAAGATCTGGCTCTTTCTTGTAGGAATCGTGGTATTTCTCTCGATGAGCTTCGTGCATACGCCGCCAAGGGTCTCGATACCAAGTGAAAGCGGTGTGACATCAAGAAGAAGAACATCCTTGACATCACCCTTGAGGATTCCGCCCTGTATCGAAGCACCGACTGCAACGACCTCATCAGGATTGACACCCTTGTGAGGCTCCTTTCCAAAGAGATTCTTGACAAGTTCCTGAACACAAGGGATTCTCGATGAACCACCGACAAGAATGACCTCATCAACATCGGATGCAGAGATGCCTGCATCGCGGAGAGCATTGAGACATGGCGTCTTTGTTCTCTCGACAAGCGGAGCTATCATCTGCTCGAACTTAGCTCTTGTAAGCTCCATCTGAAGGTGGAGCGGACCGGATGCATTAGCCGTGATGAATGGAAGGTTGATCGTTGTTGTCGTTGAGGACGATAGCACGATCTTGGCCTGCTCGGCAGCTTCCTTGAGTCTCTGAAGGGACATCTTATCCTTTGAGAGATCCACACCATTCTTCTGCTTGAAATCAGCGACCATCCAGTCGATTATGCACTGATCTATGTTATCACCGCCAAGGTGCGTATCACCATTTGTGGACTTTACCTCAAATACTCCATCGCCCAGCTCAAGGATTGAGATATCAAAAGTACCGCCGCCGAAATCATATACGGCGATTGTCTCTTCCTTATCGCTCTTTTCTTTTCCGAAACCATATGCAAGAGCAGCAGCCGTAGGCTCATTCACGATCCTCTTCACATCAAGGCCCGCAATCCTTCCTGCATCCTTTGTTGCCTGACGCTGTGAGTCATTGAAGTACGCAGGAACCGTGATGACAGCCTCCGTCACAGGCTCGCCGAGATAGTCCTCCGCGGTTTTCTTCATCTTCTGGAGAACAATAGCGGAAATCTCCTGAGGAGAGTATTCCTTGCCCCTTATCGCGACCTTGATCTCATCATTGGCACCTGCAACTACCTTGTAGGGAACCATCGAGATCTCCTCGCTGACCTCATGGTACTTTCTTCCCATGAATCTCTTGATAGAATAGACAGTATTCTCAGGGTTCGTGACCATCTGGTTCTTTGCCGGCTTTCCTACAAGTCTGTCATTCTCTGTGAAGCCGACTACGGACGGGGTTGTCCTATCACCTTCGCTGTTTGTGATGACTACAGGCTCATTGCCCTCCATCACTGCCACGCAGCTGTTCGTCGTTCCAAGGTCTATACCTATAATCTTTCCCATTTTATTTTCTCTCCATATATTGCTTTAAGAATCATCATCGGATGGCTTTATCCCATCTCAGACGGTAAGATAATAAAGCGATGTGCAATCGTCAATTCTTTTTTGGCTTTCCGACCATTACTTTTGCGGCCCTGATCACCTTGCCATTGAGCTTGTATCCTTTGAGAAGGACCTGCAGAACCTTTTCCTTATCGAGGTTCTCATCTTCCTGCATAAGACATGCTTCCATCTCCGCAGGATTGAAATCCTCACCTTCCGGGGAATATGGCTCAAGTCCCCAGCTGTTATGCAGAATCGACTGAAGCTGGTTCTCGACCATCGACACGCCAGTCCTGATCGACTCGATATCGCTGGAAGTACCTGCAGCCTCTACAGCTCTGGAGAAATTGTCAAGCGGATCAAGAAGGTCTTTTATCAGGCCCTCATTCGCATAGCGTACAGCGCTGTCCTTTTCTGCACGTAGCCTCTTCTTGTAGTTCTCCGTCTCCGCAGCTTCCCTAAGAGCCTTATCCTTCAGGTCTGCAATGGTTTCCTCCAGCTCCTTGACCTTTGCCTCCAGCTCAGAGATTCTCGCATCCTTCTCATCAGCCTCAGCGCCCTCTGCAGCAGCTGTATCCTTTGTTTCCTCTTCAGCATCAGCAATAGTCTTCTTATCTTCTTCAGGCATCTCGCACCTCTTCTTGTTTTTCTTCTTCATTTTCCACCCTCCTCCGGGCAGCCAGTAATGAAGATAATAAAGCCGGAAGATATAGTCAAACCGCTTATTGACTCAGAGCTGATCAGGCTGTAGATTCTAGCTGTCTAGGGGTGGCACCAGCCTGAGAACATACCCTCGGACCTGATCTGGATAATGCCAGCGAAGGAAAGACAGTGCCGCCCGGAGGAGTTCTATGAAAAAGACAATCCTTTTGGCTCTGATCATTGCATCGATAGCAGTGCCGATTTCAGCACAGGCTGCAGGTGAAGATAACACTCTGACTGTTTACGCCTATGATTCATTCTCCGGTGACTGGGGACCTGCCGGGAAGCTTATCCCGATGTTTGAGGAGAAGACAGGAATTGACGTTGAGCTTGTCGGAGCCGGGGATGCGGTGGAAATGCTCAGCAGGATAGAGCTTGAGGGAAGCATGACAGACGCCGATGTCGTAATCGGAATCACCGATGATTTCGCATACAGGGCATATGATTACCTTGAGCCTTATGAGACTCCTGTCCTTGAGGATATACCGGACAGGCTTGAGTTCGATCCCGAGCACAGGCTGATACCATTCGACTATGGTGACTTTGCATTCGTATGGGATTCGGAATCAGGAATAAGAAAGCCGGAATCGCTGATGGATCTCACTTCCCCCGAGTATAAGGGGCAGGTAATACTCATCGACCCCAGAACCTCATCGGTAGGACTGGGACTGCTCCTCTGGACCTATAACCTCTACGGGGATGACTTCGTATCATGGTGGGAAGCAATGAAGGACAATGCGCTTACTGTAGCCGATGGCTGGTCATCAGCATACGGACTTTTCACAGAAGGAGAGGCCCCTATCGTTCTCTCGTACACAACAAGTCCCGTCTACCATGTGATGAACGACAATACCACAAGATACCAGGCCCTGATATTCCCCGAAGGGCATGAGGCTACGATCGAGGGTATAGGGATAATAAAAGGAACGGACAAGAGGGCCGAAGCAGAGGCTTTCATCGATTTCATCCTGACAGATGGGCAGGCAGATATCGCTATAGCGAACTCCATGTATCCGGCAAACAGCACGACAGTTCTTCCAGATGCTTTCGACTATGCGCCGGAACCGGATACCATGTTCACATCCACAGGCATTAATGAAGATGCGAAAGATGAAATAATAGATATATGGACAGAAACAATGGCAAGATAGGGCTATGGAGCTACAAGGCAAGGACAGTACCAGCCTTTCTGCTTATCACGCTTCTTTTTGTTCTTCCCATGGTTCTCGTCTTTGGAAGCGCAATCAGAGAAGGAACGCTTGTTGATAGTCTGGAAGAGGCATCAACATACAGAATACTGCTATTCACTGTCGAAGAAGCATTCGTCTCGGCCCTTATCTCGACAGTGGCGGCAGTTCCTTTCGCAGCGTTCTTCTCCCGCTACCGCTTTCCAGGACGAAAGGCCATACTTGCGCTTTCAGGACTATCATTCACAATGCCTGCGATCCTTGTCGTCCTAGGCTTCGTGATCTGGTATGGCAACAATGGATATCTGAATACGCTGCTGGCAGGGATAATCGGAACAGGAGCCAAACCAATCAGGATCCTGTACTCATTTCCTGCTATAATCCTTGCACATGCCTACCTCAACTTCCCCATTGCATTCCTGATAATAACATCAGCATGGAGCGAGCGGTCTGAAACTGAAGAACTTGCGGCATATACCCTTGGGAAAGGCCGCTTATGGACATTCTCCCACGTCACCCTTCCCTCTCTCCGCGGTAGTGTGGCATCCTCCTTTGCACTTATATTCCTCTATTGCTTCTCCTCCTTTGCAATAGTTCTTGTGCTTGGCGGTCAGCCGCGCTACTACACGATGGAGGCAGAGATCTACAGGAGAGTATATATCGATGCAGACATTCCTTCTGCAGCTGCCATCTCCATAATAGCCCTTGCCGCAACAGCTATCATGCTCCTGATCATGCCCTCTGGGCGAAGGGAAAAGCGTATAGGAAGGAAAGCGAGAGAACTCAGGAAAGCAAAAGGCGGAAGTCTTGCCGCAGCCTTTCTCATAGTGCTTCTCATTCTCCTTTTTCTTCTTCCGCCCATGATTGCCATCGTATACAGAAGCTTCCATGCAAAAGGAGGAGCATTCACTACCGAGCATTGGGCAAAAGGACTCAGTGCAGGATACGGAGCAATGCTTTCAAGCTTCATTATCGCTTTTGTCTCCTCATATCTATCAGCTTCTGCAGCATCTGCTATCGCTCTATATTCTGCACACAGCAGATCCAGGTTCCTTCCTTTCTTCTCCACCCTTCCTCTTGCCGCGGGGTCAGTGACGATAGGGCTCGGACTTCTCATAGCCTCATCATACATAGGATCGCTGATACCGCTCTCTGCTGACTGGCTAAGATATATATTGCTCCTTGCTGCCCATGTGATGATAACACTCCCATTCTCTGTCAGGACAATCACCCCAAGGGCCCAGGCCATTCCAGAGGTTCTCAGAGACAGTGCATATACACTAGGAATGAGCAGCAGGAAGACCATCAGAAAAGTGGAGAAGCCACTGCTGAGAAGCGGGAGAAGAAAAGCATTCTGCTTCTCATTTGCGCTTTCTCTGGGAGAGGTGAATGCCACCATGATGATATCATTAGGACGCCTTACTACACTTCCTGCCCTTATATACGATCTTATTGGACGCTATGATTACCAGAGTGCATCTGCACTTGGGACTATCCTGCTTCTGGAAGCCCTGATCGTATTCATCATTGCTGAAATCGGAGACAAAGATGTCATTTCTTGAAATAACGGATCTGAAGAAGAAATACAGAGACTTTTCACTCTCACTTTCCCTGGAAGTAGAAGAAGGAGAGTTTGTCTCACTGATCGGACCATCCGGGTCAGGAAAATCAACACTGCTTTCAATCATCGCGGGAATCCTTTCTCCAGATAGCGGAAAGATACTGCTTTCCGGAGAGGACATAACAAAAAAGAGAATACAGGACAGAGGGATAGGGATGGTTTTCCAGGATATGGCTCTTTTCCCTTCCATGAATGTAAGGAAGAACATCCAGGTAGGCATGAAGGAGAAGGACAGGAAGAAGCGGGAGGAGCTTGCTGACAGGCTTCTTGAGCTCATAGGCCTTTCAGGATACGGCCAGAGATCCGTATCCTCATTATCCGGAGGCGAAGCACAGCGTGTCGCCCTTGCCAGGTCTATAGCGGCAGAGCCTAGGATTCTTCTTCTTGATGAACCGCTTTCATCCCTTGATGCTCCTCTGCGAAAGCATCTGAGAGCTGCTATCCGCTCCATCCATGACAGCTTGGGAATCACAATGCTCTATGTCACTCATGACAGGGAGGAGGCGTTCGCCGTATCGGATAGAATCGCTATAATGCATGGCGGGAGTGTTGAAGCATACGGAACTGCAGAAGAGCTGTACAGAAAACCTTCCAGCATGTTCACTGCATTCTTCACCGGAGAGGGAACAGCAATACCTCTCGCCGCAATCTCTGAAAAAGAAGAAGGCATGTTCTTCTTCCGGCCTGAGAATGCAATCATAACAGATGGCTGTCAATCCCTGGAGCATTATATCGTCCTGGAGAATGCAGAGATAGTATCGGCGGAATTCACAGGCGATGGGTACACCCTCGGCCTCGACTGGAATGGCTATCAGATTCTCGCAAGAAGCGCAGAAAAACCCAGGAAGAAGGATGTTTCTGTCGCAATTCTGAAAGAAAAAGCAGAAATCCTCCGTTCCTGAATGTCCAAAACGGCTACTTAGCGCGTATATAAAGAGGAGGGAAAATGAAATACCTGCTCTTTATGGCTTTAATAGCGCTTTCACCGCTTTATGCAGCTGCATGGTCGCCTTCAGCTTCCTTGGGCATATTCTGGGAAGGGAATATCCATAAGGATGGAATCGACAGCACAAAGAATACAATGACATCGATTGCCGCCGCCGTGGAAGCATCGCTTCCTGCAATCACCATAGGACCTCACCGGTTCTCGCTTCCATTTCACATCATCTACACTTCCCAGTCGATAGCCATAGAACGTATCCAGCGCCTGAGCTCGTTGGAAGCAGGAGCAGGCTTTGAATACAGCTACCGGATCAGAAGAATAGAGATAGGAAGTGCGCTTACTGCAGCAATACGCTGGTATGAGAAAGCAAATGCCGCAGAGTGGATCATCGGAGGAAAGGTACATGCGTCCTTCAGGATACTTCCCTATGCCTCAGTAACGATACCGCTATGGATATCCGGAGGAAAGAGCGGCATCTCAATCAGAACAGGGGCCGCAATCACACTGCAATTCGGAGGTATCATATGAGAATATTGCTAGCAATAATCCTGTCCATGCTCATATCATCATGCACAAGTGATATACCCCGCTCAGATGTATTCTTCATCTCCGTTGCCGCTTCCTATGGCTCTGAAGGCAGCCTGAATTACCTCAAGAACCCTCCCGGCGACCAGAGAGCTCTATCTGAACAGCTGTCTTACATATCATCAAGGAAAAAGATACCATATAAGGAATATCTATTTCTTGAAGATAATGGACGGATGAGCATATCCGGAGATGAGCGCCCCTGGGGAAGGAAAGAGATACTCAGGCTTCTTGAGAATATTGAATCAGAGGATGATGATCTCATCATATTCCATTACTCAGGGCACGGTGACAGCAATGGGAGCATGATAATGCCTGACGGGACAAGGCTCAACCCTGATGACATTCTGTACAGACTGAGGAGAGCAGATGGAATGAAGTGCGCATTCATTGATTCATGCTATTCAGGGCGCTTCGTGAATGGAGAATCCACGCTGGTGAATGGCGAGATATTCTATGAGGGCCAGCTTGTATCGGAATCCTTCGCAAATGCGCTTCTTCCATCCCTCAAGCTCTTCTTCACCATATCAGAGCCTACGTATTGGAATACATGGGTGCTTTCAGCAGCGACATCGAAGCAGCTTTCATATGACAGCTGGAATGATGGGTTGGACAGGCAGAGCGAATTCGGGGCTTTCACTTACTACCTGCTGAAAGCCCTTGGATACAGAATGGACACAGGCACTCCTGCTCTTCCTGACGGAAGGATAACCTTCTATACGATATATGACACGATAAAAAGCACGATGTCAGAGACACTCTGGAAAAGAGCGACCCCGCAAGTGACACTGACACCTGTGGATCTCGTGCTGTTCTAGCCTTCCAGATCCTTTCTGTCCTTTATGCGCTGGATCTCATCACGTATTAAAGCAGCCTTCTCGAATTCGAGATTCTTCGCAAGTTCAGTCATCTGCTTCGTAAGATCTGCAATATACCTCTTTCTGTCACGTTCCAGAAGGAGGTTATAAGAGGAGCTTACGATCTTTATCTCATCCTTCACAGCCTCTTCATCGTCCTTCTTCTCGCGCTCGATTATATCCTCTATGGCTTTCTTTATTGTCCGCGGAGTGATTCCATGCTCCTCGTTGTATGCCATCTGCACGCTTCGTCTGTGCTCTGTCTCTTTTATTGCTTCTGCCATGGCGTCGCTCATATGGTCGGCATACATTATCACACGGCCATCAGCATTTCTTGCAGCCCTTCCGATAGTCTGTATCAAGGATGTAGCCGAACGGAGGAAGCCGATCTTATCTGCATCAAGAATGGCAACAAGAGACACCTCAGGAAGATCCAGCCCCTCCCTGAGCAGGTTGATTCCGACAAGAACATCGAACTTGCCAAGCCTCAGATCGCGAAGAAGCTCAACACGCTCGATTGTCTCGATCTCGCTATGGAGGTAGCGTACATTGAGATCAAGGGAGGTAAGATAATCGGTAAGGTCCTCTGCCATCTTCTTCGTCAGCGTTGTGACAAGGACTCTCTCTCCTTTTCCTATCGTCTTCCGGATCTCTCCATACAGATCCTCCATCTGCCCTTCTGTAGACCTTACCTCGACACTCGGATCGAGAAGCCCTGTAGGACGGATAAGCTGTTCGACAATCTGTGAGGATTCATTCCTCTCACGCTCTCCGGGAGTTGCGGATACATAGATTCTCTGCCCGACCTTGTTATCAAATTCATCATACTTCAGAGGCCTGTTATCCAGAGCGGAAGGAAGACGGAAACCGTAGTTGACTAAGTTGAGCTTTCTGGATCTGTCTCCCTCATACATAGCACCGATCTGAGGCAGCGTCACATGGGACTCATCGATGAATGTGACAAAGTCATCCGGGAAGTAATCGAGAAGGACTGCGGGACGCTCCCCCGGAGCACGTCCGGAAAGTATTCTCGAATAATTCTCTATACCAGAGCAGTACCCAACCTCCTGAAGCATCTCCAGATCATATTCAACCCTGCTTTTTATCCGTTCTGCCTCAACAGGCTTTCCATTGGAGAGAAAGTACTCAACCCTCTCTTCTTTTTCCTCGTTGATCTTCTTTATCGCCGTGTTTATCTTGCTCTGCGGCATCACAAACTGCTTTGCAGGATACAGTGTGATTGAATCGGCATCGGCAATCTTCTCTCCTGTCAGAGGATTGAACCACACGATTCTCTCAATTGTGTCCCAGTCAAGGTAGATGCGGAATGCAGCCTCCATATATGCCGGATATATCTCCACAGTCTCTCCCCGCGGTCTGAAACTACCGCGGGCAAGAATCGCATCATTGCGCTCATAGAGCATCCTTGTAAGCTGACCGAATACCTTATTCTGGCTGAAATCATCGCCTATACGGAACGTGAAGAGCATATCACGAAGCGATACAGGGTTTCCTAAGCCATAAATGCATGAAACAGTTGCAACGACAATCACATCCCGCCTCTCCATCAGCGAGAATGATGCAGCAAGGCGGAGTCTGTCTATCTCGTCATTTATGTCGACTTCCTTTTCGATGTACAGATCCTTGCCAGGAACATATGCTTCCGGCTGATAGTAATCGTATGTCGACACAAAGTATGTGACAGCATTTTCCGGGAAGAATGACTTGAATTCCCTGTAAAGCTGGGCTGAAAGCGTTTTGTTGTGGGACAGTACCAATGCAGGCTTCTGTATTTTCTCGATAAGCTTGGCCATCGTGAATGTCTTTCCTGAGCCTGTGACACCCTTGAGAGTCTGGGCCCTGTCTCCATTGAGATATCCCTGATAAAGCTTTTCGACCGCATCGCCCTGATCACCTGCAAGATCGTAGTCTGATACAACATGGAATGGCTTGGAAAACCCCGCCTGGAAGTTGATCAGAGGCTCTCCTGCAATGCTTTCATACCCGGGGGCGAAACTGTTCTTTATCTTGCTATCCATCCTGAGTTCTCCACTGTACGCTCTATAAGCACGGCATCAATAGTTATCGGACTGCCATTTCTTATCAATGAAAGTTCCACGGTATCGCCTGGATTGGTATCAAAGAGAGCTGCAAAATAGTCCTCATAGCCATTGATCGGTATTCCATTAATTGCAGTGATGACATCACCTCCGAGATAGATTACAGACTGACCATACTGCACAGCCTGATTTCCGCCACGGATACCGGCTTTGTCTGCATTCCCGCCAGGAACAACCTGCGATACAAGAATCCCTTCGGATACTGTGAGACCAGCATACTGCGCAATCGACTCATTGAGTTCCACTGAAAGAAGATCAAGCCAGCCCCGGTGCACAGCACCTGTATCTATGATTTCCCTGACAGAATCAATCACGCGCTCTGCAGGAATCGCAAAAGCCACACCATCGGATGAACCTGTCTGCGTATGTATCGAGCTGACAATCCCGATCATCGTCCCATCCTGCTTCAGAAGCGGACCTCCGCTGTTTCCAGGATTAATAGCGGCATCGGTCTGTATCATCGAAGGAATGACCGCGGAAGCAGAAGAAGAGACTATTCTGTCAGTTCCGGAGACAATGCCTGCAGAGAGTGTCCAGGCATAACCATATGGGTGTCCTATGGCATATACGCTCTCACCGGTCATCACAGCCCCAGATGATGCCAGCCCGATAGCCTGAAGGTTCCCCTTATCAGTCTTCAGAAGCGCTATATCAGATAGAGGATCGGTACCGACAAGCACTGCCTCTGATATGCTGCCATCAAAGAATTTGACTGTATACTTGATAGAAGCAGAAGGAGCGACATGGCTATTGGTGACAATATATCCATCGGATGAGAGGATTACACCAGCTCCATCGCCATTGCCGGAAAGATCCGATGAAGGCATGATCTGGACCACCGATGGAGCAGCTTTCCTGAAAAGCGAAATCGTTCTGCGGTCATCATCGGAATATTCCCACGTCCCATCCCGGCCAGCAAAGAGCGGAAGATCCTCATATGAATAGTGTATTTCATCGACGGGAATACCTGCGGCTTCGAAAAGAGCTCGGTCACCCTCCTGCTGCACAATGCTGCGGAGAGCATCTTTGACCTTCATTTCAATATCCTGCTTCTGAAGCTCATGAGTCCAGACAGAAAGGAGCACTATGAGCACAATGGAAGCTATAGCGATGACAGCGGCAAACGCTGTCTTCTTCCCCGGGATTTTCCTATTCATCATGCTGATGATAATCACACCGTCAATATCTGGCAACACAGTGGACACAACTTCCCTTTCTGATAAAATCAGGAGTATGGAAATACTACCAGGATTCAAAGCGCTGGGACTCAGCGACGAAACACTTGAAGCATTGAAAGAGAAAGGGTTTGAGGAACCCACTGAAATACAGAAGCTTGCCATACCAAGACTTCTTGAAGAAGGCACGGAGATCGTAGGCCAGGCACAGACAGGAACAGGAAAGACTGCGGCATTCGCCCTTCCGATCATTGAGACGATAGGATCTGAAAGCCAGGTCCCGGAGGCACTCGTGCTTGTTCCGACAAGAGAGCTTGCTAGCCAGGTGAGCGAGGAGATATCTTCGCTGAAGGGCAAGAAGAAGATTGAGGTGACCCCGATCTATGGCGGCGCGAGCATGGAGCAGCAGCTCAGGAAGCTCAGGAGAGGCGTCCAGATCGTAGTCGGTACACCAGGAAGGATACTCGATCACATCAGACGGGGATCGCTGAAGCTTGAGAACCTTGAATTCCTTGTCCTGGATGAAGCTGATGAGATGCTTGATATGGGGTTCATAGATGACATAGAGCAGGTACTCAGAGCAGTTCCTGAAAATAAGCGCATGCTGATGTTCTCTGCCACGATGCCTCCTGAGATCATGAAGCTTGCAGAGAGCTTCATGAAGAATCCGGAGATCATCAGGACCCAGAAGAAAGATACGGCAGCTCTTACGACTGACCAGATCTACTATGAAGTCCGTGAAGGTGACAAGCTTGAAGCTCTTACAAGGATCATTGACAGGGAAAAGGAGTTCTACGGTGTTGTTTTCTGCAGGACCAAGCTGCAGTGCGATGAGATAGGGACAAAGCTCCGTGACCGCGGCTATGATGCGGCTTCGCTCCATGGCGACCTGTCCCAGAGGGAGCGAGAGGCAATCCTGAAGAAGATGAAAGACCACCAGCTTTCCATCCTCGTTGCCACCGATGTTGCTGCCCGTGGCCTCGATATCCAGGATCTGACCCATGTCATAAACTACACCATTCCATCTGATCCGGAGATATATATCCACAGGGTCGGAAGGACAGGAAGAGCGGGAAAGAGCGGGACTGCCATTACATTCATAACACCGTCAGAGGCAAGAAAGCTTAACTATATAATGAGGGCTTCCAGGGCAGATATAAGAAAGGAGGAGATCCCTACTGCCGAGGATATCATCGAAGGAAAGAAGCAGAGAATCCGTGACCAGATTGAGCAGGCACTCTCCGTTCCTCCGAGAAGCGAATATATGGATATAGCGCGCACAGCCCTTGCAGGCAGGGATCCAGAGGAAGCCTTTGCCGGCCTTTTGTCTCTCATCTACCGCAATGAGCTCGATATCTCACAGTACAGGCATATAGAGGCAATCGTCCCGAAATCCCAGAAGGAGAAGAAATCCCGAAGGGAAAGAAAGGAGGAAGCAAGAAACAGAGAGCCATATGATAAGGTAAGAACACCGTCCCTGGACGATCAGGGAACGACAAAGCTCTTCATTGCCAGAGGCAGGAGGGATGGCCTTACAAAGGGCATGCTCTGCAATATCATAATGGACCAGGCTGGGGTACGTGATCAGGATATCGGAGACATCGAGATCCTTGAGGACTGCTCATTCGTGACAGCACCTTATGCCATCGCCGAGGATATACTCAATGCGTATTCAGGGCGGACCCAGAAGGGCAAGCCTGTGATAATGCGTGCAAAGCAGGAAAGCAGGAAGACCTCAAAGAAGGAGACGCGGAAAAAGAGCGCAGCAAAGACAAGGAAGCGCAGGAACTGGGAGGATGATTACCAGCCCTATGGCCGCGATACCAGACCGGGGGAAGATGGGAAATACACATTCCCTGATAAGAAACGCAAGAGGAGAAGATAATGGAATATGACTTTGTCATAGCAGGCTCTGGTCTTTTCGGTGCTGTATTCGCCCATGAAGCGATAAAGAAAGGAAAAAGCGTCCTCATAGTCGAGAAACGTGAGCATATCGGAGGGAACATCTATACAGAGAAACGTGATGGCATAGATATCCACAGATACGGAGCGCACATATTCCATACCTCGGACAAAGAGGTATGGGATTATGTCAATGCCCTGGTGCCTTTCAGACCATTCATCAACTCCCCCATCGCTTCATACCATGGGCATATCTACAATATGCCATTCAATATGAATACCTTTGCCCGCATGTGGGATATATCGACCCCTGATGAGGCAAAGAGGATCATAGAGGAGCAGAGGGAGGAAATAACTGGGGAACCGGAGAATCTTGAGGAGCAGGCCATTTCCCTTGTCGGACGCGATATCTATGAGACGCTTGTCCGCGAATACACGGAAAAGCAATGGGGAAGAAAGTGCACAGAGCTTCCGCCGTGGATCATAAAACGCCTTCCTGTGAGATTCACATATGATAACAACTACTTCTCAGATCCATATCAGGGAATACCTGAGGAAGGATACACCGCTATCATAGAAAAGCTTATCGACGGTGCTGATATCATTCTCAATGAAGACTATACAGCAGACAGAAAAAAGTGGGACAGCATGGCAGACAGAACGCTCTATACAGGATGTCTGGATGCTCTTTACGGCTTCAGCCATGGTCAATTGGAGTACAGATCAGAGATCTTCGAAGAAGAACGTATTGAGAAAGAGGATTTTCAGGGCAATGCAGTTGTGAACTACACCGATGGCAATACACCATGGACCAGGATCATCGAGCACAAGCATTTTCTGAAGACACAATCCCCTGTCACATGGATAAGCAGGGAGTATCCTGTGGACTACAGAGAAACAGGAGAGCCTTTCTACCCCATCAATGATGAGAGGAATTCCGCACTTTACAGGGAATACAGGAAGATTGCGGAAAGCGATAGCCGCCTTCTCATCGGAGGAAGACTTGCAGACTATGCATACTATGACATGGACAAGACGGTGAGAGCAGCTCTCAACCTTGCCAGGAAGACTCTGTGATCAGATATGGCTGTTGTCAACAGAACGTGAAGCGAAAAGACGGCGCATGAAGCCGTGCTCCTTCTTCAGCATCCTTGAGCCTCTTGTGATCTTGCATAGCGACAGCGATCTGTCCGAAGCTATCTGCCGCTGCGGCTTACCTTGGTAGATATCCTTCATCAGAAGCCATCTGTTCACGAAATCCCTGCGCTCGGATTCTGTGAACATATCATCAAAGAGCGCTTTCATGTCCTCTTCATCTGTTGTCGCTGAGAAGACATTGATTATATCATCATAGGCCTCTCTGGCCTCTTTTTCCTTATCTTCGATTTTTTTATCCATATAGAAAGATTACGATGGCAGCACTCAGCAGTCAAGCTAGAGTGCAGGAGAGAAGAGACGCAGAAAATAACGGACCAGGCGCTTGACCGGACCGATTCTGCTGACCATCTCGATGCTCTGCTCCTCTGACATATCGAAAGTCTTCAGGAAATCATCCTTCACGCTGGATACAATGCTTGAAAGAACAAACAGAACAGAAAGCTCAAAGTGGAGATAGAATGATCTGTAGTCTATATTCGTCGTTCCGACGATTGCCACCTCGTCATCCGCGATGAAGGTCTTGGAATGTATGAAACCTGGAGTGTATTCAAAAATCCTCACCCCGGCCTCCAGAAGCGGCAGATAGTTCGATCTCGTGACTTCAAATACTGATTTCTTATCAGGATAATGAGGTGTTATGATGCGTACATCAACACCGGACTGCGCAGCCATCCTCAGAGTCGAGATGAACGTACTGTCCGGAACAAGATATGGAGTCATGATCCATACATAGTCTTTCGCATCTGCGATTATCTGCAGATACACATCCTTTGTTATCGTCTCCGAATCAAGCGGAGAATCCCCGAAAGGCTGGATAAATCCATCGGTTCTGCCTGAGACAGTCGGAATGAAAAGACGGAGGTTGTCATGTGCATTGGCAATACCCATCCACATTTCAAGGAAAAGGTAAGTGAAATTCCATACTGCCGCCCCCTTGAATTTCACTGCATTATCCTTCCAGTAGCCGAATCGGATCTCATCATTTGAGTATTCATCGGAAATATTCAGCCCACCTGTATAGCAGATATTCCCATCGATGCAGAATATCTTGCGATGATCACGGAAATTCAGGCGTGGATTCATATGCATATGCACGCGATTGAATGCAACCGCTTTTATACCAAGGGCAGAAAGCTTACGGTCATAGTATGCAGGCAGGGAGTTTATCGATCCAAGATCATCATAGATCACACGGACATCCACCCCAGACTCTACCTTACGCACAAGTTCGTCCAGGAGAATGCTCCACCAGTGTCCTTCGCCGATTATGAAGTACTCAATGAAAATGAACTTCGAAGCTTTCCTGACCTCAGAAAGAACATCGATGAAGAATTCATCGGCATATGCGAAATACCGGCACTCTGTATCCATCCAGGCAGAAAGCCCTGTCCTGTTCTTGATGAAACTTGAAAGCTTCCTGTATTCAGGAGCGATGGAATCCAGTTTGGCTTCCGCAGCCTCAGCATATGGTCTGCTGTCAGGGAGTGTCTTTCTGAACTGCTGGGTCTTCTTCCTGCTGAAATAACCAAGCTTCTTATTCGCCATCACAAGATACAGAACCCCGCCGAATACCGGAAGTATCGCTATAAGGAACATCCAGACAAGCTTGTATGATGGATCCTCATTCCTTGTGAATATGGCAAATGACATCACCACCGAAAGCAATGAGAAAAAGACATAGAAATAGAAGCTGTGCATGAACGATGCCCAGAACACAAGATAGGCAAAAAGCATGAACTGGATCACGATTGCAAGGGCTGCCCAGAATAGACGGGATGTCAAAAGCTTCAGGAGTCTCCGCATCGCCTGTCCCTCAGAGAGAACTCACATCCACAGTAATCCTGCCGGTACAGTCCCAGCTCTTTCGAAAGCACTATTGATCGATTGAAGCCATCTTTCTTCTTGAAATCAATAGGGCAGAATCCAGGAAGGTCCTCTCCTTCATGAAATATCCTGGCGCTGCTTTTGAAACGGGAGACGGTGAGAGTCGTAGCAAAATTCTCTATGCCAAGTTCCCTGGCCTTCTCCTGAGCCCTCTCAAGATTGAACCGGAAGCATAACGAGCAACGCTCCCCGTGCTCCTTGTCATCCTCATGGCCCTTCACTCTCTCAAGCCATCTTCCATGATCCCATTCATCGAGTATAGTCTCCAGTCCATAGTGCTCAGCTACGATCAGAAGATTCTCGTAGCGCTTCATGAATTCCTCGTAAGGAAAGATATTGCTATCAGAGAAGAAAAGAACAGGCTCATATCCATCAAGAAGGAGCCTCTCGATTGAAGATGTTGAACATGGGCCGCAGCAGACATGGAGAAGTAACTTTTTACCCATAAAGCAGTCTCATCATACGACTCTATGGCTTCTCCATCAAGCTTTGCCATGCTACCATCGCTTTATGAGAAAATACTCTGTGCTTCCAGGAGCAGCTGCTGTCATCGCAGCAGCTCTCATATCGTTCATTCCGGGCATGCCGAAAGTGGCATCGATTGTTCTTCTGCTGATTTCCCTTGTGTTCTTTGTCTACTGGACAAGAGGGAACATCATATACAACAAAGCGATAAAAGCCCTGCAGGGCAAAGGAAAGAAAGGAGAATCGGCAGAGGCCCTGTTTGAGAAAGCTCTAAGGACAGGAATCCCTGATAACTATGTCATATTCGCAACCTCAATCCTGCTTGCGGGTAAGAGCAATGAAACTGCAGCTGAGGCCCTCATGCGGTTGATAGAGTCCAAGGATGACAAGATCAGAGGCCAGGCAAAGTCAGTTCTGTCAATGCACTACTGGTTCTCAGGCGACCATGGGAAAGCAATAGAGCTGATAGAAAGCGCAATCTACGAAGATGGGCTCAAGGATAGAAACACATATACGAATATCTGCTGCTACTATCTTAAAGAAGGGAAAACCGATAAATTCAGGAAGCTTGTCGGAGAAGTCCATGACAACTCTCCAGTATTCACACACTTCAAGGCAGTCTCATATATGATCGAAGGAAAATACAGGGAAGCCGGTGTGCTTCTTGAGAAGCTTTTCTCCGAATCATCACCGTCTTATGCCGATCCGTATATAAACTATGCAGTAGTGCATCTGCATTACGGTGAGCTTGAGAAAGCCAGAAAGTTCTCAGAGCTGGCCATCAAAGCAGTGGCTATGCCTGAGCTGGCTGTATATGGGAAGGACTTCACAGCGCAGTTCAATGATGCTCTTATGGATCCATATGGCAGGATTCCATTCATGGAAGAGGTCAACAGGAATGTAAAGAACATCATTCTCGGGAAACTCCCATCATGGGAGAAGGCAGCGGATCCTTTTACAGGACCAGTTGCCCCTGGCTATCAGAAGGAACCGGATTTCACATCAGAGACCATTGAAAGAGAAGATGTATCAACTGCGATCACAGACGAGGATGAGGAGTGGATCAGACGGCACTGATTCACATCCTCAGACTAAGCATGAACGAAGCTGCGAAGCTGTTTGCCCATGAATCATAGCCAAGACGCATTCTGAATGGCAGCTTCATAAGACCTATCAATGATATCGATGTCTGGAACTCCACTCCGGCGGAGACAGAGAATGACAGATCGCGCATAAGCATATCGGCATAAACTCCGATCTCTGTATCCTCTATGATCAGGAATTCACCGAATGTCGGAGAGACAGGAACGTCATACCCAGCATACAGGGAAATCATAGATGCATGGTACCGCGCCTCATCGGGACTTCCTGCTGTAGGGTAATGGTTGTAATAGTCCACATCCTTCCCTATCATCGGGCTCACATATCCATCGGACAGGAACAGCGGGACATAGCCCTGACCGTCAATGCTGAAACGAGAGAAGATCGCAGCCTCTATGAAGAAAGTCTCATGAGGTGAGAGATAGAAACGCGAAGAAAGGCGCACTTCGCCATAATGCCTCATATTCTCGAATATGATTGAATCCGCTGAGAGAAGGTACCCAAGGCTCATATCTATATCGAACCAGCTTATTCTGAGATTGCCATCGAAAAGCGCGGAGATGGCAAGCGCTGTGGACTGGGCATTGTGTCCTTTAAAGCTTGTCATATACTCAAAGCCCTGCCTGAATGCGATGCTGTAGAAATCCTTCCTGGCATCGATTATCCAGTCGAAGCCTTCCCTGAGATACATCTGGGGAATATACCATGGATCATGGCAGAAATCCGCCGCGGCCTCAAACGAGAATCGGAGGTTATCGAGAGGATACAAGGAAAGGAAACCTTCGATTGCAGGATAAGCTCCTGCTGTCTCCGGGGTTGTTATATCAAATGCTCCACCGATACCAAGCCCTGTTTCAAACCCACGGTCACGGTACTGCACACCGAAAAGCAGATCCACGGAGTCTGTAAGATATTTATGAGCCGCCCACTCCTGATCGGATTCAAGACTGAATCCAAGAATGATCGATGGAGCAGCTGCCTCAACGCGGTTGAAATAGGATAGAGACCGGACTGTATGGGCTATCTTCTGCTCATATCCATCCCTGATTGCAATCATCTCATCGCTGATTCCGGAATGGACAAGGCCGGAAAGCTCAGCGGCCTTCCCTGCCGCGCTTGAATACCCGATTCCAGCCATCTCCTCAGCCTTCGCGAAATCCATGAATGAGAAATGCTCCACAGCGCAGCGGATCCATATCAGATCATCATACTCCTTGATATCCTTTGCAGCCTTCTGGTTCTTCCCTGCTTCAAAGGCGACATTGAGAACAGTGATCGGATTGCGGAGGTTGATTGTAGGAACATCATAGAATGTCGTAGAAAGTATGACAGTATCGGTATATTCGTAAGCGGCATTGATCGGAGCGAGCGAAACAACTCCCCCATCTATCAGCAGATGGCCCCGGTACTCAACAGGCGGGAAATACACAGGAAGAGCGAATGATGCGATCATCACTCGTGAGAAATCACCTTCTGTTATCCGGATCTCCCGTCTCGTGACCAGATCCTCGCAGACAACCATGATCGGAATCTCCAGATCCTCAAGCCTCAGGTCTGCACCGACAACGCTATCCACAAGAGTCTGGAAACCAGAGGGAATAAGCAGCCCGCCTTCAATCGGCAAAGTGAATGAGAAATAGTCAGAAAGCTCACTCGCACTCAGTATCTCTATTATCTGATCAGGCTTCAGCCCCGCAGCATAGAGCATACCTATTATCGATCCCATCGAATTCGATACGATGAAATCAGGAACTATGCCATTCTCCTCGAGATACTCAAGGACCCCCAGATGCGCAACGGCACGGGCACTTCCACCTGTCAGGACCAGACCGATAGGATCACGCGCCCCCTCTGTTCTTGCCAGTATCCGCTCCCTGAAAGCCTCATCACCATAAGTCACAGGAATGTCAGAGACAAGCAGAGATGACAAAGAGGCATCATCCGCAAATGCACTGCCTGTAGCCATGATAGAAATCATGAGGATAAGAAGCACCTTCCTGAACATATGGATAGAGTAGCTTAAAAGAATTATGACAGCAACATCGGAAAGGCTGTAAAAACAAATCCTGCCTGCCATCAAAGAAAAGAATTTTCTCCATTATTCATACTTTCTTTTTACTTGATAATCTGATAATTTATGTTCATGGCCTTCAGATATGAAATCATCATCCTCGACAGGAAAATGCATCGGTACATCGAAACAGCAGACAGCGCAGAATCGTTCGTAGATGCCATCTCACGGGTTTTCATGATGAACCTGCATCTAGCGGACAGAATACTCACAATCTACTGCCGTAAGCCAAGGTCGGGGGATTTCCAGTACATGGGATCATTCGATGGGATCTCAAGCATATCATCAGGCGGGAACGCTGTATCATATCGCATTCTCCGCCTCGCGAATGGAATGGATTACTATCTGACAGATGAAGGATTCAGAAAGCATTTGCCTGACTGCCGATAGCCGGGGTCGAACCGGCATGGATTTGATTCCGGCAGATTTTGAGTCTGCTGCGTCTACCAATTCCGCCATATCGGCAAGATAGAGCCATACTACATGGCTTTTCTGAGGAAATCAAGCAATAGTGAGCATTGACTATGAATAGTACAGCTCTAGTAAGGCTATTCTAATCCGATCAAATAGTGAAAACATGCTTTTTACAGCTCAGGGAAAGCGTTGTAGGAATAGAGCATGGAAAACTGGATTGACTCGCACATCACGCTCCCTGAGCATGTAACATTATCGGAGGAGATGGAGAATTCCCTCTCGCATTTCATAGGATTCATAGTATCACTGATAGGCCTGCTATATGTAGCAGCATATCCTGGTCATAACCCGGCAATGATAGTATTCGCAATTACCAATACAGTCATGTTCGGTGCATCGGGATTATACCATTACCTCAGGAAAGGCATACTGAAGAAAACCCTCAGGATAGTTGACCATAGCGCGATATACCTTCTTATTGCTGGATCCTACACGCCCGTCCTGATGTATATCGGAACACCAGTCACAAGGCTTTATACAGCTGCAATATGGATTGCCGCAGCTCTCGGTATCATTCTCACCATTGCCTTCTGGGACAGATTCAGGATACTCCATGTCGCACTCTATGCTGTGATGGGCTGGTCAATTGTCTCGATCTGGGATCAGGTAGTACCTCTTCTTCCATCTGGTCTTTTCAGGAACATCCTTGCAGGCGGCATTATATATACCGCAGGAATAGCATTCTATGCAGCAAAACCCCTGAAGCATCACCATCTGCTCTGGCACATTGCTGTTTTCATCGGCTCTCTGATCTTCTTTATAGGATATTCCACTTACATTCTTGCCTAATCCCCGCTTGAAGTGGAGACTAAGGGAGTATGAAGACGAATGCGATGAGAATCCTGGAAAGCCTGGGTATAAGCTACAGCATCCATACCTATGAAGTGGATGAGGAACATCTTGATGCAATCCACATAGCCCATACTGCCGGACTGGATACTGAAAAGGTCTATAAAACGATTGTGATGCAGAATACAGATAGGGAAATCTTCGTATTCTGCCTGCCTGCAGAAGCAGAGATCTCGCTGAAGAAGGCAAGAGCCCTGACAGGAAGCAAGGAAATAGATCTCATAAAGCAGAATCAGCTTCTTCCTCTTACCGGATATATCAGAGGAGGATGCTCTCCTCTTGGAATGAGAAAGCACTATCCCACATTCATCGAAGAGCTTGCCCAGCTCGAGGATACTATATATGTAAGCGGAGGACAGAGAGGCATCCAGATCGAGATAGCACCGGAAGATCTGAAAAGAGCCACCGATGCTGTATTCGCGGATTTCACCTGACGATCGTCACGAAATCCTTCTTTCTGGGAGCTGCTTCCTTAACGCTTTCAGGATAGCCGAGGATGCAGTGCCCGATCCCTCGGAGATTGCCCTCAACGCCCCACTTCCTCAGAAGAGCCTTACCCTCTTCCGATTCAAATTCCTCATACGCTCTGTTGATCCAGCAGGAGCCAAGGCCGATTGCGTGGGCAGCATTCATAAGATTTCCGAGCACAAGACTTCCATCCTCAACACATGTGGGAATATTCCTATCTGCAAGGACTATCACAACAGTAGGCGCACCATAGAACGGATCGGTCTCCACTCCCATTATCTTGGCATTCATCGCTGAAAGATGGGCTATGTCGTCCCTGTTCTGAAGCACGACCATCTTCGCGCTCTGCCGGCCCATAGCGGAAGGAGCATACTCTCCAGCCTCCAGCACAGCCTTAAGCTCATCATCCGCAATCTGCTCTTTCCTGTAGCTTCTGCAGCTGCGCCTTTCCAATAATGATCTGATTATCTGATTGTCCATGTCTGGATTATACCATCGATAATGGCAGAAAATAAGCCTCACCCTGATAACAGAATGAGGCATCTATATCGGGCAGAGAGGATTTGAACCTCCGACCCCTTGGTCCCGAACCAAGTGCGCTAGCCCCTGCGCTACTACCCGCTATGAAAACAAAGTGAGTATACTTGCTTTGTCTATCCTTGTCCACTCTCCTCTGCCGTATTTTGCAGGGTTTAACCTATTTTCTTTTATAGAAAAGATTACCAAAGGTATAGTCATACTTGACTATATTATGGTAGAACATAATGGGTATTATCGTTTGCTGACGAAATAATTAATATTGTAAAAATAAAAACAGGATTCATGAGGTAATAAAATGGATAAGCACGCGTGGGATGAAATAGACCAGTACAGAGGAACCCTTGTAAACGGGCAGTGGCCGACTATTCCGGAGCTCTTTGAGATGGCAGTTGACCGCTATAAGGACAATGTCTGCTTCTCAGTCTTCGAACCAGATAGGAAAACACTTACATACCAGCAGGCGTATGACAAGATCATGCGTGGCGCAGGCTATCTCATCAGCAAGGGAGTGAAGAAAGGAGACAGGATTCTTCTCAATGGCAAGAACAGCCCGGACTGGGCAATCGCCTATTTCTCAATTCTCTTTGCAGGAGCTGTCATTGTCCCTATCGACAACCAGATGCATGCAGATAGATGCATGAAGCTTTCGGAGTTCGCAAAGGTCAGATTCGCGATCTGTGACTTCGATGTTCTTGAGAAGATGAAGAACATCGGAGGTGAATGGTACGATTCTCTTCTGGGAACAGCCATGCTGAAAGGCAAGGACGATAACTATGCCAAATTCGTTGAGGTGGAAGGCCCCAGACTTGAAAGCAAGGTGCCTGTTACAGAGAATGACTATGCAGCCATCCTCTTCACCTCAGGTACTACAGGAAACGAGAAAGGAGCCGTGCTAACGCATAGAAGCATCACTTCCAATGTCTATCAGGCAGCGAATGAGATAAAGAACCTCACAGACAAGGAGGTTTTCTATGCCCTCCTTCCTCTTCATCACAGCTACTGCTGCACGACAGTGCTTCTCGAGTCCGTGAAGTTCGGGGCTGAGTGTCTATTCGGACACGGGATAATCGTATCCAGGATGATCGCTGATATGAAGATGGGGAAAGTAACTGTCTTCATGGGGATTCCTCTCCTATACAACAAGGTCATTGCAGGCATAATGAAGCAGGTGAAGGCAAAGGGCGCATTCACATATGGTCTTGTGAAAACACTCATGGCAATCAATGGATGGTGCAAGCAGCATTTCGGCAAATCGCCATTCAAAGGATTCTTCAACAAGAAGATCGTATCGCAGGTCGGACTGGATCATTCTAAGCTTCTGATCTGCGGAGCAGGTCCTCTCTCCCCTGTTGTATTCAAGCAGTATCAGCAGCTCGGGCTTGATTTTCTTCAGGGCTATGGCCTTACAGAGGCATCCCCTGTTGTAACGCTCAACCCGCCAGAGCACTTCAAGGTCGAATCAATCGGACACCCGCTGGCATTCATCGACATGATCATTGCTGATAAGGATGCGGATGGCGTTGGGGAAATCAGGATCAAGGGACCGAATAACTGTCTCGGATACCTTGATGATGAAGAGAATACAAAGGCCCTCTTCGATGAGAACGGATACCTGAAGACAGGCGATCTTGGATACATGGACATTGAGAACTATGTCTATCTCAAGGGAAGGAAGAAGAACATCATCGTCACTGAAGGCGGAAAGAATGTCTTCCCGGAAGAGATCGAGGATATGTTCCAGCTCTATCCACAGGTTGAGCAGATACTCATCAGAGGCTTCCAGATGAAGAAGGATGTTCCTTCTGAGTCAATAGAGGCTGTAATATTCCCATCTCCTGACTACATGAAGGAGAAAGGCCTCTCAAAGGATGCTATGACAGCAGAGATCGAAGGCATAATCAAGGAAGTCAACAAGGATCTTGTCGGTTACAAGAAGATTGAGAAGCTTACGATTGTTGATGAACCGATGGAGATGACGACGACAAAGAAGATCAAGAGAGCTACAGTCAGATAATTCTCCGATGATCTCTGGAAAAGGACAGGTCCGCCTGTCCTTTTTTCATCGAAGGGATTACACTTATGGTATGTCAACATTAATCAGGAATGCAGAGATAATCCCGATGACAGAGCGGGATTGCCACTTCAGGGGTGATATCCTCATAGAGAACGGAAAGATCGCGGGCATCGGAAGCATAAACAGAAAGGCCGATGAGACAATTGATGCCTCAAAGATGATTGCCCTTCCATCATTCGTGAATGCGCATACCCATAGTCCAATGGTCCTGATGAGGAATTACAAAGATACCTGCGAAGAGCTGATGAGCTGGCTTTCAGAGATATTCCCTATCGAGGATAAGCTTCAGGACGATGATATCTACTGGGGATCAAAGCTTGCCATAGCAGAGCTCATACAGTCAGGATGCACCACATTCGCAGATATGTACTTCCAGTCGTGGAATACGGCAAAGGCAGTCAGGGAGACCGGAGCAAGGGCTGTTCTCGGGCTGACGCTATTCGGGGATGGAAAAGAGACAAAGAGACGCTTCAGGGAATTCGTACCGAGAATCGAGGCTGAAATCGGAGACTGTGACAGAATCCGCCTTGATGCAGCTCCACATGCCATATATACCTGTACAGCAGAGACATATACCCTTGCCGCTGAATGGACAGCCGCACATCCTGGTCATTACCTCAGCACTCATCTTTCTGAAACAATGACCGAGGTCAATGACTCACTCAGAGACAACAAGCTCCGGCCTGCAGAATACCTTGATTCCCTTGGCATATTCTCCGTCTCATGCTATCTAGCGCACTGCGTACACCTCTCAGATAGCGAAGCTGAGATGATAAGCAGACACAGCAGGGCTTCAATAGTCCATAACCCTGCATCAAACATGAAGCTTGCATCAGGCATCGCTCCCGTAAGGAAGTACAGAGAACTTGGCATCAATGTAGCACTGGGAACCGATGGCGCTTCATCAAACAATAACCTATCGATGATAAAGGATGTGAATCTAGCAGCCCTTCTCTCCATCGTATCCAACATGACGCCATCTGCTGCAAAGCCATATGATATACTCGCAATGGCGACGATAAATGGGGCGAAGGCGCTTGGGCTTGAGGATCGCATAGGAACACTTGAGGAAGGAAAGGATGCGGATATCCTCCTTATAAATACAGACGATGTGAATATGACACCGCTCAATGACCCCCTCTCAGCAATAGTATTCGCTGCTGACAGAAAAAATATAGACACAGTATTCTGCAAAGGAGAGAAGCTCCTCGAGCATGGAACACTGACTACAATAGATAAGGATGAAGCAATAGCCAGAACGAATGAGTGCTGGCAGGACATCCTGAGGAGATAGCAATGGAAAGGTTTTTCTTTGATAAGGACATCGACGCAAAGGTCCTGGGACCGAAGAACAGAAGAAAGATACTGGCACATGACAAGGATCTCATGGCCTGTCATCTGTACTTCGATGAAGGAGGCATAGGAGAGCCTCATAAGCATCCGCATACGCAGATTGCGCTGATTCTATCAGGCAAGTTCGAGTTCACTCTTGAAGGCAATAGCACTACGCTCTCAGCAGGCGACTCAGTATATATCCCTTCAAATGCCATCCACGGGCTTGTCTGCCTTGAAAAAGGAGAGCTTGTGGATATCTTCACCCCAGAGCGTGAGGATTTCCTGGAGTAAGACATGGATATCTTACTGACTATCAATGGAAGGGAATACGAAGCAGAGATATCGGACAGCGAAACGGGAAGGGCCTTCATGGCTCTTCTCCCACTCTCTTTTGAGATGGAAGATGAGAATGGCAACGGAAAATGCCGCTATCTTTCAAAGAAGCTTCCTGTAAAGAGCGAGGCTATTGGCCACATCAATGCAGGCGATATAATGCTCTTCGGCCCATCCTGCCTCGTAATCTTCTACGACTCATTCGAAACATCTTACAGCTATACAAGGCTGGGAAGGATAAAGAATCCGGAGGATATCAAACGGATAGCCGGAAGAAGGGATGCGGACGTATCCTTCAGAATCATATGAAATGAATAAGGGCAGCTTTACCGCTGCCCTGCTATCACTCTGGGATAACCCTCATATAGCGTTTCTTGCCAGCCTTGAGCAGGAACTCTCCATGCTCATCCAGATCGCTCTCTGAGAGCATCGTCTTCGGGTCAGTGATCTTATTGCCATTGACCTCTGCTCCACCCTGGGCGACAAGCCTTCTTGCATCACCGTTGGAAGCAGTAAGACCGGACTTCGTGTAGAGCTCCAGGATTCCGATGCCATCTGCAACCATATCCTTCGGAATGCTTACGGAAGGAATACCCTCCCTATCAGCTGCAGCTCCGCCACCAAAGAGCTTCTTCGCCGCACTCTCTGCCTTCTCAGCTTCCTCCTCTCCATGGATTATCCTGGTAACCTCATATGCAAGCTTTGCCTTCGCATCATTGATGTTCCTCTTCGGATCCTCATACTCTGCAATCTCATCAAGGGACATGAATGTGAAGAGCTTCATGAAGCGCACAGCATCGGCATCAGCGACATTTCTCCAGTACTGATAGAAATCATATGGGGAATAGAGCTCAGGGGAAAGGAATACAGCACCTTTCTCGCTCTTTCCCATCTTCTTTCCATCGGCTCTCATAATGAGATTGAATGTAAGACCATAGCACTGCTCTCCACCCATTCTCTGGATCAGATCTATTCCTGCAACGATATTGCCCCACTGATCAGCGCCGCCGATCTGAAGACGGCAGCCTGCAAGATCATTTAGCATCTTGTAGTCATAGGATTGCAGAAGCTGATAGTTGAACTCTATGAAAGAAAGCCCTCTCTCCAGACGTTGCTTCACCCCTTCGAATGTAAGCATGCGGTTGACTGAGAAATAGACACCTACTTCACGCAGGAACTTTATGTAATTCAGATCGACAAGCCAGTCAGCATTGTTCATCATCCTGGCTTTGCCTGAACCTGGAGCGGGATTGTCTGAGAAATCGACAATCTTTCCAAGCTGCTTCATGATATTCCCTACATTGGATTTTATAGCATCCTCTGAAAGGATCTTCCTCATCTCCGTCTTGCCCGATGGATCGCCGATAAGACCTGTTCCGCCACCTACAAGCGCTATGGGATTGTTCCCTGCCTCCTGCAGATGGTGCATCGCAAAGAATGGAACGATATGACCGACATGGAGCGAAGGACCTGTCGGATCAACTCCGCAGTAGAATGTCACAGGCTCTCTGTCCATCAGATCGGAAAGACCATCGAAATCCGTGCAGTCCTTGACGAAACCTCTATCAATAAGTACCTGAAGCCCTTTGTTCATCAGATTCCCCTCTGGTAGTTCTTCATAGCATCATGAATGAATGAAGAAAGCTTGTCAGCAGCAACGCGCTCCTGCTTCATCGAATCACGGAAGCGGACAGTTACTGTATGGTCCTCAAGTGTCTGGTAATCAACAGTTACGCAGTACGGAGTACCGATCTCATCCATTCTCCTGTATCTTCTGCCGACAGCACCGCTCTGATCATAGAATGTGAAGAAATCCGAGCGGAGATCATGCTCAAGCTTCGTTGCATACTCTGCCAGTCCATCCTTCTTTACAAGCGGGAGAACAGCGACCTTGATCGGAGCAATTGCAGGATGGAAATGAAGAACTGTGCGGACATCTCCCTCAGGAGTTGCCTCCTCATCATATGCATCGCAGAGTGCCATGAGCACGTTCCTTGTGAGACCTGCAGATGTCTCTACGACATATGGTATGTACCTTTCCTGCGTCTCAGGATCGAGGTATGTAAGATCCTTTCCTGAGAACTTCTCATGCTGGGTAAGATCATAGTCGGTTCTGGAATGGACACCCTCAAGCTCCTGCCATCCCATCGGGAACAGGAACTGGATATCATAGGCATCCTTTGCATAGAATGCAAGTTCATCCGGCCCATGCTGATGCCATCTCAGATGCTCAGGATGGATTCCCATCTTCTTGTAGAATTCCATCCTCTGCTCCCTCCAGTACGGGAACCACTCCTCGTCTGTTCCAGGCTTGCAGAAGAACTGCATCTCCATCTGCTCGAACTCGCAGGAACGGAAGATGAAGTTCTTCGTGGTTATCTCATTGCGGAATGACTTTCCTACCTGTGCAATCCCGAATGGGAGCTTGACACGTGATGACTGAAGGACATTCTTGAAGTTCACATATATACCCTGTGCTGTCTCAGGTCTGAGATAGACAACAGATGCAGCATCTGCATTCGCTCCGATATGAGTCTGGAACATAAGGTTGAAGTTCCTGGGTTCTGTGAATGTTCCCTTGTTGCCGCACACGGGACATGGAGCATTGAGATCGATCTGATCTGCGCGGAAACGTGACTTGCAGACCTTGCAATCTACCATGGGATCTGTAAAGTTCGACACATGGCCGGAAGCTTCCCATACACGAGGATGCATAAGAATCGAGGCATCGAGACCAACGATGTTATCATGCATCTGGATCATTTCCTTCCACCAGAAGTCCCTGATATTGTTCTTGAGTTCTACACCCATCGGGCCATAGTCATAAGCTCCATTGAGACCTCCATAGATCTCGCTGGACTGGAAGATAAAGCCACGGCGGCGGCATAGTGATACGATTTTATCCATTGTTGCTGCTTCAGACATTTCAGTTCTCCTCAAATAAGCTGAGGCCACGCATCAGGCGCTTTTCGGCTTCATCGAGCCCCAGAAGTCTAATAGAATCAAAAAGCGGTAATGAAACCGTTGAATTAGTTATTGCCACGCGTATCGGCTGGAATACGCCATTTACCTTGATGCCGAGTTCCCCCGCAAGGGCTGAGAGCCTCTCCTCGATGCTCTCCTCTTTCTCTCCGTTCTTCAGTCCCGAAAGAAGGATCTCAGATCCAGCTTTAAGGGCTTTATGCGTACTCTCCTCATCAGATCCCTTTGCGATATACACGCTCTTATCCGTTACAGGCTTGTCCTCGAAAAGGAATGCTGTAAGCGGCACAACATCAGAAAGCACCTTCATCCTCTCCTTGACAGGAGGAACTATGAGAGATACAAGCTTCTTCTCATCCTCTGTAAGCGGATCATGGACATATCCTGCCTTCTGGAGGTATGGCGTGATAAGTGATGAGAGACGATTGTTATCACAGGCCCTGATATACTGGCCATTGAACCAGTCAAGTTTCTTGTAATCGAATACAGCAGGAGCCTTATGGATTCCCTGAAGAGTGAAGCACTTCTCAAGGTCCTCCTTCGAGAAGAATTCAGTAGAACCATCAAGTGACCAGCCTACGAGGGTCACGTAGTTCATTATCGCCTCAGGCAGATAACCCTTCTCGCGGAAATCGCGTACAGCAGTTGAGCCATGGCGCTTCGAAAGCTTCTGCCCGTCTTTCCCCATGACCATCGGCAGATGGCAATACTGAGGAATCTCCCAGCCGAATGCCTGATAGAGAAGAACATGCAGCGGTCCGGAAGGAATCCATTCCTGAGCTCTCATTATATGCGTGATATGCATCAGATGATCATCAACGACATTTGCAAGATGATATGTCGGGAATCCGTCGCTCTTGAGAAGGACAGGATCAGGAGAGATATCCCTGTTGCGCCTTGTTATATCCCCCATCAGGATATCATGGAAAGTCGTCTTGCCCTCTGTAGGAACGCGGAAACGGATAACAGGCTTTATTCCCTGTGCCTCATACTCGGCCCGTTCTGCATCTGTAAGGTTCGCACAGTGCCTGTCATATCCCTGATACTCACTCTTGGATTCAGCCTGCTCCTTTCTGACTCTCTCCAGACGCTCAGGAGAGCAGTAGCAGTAATATGCCTTTCCCTCAGCTACCAGCTGTTCGGCATACTTCTTGTAAATATCAAAGCGCTCTGACTGGATATACGGACCATAAGGACCACCTACGACAGGACCTTCGTCCCACTTTATACCAAGCCATTCAAGAGTGCTATAAAGATCCTCAAGGGACTCGTCAGAGTACCTTTCCCTGTCAGTATCCTCAACACGGAGTATGAACTTACCCCCTGAAGCCTTTGCGAAGAAATAATTGAAGAGCGCAGTGCGCACACCCCCGATATGCTGAAGCCCTGTCGGGGACGGGGCATAACGAACGCGGACGT
>CALXKZ010000064.1 GCA_944389065.1 uncultured Spirochaetaceae bacterium
GAAACTCTTCTCTTCATATTTCCATGATATCCACTTCAGGGAAAAAGATATCGATATGATATGCGAGACAGAAGCAATCGGACCTGGAGATTTTTCAAATCTCAAGGAGGTCATCGATTACATGGAAGAAGATGACGTCACTGACAGGTTCATCATCGATTCCCTTTATGAAACAGCTCGCGCAAGAGGGTATGAGGGGAAAAACGAGGAGAAGCTGATTGGCTTCCATTAAATGAATATTTAAAGCACCTTCGGCGCTCTAAATAAATGATGCAACCAAAATCCATTCAAATGTTGATGTTGTTGTCATCATAAACCCTCCGATATGGAGGGCCAGACTTTCTCTGACTCTTCATATCTCTTTTTAAAACAACCAGGGATTATCCCGATTAAATATACAAAACGACACAGTTAGTGTCTGAATGCTTAATTTCCCAAGGAGTCATAAAAAATGGGAACAAAAATTTTTAATCCGTATTTCGTGTTTTTCGCTCAGAAGATTGAAGAAAGCCATGCCATCTACGTCTATCTTGAGAAAGATGAGAATGAAAACATCATGCTTACGTTTGCCATGCTCAAAAAAGATGAAGATGGTATTGTCAGGATTGCTGACGACTATTCTGTCCCGATCAGTATCGAAGACACGGCAAAACCATTCGTAACAGGCAAGATGGATATATTCTTCACTCTCAAAAGTGACATGAATGGAGCACTCTTCCTTCAGCAAGACGAAATCAATGGCAAATGGAAGCTGCTTGTTTCGACAGATGGCGAGTTTGGAAAGACAATTACAGAGGAATATTCCTTTACCATCTGCCTTCCCTGGCTTCCATTCTAATCAGCAAAACTGTTTAATTCTCCCCGCTTGTGCGGGGATACATAAAATCAAAAAAAGGATATGCTATGACAAACGTAGAAAAAATCAAAACAACATTTCATGATGAAAATAACGTGAGAATACTCTCCTCAATCCTTAAGAGTACAGGAATAGATTACGACAAACTCCCTATGCCAATAAAAAAGGAAATAGGATATGTAAAAGATCTTGAACTCAAAAGAAAGGGGTCTGAAGCGACGTACAAGTTCACAGGACTTGTTGCTATGCTTGGTATGACAGGAGATGGCCAGCTTTACCTCAGAAAAAGGAAGGTGGAAAGCGATAAAGAAGGATTCACAACCAGCCCGTTCTTCTGCAACAAGATGGAAATCTTCAATCCACACGGACTTTATGTTGATGGTCCAGTCATCATCGTTCCAGATTTCCTTTCTGCACTCAAGCTCAATTCGTACGGTATGAATGCAATCTCAATCGGGAATTCCGCAGCCGGAAAATATTTCCTTCCTGCACTGGATCAGGCAATAAAGGAAACAAATGTAAAACCTGAGATACACTTCTACCTGCCGAGATGGAATACAACAGGTCTTAAGAGGGCTCTTTCCAGGAGAGGAATAAAGGCTGTCGACCTTAAGGATGAGATATCGTCATTCAGCTTTGACGATACATTCTCAGCAAATCAGCTTCAGATTCTCAGGAAGATTCTGCCTTCCATTGAGCTTCAGGAGCTTCCTGCAAGAAGGATGGCGGCATAAATAAATTCTGCATCTGCTGGCTATTTCATCTCTATTGGATAGTTAGCAGATGTTAATGTTTAAAAACATTGTGGAGGAGTAAATGGGAGTGTTTTTTATTGTAAAAAAATTGCATTTTCATAGTTATCATAGATGATTATTAATGAGTATTTATGAGTGTCTATGACTACTAATTATTTATACATAAAGTAAATATACTCATAGATACTCATTAATGATATTCAATCTGACATTTTCAAGTCCCGTCTTTCGCTCTTCTTGTTAGTCCTTACGCTGTAAGGACTTTTTTATTTCACTTATCCCTTAAAAAGCCAAAAAAATTGCAAAGTCTTTGTAGTCCCATCTTTCCGGTTGTGATTTGAAAGAGTTTTTTATCTGAACTCTATTATGTTAACTATGTAGATTACAAAACAAGTGTATAAGTTCTTTTGTATGAAAGAAATCAATTCTTAGAGCTCTTAGGAATATATAGTGATAATAATAACCATGAAAAACTAGTTGCTGAATTTATTAACTTGATACACTAAAATAAATTAGACACGGTATGACTAGTTGATAAAATAGAATTCAGGTTGAATGAGGCTTTCGCAAGAGGAATGATCAAGACAAACCCGATGCAGAACGTAAAAATGCTCCAGAGAGATCAGAAAGACAGAGGCATTCCGACTAAGAATGAAGTCGAAGCTGTTCTTGGATACCTGAGAAAAGAAGCCTTTGCAGGACGCATCAGCATGAAGATCTATCTTGCTGTTGCCCTTGCTGCTACAACAGGCATGAGGCAGGGAGAGATAAGAGCCTTGAGGAAGGATTGTATCGAGTTCGTTGATAACAACGTTGAGTATGAGAATCAGGCTATCATCACAGTGAGGGAGAATTTTGCCAAGACTGATGGTTTCAAGTCTACAAAAGGGAAGAGAGTGAGGCATGTTCCTGTATCAAAGACATTGGCTGAGGAGCTTGTGCGGATGGCTGATTCAAATCCACATAAGAATGGCCTTATCTTCTGGTCTGAAAACTCTGCTGATACTCCGATAGCTGGAAGCTATATCAATAAATACTACTATGCAGCTCTTGCTGCTATTGGAATCACAGAGGAAAAGAGGAAGGAGAGAAACATAGACTTCCATTCTCTAAGGCATTTCTTCAATTCGATGCTTCGAGGAGAGATTGATGACAATAATCTCCGTCTCATTGTAGGACACCAGAGCGAGAGGATGAGTGACAATTATACGCACGAGGTAAGGGAAAGACTTCTTCAGATTGGCAAGGTTTCGAGCAATATTATAAGTTTTCCTATCTCTTCATAGCGTTCAGGAATTCTGATGGTGTACAGATTGTGACATTTTCAACATTTCCAAGTGATAGTAAATCATCATCTCCTGATACGATATACATACACTCTGCGTCGATAGCACAGGAGATGAATTTGTCATCGTCGGGGTCTCTGCATATGCTGATTTCGGATGAAGGGATAATTACTTTGAATATCTTGAAGACTTCATCAATGAGCTGCTGCTTCAGCCTTGAAGGATATTTCTTTGTCATTCTCTCGATGACATCGTTATACTCATCCCATATTTCAGGCGATATATACGCATCATTCTGTTTGGAAATGACGGATTGAAGAACTTTGAAAGGAGATCCTCCGAAGAAGACAGCCGAGATGAATACGTTCGTATCTATTACTATCTTCATGCAAGTTCTTTCCTTGCTTTTCGGGATTCGCTGATAGCCTTCTTGATATCATCTTCTGTGAATCCTTCTTTCTCTGCATATTCCCTGGCTTTTGCAAGTGCGGCTGAAAGCTTATCTTCTGATGGAAGTTCAACAGGCTTCAGGATGATATTCTCACCATCTGAATAAATGACAAGCTGGCTTCCTTCCTTTATCGATAAGGCTTTACGATAGCTTACTGGAATAGCTATCTGCCCTTTTGAAGAAACTGATACAAGCTGCAT
>CALXKZ010000065.1 GCA_944389065.1 uncultured Spirochaetaceae bacterium
GATCTCCTCAGCTTCATTCCCTGTGTCCTTTGCTCCTTTCGCAAACTCATGTGCGATGAGTTCTGAATTGCTTCCAGCCCTTAAGCTCGATGATATGACAAGTACGTTCACGTTCGCTTCCTTTCCATTATTTTAGATGAATATAGTTACTCGTGAAGCTGTATCCAAATACTTTATTCTTTCCCGATCGCATAGGAATAAGCTATATCTCCGATTATGTTTGCAAAAGGATGCAAACAATGCAGAATCCATAGGTAAAATCTATTTAATCCGAAAATAAATAAGTATTTGATATTTTATATTCATGAGTCTATGTTGAAACCAAGGAGAAAAAGATATGAGAAAAATCATGCTTACCTTGATGCTGATGCTATCAGCTACATTTATTTTTGCAGCAGGAGGTCCCATGAAGACAACGGCAATCACTACTAACGAGGTAGTTACGGACAATTATTACATTTTCGATCTTTCGGATAATGTCGAACGCACTGCGGTGTTCTATCCGAACAGGTTCGGAATCACGCTTGCAGGAGATCTCTATACACCAAAGAACCTCGATGAATCGCATTCCTATCCAGCTCTGGTGATCGGTGCTCCATATGGCGGTGTAAAGGAACAGGGGCCGGGAGTATATGCCAATGAACTGGCTCAGAGAGGATTCATCGTCCTCGCATTCGATCCCTCATATAATGGGGAGAGCGGTGGAGTGCCAAGGCATATTTCATCTCCAGAGATCTTCAGTGAGGATTTCAGTGCCGGTGTTGATTTCCTTGGGCGTCTTCCATATGTTGACAGGGAGAGAATCGGTGCGCTTGGAATCTGTGGTTCCGGTGGATTTGCACTTTCCGCTGCGGCTATGGATGCCCGTATAAAGGCTGTCGCAACAGCAAGCATGTATGACATTTCCTCATTCGGAAATGATGCAACAGGCGAAGCTAGACAGCAGCAGCTTCAGGCTCTTGCTGAGCAGAGATGGGCTGATGTGGATAATGGAATTGCTTCCGTTTCAAGAGTGTATCCGGAAGATGCACCATATGAAGAGATTCCCGAGGGTGTTGAGGGGCTTAATGTTGAATGGTTCACATTCTATGCTCTTGAACGCGGATGGCATCCGAATGCAGGTGGTTCATTCACCGCGACAAGCAATATGGCGTTCATGAACTATCCTCTTCTGAGCCATATCGCAGAGATATCGCCCCGTCCGATACTTTTCATAGTAGGGGAGAATGCCCATTCAGTTGCATTCAGCGAGAGGGCATATGAGAATGCTTCCGAGCCCAAGGAGCTTTATGTGGTGCCGGATGCAATCCATATAGACCTCTATGATAGAACGGATCTTATCCCATTCGATAAGATCGAGGACTTCTTCAAGGATGCATTCGGAATGCAGGTTTCAGCAGATTGAACCTTCTTCAAAGGATTCTTTCATCTTATCAAGGAACACGGTGGCAGCCTTCGTCAGAGGCTGCCCTTTCCATATAAGGGAAAGGTTATCTGAGATTTCCGGGGAAAGCGGACGGAAGGCAAGGGCACTGTTTTCCGTATTGATTATCGAGCCATAGCCTATAACGTATTTCCCTCCGTTCTTTGCCATGAGGGAAGCATTGTTTATGAGATTGTATGTAGCGGCTATCTGGAATTTCTCAAATGCTGGGCCTGCCCATTTCGAGAGACGATGAAGGAATCCAGCCTGCTCTGAGACAACCAGAGGTTTCTCCATAAGGTTCCGCGGGGTTATTTCCTTCAGTGCAGCAAGCGGTGAATCGAATCTCATGAGAACACCCCAGATTTCCTTCTCATTGATAGTGAGGGACGAGAAACCTTCTGACGCCTGACGGCCGAAGATGATTCCGAAATCAAGAAGTCCTCTTCCTATCCTGTACTCTATATCCTCTGCGTTGCCGCTGTAGAAATGGAATCGTATGCCTGGATGTTCCGCCTGTATTGAATCAATTATCCTGATGATTCTCTCAAGGCTTCCCGCTTCTCCCATTCCGATATAGACATCGCCTTTCACAGCACCTCCTTCAGAGGAGATTTCAAGCTCTGTCTTCCTGACTATATCCAGGATTTCTTCAGCACGCCTACGCAGGATGAGACCTTCCTCCGTAAGCTCCAGGCGGCGAGATCCTTTCTTCGCCCTGGAAAACAACTTCTTTCCAAGCTCTTCCTCCAGTTCCTTCATCTGGACTGAAAGGGTTGGCTGCGTGACATGAAGAGTATCGGCAGCGGTGGTTATGCTGCCTGCATCTGCTATGGCAATGAAATATCTGAGTGTCCTGAATTCCATAGGAAAATCCTATCACATATTATAAGAACAAAGAAATATCTATGTAGAAGTTTATGTGTTATCTTGAAGCATGAACAAGAGGGTTGCATTCATGGAAATAATTGAGAACAGATCATACGATGAAGAGAGGGCGCTATACGGGTGCCATGATATTCTAATTAGGAATTGCTCTTTTGATGGTCCTGCTGATGGTGAGAGTTCATTCAAGGAATGCAGTAGCATAGAGGCAGAGAAATGCTTCTTCAATCTCCGCTATCCATTCTGGCATGATCATGGACTGAGGATCAGAGACTCTGAGATGACGGAATCCTGCCGTGCCGCATTGTGGTATTCGGAGGGAATCGAGATAGATAATACGATTATGCATGGTATAAAGGCTCTCAGGGAATGCCATAATGTATCAATAAGGAACTCAGATATCATCTCGCCTGAGTTCGGGTGGTCGAGTCACAATGTGGGCATAGAGAATACAAAGGCAGTGAGCGAATACTTCATGATGAGAAGCACCGCTCTTCATTTCAGAAATGTTGAATTCAGTGGTAAGTATTCATTCCAATATATCGAGGATTCTGTTTTTGAGGATTGCAAATTCGATACGAAGGATGCCTTCTGGCACGCAAGGAATGTTGTTATCCGTAACAGTGTGGTGAAGGGGGAATATCTGGCATGGTACTCAGAGAATGTCACATTTGAGAACTGTAGGATCATTGGAACCCAGCCTCTATGCTATTGCAAAGGCCTTCACCTTATAAACTGTTCTATGGAAGGATGCGATCTGGCATTCGAACGTAGTGTAGTTGAGGCGACAATCACGACACCTGTAATCAGTATCAAGAATCCACTGCAAGGGAGCTGTATCTCCGTGCCTTGCGTTAATGAAATCATCCGGGATATTGCAGAGGGAACAGGCGAAGTTCATATAAGGCGCACAAAAGACAGACATGAATGTGCCTGAAATGAGGAAAAGGATGAAAAAGGTTGTCATATTGATGCTTATGGTTCTGCTGCCAATAGCCATGTTGCTCTCTGGGTGTAAAAGCCAGTATTACGCAGGAAACACTGCAGATGATTCAGATACAGGAGATATCTCGGAAATGAAGATGATTGTGAATATAAATGGAACGGAATTCAAAGCCACGCTGGAGAACAACAGAGCTGTAGAGACTCTGGTGAGTATGATTGAAAGCAACCCGCTTGAGCTTGATCTCAGGGACTACGGCGGCTTTGAGAAGGTCGGATCATTGGGATTCAGCCTTCCTTCCAGCAACAGGCAGATTACAACTCGTTCAGGCGATATAGTGCTTTATCAAGGGAACCAGATCGTCATGTTCTATGGATCGAATTCATGGAGTTATACAAAGCTGGGACATATTGATGATCTTCGTGGATGGGAAGATGCATTGGGGCGAGGCAATGTGACCGTTATCCTTTCTATGGATATCAGCAAGTGAAAATGGAACAACAAAGAGGAACTCCTCAGAATCGAGCCAGCTGATTTCAGAAGCTGGCCGGAAGGGACTCCTGAGCATATCTTCGGTGATGTGTGAAGGAAGAGGCGGGGTAGGTGGCTCCGCCTCAGTTCTTACTCTTCGGGACTTTCATTCAACAATTATTGTCCTGATTGCATGTACCATGGATGAAACGCAGAGATAGGTGTAATGGTGATCATTCCTATACACATCTATAACCCGATAGTATTGCATATTCTCCATTTTGCATGAGCAGATGAAAAGATTTTTCAAAAAGTTTATTGTAACTATTGACATTACATCAAATGCAATGTATCTTCCTGTTTGTTAATGAAACCATTATGGTTACATTGAAATAGATTTTGGAGGATTATATTATGACAAACAAGGAAAAAGCATTGGCATTGATCAGAACATTCGAATCAGGCGACACGAAGACAGCAGCATCGCTGCTCGCAGAAGACTATATCCAACACAACCTTTCTTACGGTACAGGACGTGATGCCTTCATCTCTTCCGTTGAGTATCTGGCCTCAGCTCCGGTGAAAACAACAGTGAAGAACATCAGGGCATTTGAGGATGGTGAGAAGGTGTTCCTGCAAACAGTCTACAATTTCGCAGGAGCAGAAGAGCAGGTTGCCTTCGACATCTTCCGCTTCGATGAGAACGGTTTGATTGCAGAACATTGGGATAATCTTACTTCCCTTGCTGCTCCTAATCCGTCAAATCACACCCAGATTGATGGTTATATGACAGTTGAGGATATCGATAAGACAGAAGAGAACAGGACTCTTGTTAAGAACTTCCTTGTCGATGTCATGCAGGGCAAGCATCCTGAGAAGACAGCATCCTACTTTGATGGCGACAAGTACATCCAGCACAATATAAGTATCGCAGACGGTCTTTCAGGTCTTGGAGCTGCACTTGATGCCATGGCGAAGCAGGGAATCCAGATGATCTATGACAGGACTCACATGGTACTTGCAGAGGGCAACTTCGTTCTTGGTGTGAGCGAGGGAACATTCGGTGGTGTTCCTACTTCCTATTATGACCTCTGGAGGATCGAGAACGGAAAGATTGCTGAGCACTGGGATGTGATGGAGACAATTGCAGATCCATCCACATGGAAGAACAGTAACGGCAAGTTCTGATGTAATAATTGACATTACAGTGGAATATGTTTGAGAATGATGGCAGGAGGAATGTAATGCAGATATCATCAAGATTCACGGTGGCACTCCATATATTCGCCTGTGTCGAATACTTCAAGGATAAATGCAAGGTCACCAGTGATTTCCTTGCTTCAAGCATAAACACGAATCCTGTCATCATACGCAGAATACTTTCACAGCTCTCGAAAGCAGGGTTGATAAGAGTGCTGAGAGGGACAGGTGGGATTGAGATAACCAGGCCGCTGA
>CALXKZ010000066.1 GCA_944389065.1 uncultured Spirochaetaceae bacterium
AGAGAGTAGACATCGGTTCTGAGCTCCCGGAAGTCTGCGAACTTCCCAATCTTATCGGAATCCAGACCGAGTCATTCAGAAATTTCCTGCAGCTTGATAAGCTGGAGAAGGGCCAGGCTCCCGATCCCTCATGCGGACTTGAGCATGTGTTCCGTACGACTTTCCCTATCATTTCCCCTAATGAGGATATGAGGGTTGATTATAACGGCTACACCGTTGATATGGACGGAATCAAATACTCAGAGTCAGAATGCAAGAAGAAGGGCAGGACATATGGCGTTCCAGTGAAGGCAAGGGTTGCTCTCGAGACTGCAAAGAATGGTGAGATCAAGGAGAAGGAGATCTTCTTCGGTGATTTCCCTTTGATGACGGATCGCGGTACCTTCATCATCAATGGCGCAGAGCGTGTCATTGTCTCCCAGATCGTCAGATCCCCAGGCGTCGTCTTCAAGGAAGGAAAGAAGAGCGATGTGGCATCTCTTTCCTATACAGGAACACTCTATCCGTACTCTGGAACAAAGCTTGAGTTCGTCCTTACCAGGAAGAACGAGAAGTCAGATGCCAGCAAGAAGGATAATGAGAAGAAGAAGGTCAACAACATAATCCAGGTCAACTTCGGCAAGAAGCCTTTCCTGGTAACATTCTTCCTCCGTGTTCTCGGCATTGATACAAGGGAGAAGATCGTAAGCGCTTTCTATAGCTCAAAGACAATCAAGATCGATGATGTTCTTTCTGAGAATGGTCATTATTTCCTTTTCAAGGATATCTCCGATGAGGATAGATCTGTCAGATTCGTCGCAGGAAGCGAGGTCGGGACTGTTGAGCTTCAGGAAATGAAGGATATGGGCATTTCTGAGATCGAGGTCGTTGATACTCCTGCAAAGGATCTCGATGCGCCTGCACTTGCCGTGCTGAAGACTCTCAACAGGGAAGCTGTTTACATCGAGAGAGAGGATAAGGAGAGCGTATACCGCAATGAGAGCTCTGAGGACTTCCAGAATGAGTATATCGGATGCATTGTCGAAGCATGCAAGAATACTCTTCCCCAGAACCTGAAGACGTTCCCTGATCCAAAGCGTGTCATAAGTTATTTCCAGGAGTTCTTCCTCCATGGACGTGGCTTTGAGCTCTCTGATATCGGCCGCCATAAGCTCAATAAGAAGTTCTATGGCATGGAAGAGGAGAAGTACATCCAGTCTACTGCTCTTACTCCGGATGATGTCATCAATACAGTCAAGCTTCTGATAGATTTCTGCAATGGCATCATCAAAGAGGATGATATAGATGCTCTTGGCAACAGACGTGTCCGCACCGTCGGTGAGCTTCTTGAGAATAATATCAGTGATGCATTTGCTCGCATGGCAAAGGCTGCAAGGGAGAAGATGAATATCTCCGATGAGACGATCAAGCCGCAGGAGGTCATCTCCATCAAGCCGATTGTCGGGGCAATCAAGGAATTCTTCGGCTCATCCCAGCTTTCGCAGTTCATGGATCAGGTCAATCCGCTTGCGGAGCTTACCCATAAGAGAAGGGTCTCTGCTCTCGGTCCGAAGGGAGGACTTTCAAGATCCTCTGCCCGCGCTATCTATGAAGTCAGGGATGTTCATTACACGCATTACGGCAGAATCTGTCCTATTGAGACACCTGAAGGATCGAATATCGGTCTCATTCTGTCGCTGGCCAACTATGCGCGCATCAATGAATATGGTTTCATCGAGACTCCATACCGTCGTGTTGTGAACGGTGTTGTGACCGATGAAGTGAAGTACCTTGATGCAAATGATGAGGAGAAGTTCTACATCGCCCAGGGTAATGCAAAGGTTGATGAGAATGGAAAATTCCAGGAGAAGGAGGTCTCCGTAAGACACTATGGTGATTATGGCGTTGTATCTCCCGATCAGGTGCAGTGGATGGATGTATCGCCGCGTCAGGTAGTATCTGTTGCTACATCTCTCATTCCATTCCTCGAGCATGATGATGCCAACCGTGCGCTCATGGGATCGAACATGCAGCGTCAGGCAGTTCCTCTTGTATTCCCGGAGGCTCCAAGAGTCGGTACAGGAATGGAGCAGAGGACAGCTTATGATTCAGGTGTGCTTATCAAGGCAAAGAGAGCCGGTACGGTTGAGTATGTTTCCTCAACAGAGATCCGCGTGAAGCCTGATAAGCCTGAAATCAAGGGTGAGATTGATACTTATGAGGTTCATAAGTTCGAGAGGACAAACCAGGATTCCTGTCTTAATCAGAAGCCGATTGTGAATGTCGGAGACCATGTCGATGATGGTGATGTCCTTGCTGATGGACCTGCAACACAGAATGGGGAGCTTGCTCTTGGGCGCAATATCCTTGTTGGATTCGTTCCATGGAATGGCTACAACTATGAGGATGCTGTACTTATCTCAGAGCGCGTAGTACGCGAGGATATCTACACGTCGATCCATATCAAGGAGTTCTCCATTGATATAAGAGAGACAAAGCTTGGACCTGAGAAGCTTACAAGGGATATCCCGAATACTTCTGACAAGCTTCTTGAGCATCTTGATGCAGAGGGAATTGTCTGCATCGGAACATATGTGCATCCTGGTTCCATACTTGTCGGAAAGGTGACACCGAAGAGCGAAGCGGATACAACTCCTGAAGTAAAGCTCCTCAATTCGATCTTCGGCGAGAAGGCCAAGGAGGTCAGGGATTCTTCTCTCAAGGTGCCTCATGGAACAGAGGGAACCGTCATTGATATCCAGCGTCTCAGAAAGAGCGATGGCGATGAGCTCCAGCCCGGTGTCGAGCAGACAATCAAGGTGCTGATTGCTACGAAGCGTAAGCTCAAGCAGGGCGATAAGATGGCAGGACGCCATGGAAACAAGGGTGTCGTATCCCGTGTTCTTCCGGAAGAGGATATGCCATACATGGAAGATGGCACTCCGCTTGATGTCTGCCTTAATCCGCTCGGTGTTCCTTCTCGTATGAACATCGGACAGCTGATGGAGACAGAGCTTGGATGGGCGGCTGTCAAGAATGATAAGTGGTATAAGACTCCGGTCTTCCAGTCCGCTTCAATGGAGCAGATTGAGCATGAGATGGAGGCTGCAGGTCTTCCGAAGAACAGCAAGACACGTCTTTATGATGGAAGGACAGGTGTCCCGTTCGTAAACGATGTTTTCTGCGGATATATCTATTATCTCAAGCTGCATCACCTTGTAGATGACAAGATGCATGCAAGATCCACAGGTCCTTACTCGCTTGTAACACAGCAGCCTCTTGGAGGAAAGGCTATGTTCGGTGGCCAGAGACTTGGAGAGATGGAGGTCTGGGCATTTGAAGCATATGGTGCGGCAAACACGCTTCAGGAGCTCCTGACCATCAAGTCCGATGATATGAAGGGCCGTGTGCAGATCTATGAATCGATCGTCAAAGGCGAGCCTGCCCAGACTGTGTCGATGCCAGAGGCATTCAATGTTCTTGTACAGGAGATCAGGGGCCTTGCTCTCGATATCTCCGTATTCGATGAGGAAGGCAAGCAGGTTCCTCTCACAGAGCGCGATGAGGAACTGATCCAGAAGAAAGAGAAGGGAACTCTCTAGGAGGATTGCGTAATGAAGGAAATACAGGATTTCAGCTCAATCAGAATCAAGCTGGCTTCGCCT
>CALXKZ010000067.1 GCA_944389065.1 uncultured Spirochaetaceae bacterium
TGACTTTGCCTACAGCTTCCTTCAGATTCCACCTCGCGATGGACACCCTTGCTGTTCAGCTAGAGATAAGCACTGCAACTCTCTCAAGGGTCTTTCACCCTCTAGCAATGAACCATGCCAGTCACACATAAAAAAAGGACTGCCAATCGACAGTCCTTCTCTGCAATATTGCAATAATCCTTATCTCTTTGAGAACTGGAAGCGTCTTCTTGCACCCTTCTGACCGTACTTCTTTCTCTCGACCATTCTTGGGTCTCTGGTCATGAAGCCAGCTTCATGAAGTGCATGGCGATATGCCTCATCATAGTTAACGAGAGCTCTTGCAAGTCCATGTCTGCAAGCCTCAGCCTGTGCGCAGATGCCACCGCCAGCTACTGTGATGACAAGATCATACTTGCCCTGAGTCTCAGTCACTTCAAATGGCTGAACAACCTTTGCTGCATTGATAGCATCAACGAAATAGACTGCGATATCCTTTCCATTGATTGTCACCTTGCCGTTTCCATCGCGGAGATAGACTCTTGCGACAGAAGTCTTACGGCGACCTACGCCGTGGCCAAGATTGATATTCTTATTTCCTTCATTCTTTGTAGCCATATCGCCTCTCCTTAAATCTCAACAGCTATTGGCTGCTGTGCCATGTGTGGGTGCTCTGCCCCAGCATAGATCTTCACATTTGTGAAGAGCTTTCTGCCAAGTCTTCCATGAGGAAGCATTCCCTTGATGGCATGCTCCATTGGGTATGTCGGCTTTCTCTGGAGCATCTTCTCGAGAGACTCAGCCTTGAGTCCGCCTGGATACATTGAGTGGCGATAATAAATCTTATCTTCCATCTTGTTACCGGTGACGCTAGCCTTGGCTGCATTGATGATGATCACGTAGTCGCCCATATCCTGGTGCGGTACATACTCAACCTTATTCTTGCCTCTGAGGATCCTTGCCGCTGCAACAGCTACACGACCAAGATTCTTTCCCTCTGCATCGATAAGATACCACTTCTTCTCGATTGACTGAGGCTTAACGAAAATAGTCTTCATAAATCAACCTTCCTATTCATTCTCCAAGGAACATTGTCCTTCCTTTCTCAAGGCATGCAGATCCAGCCAGGAGGATCACAGACCAAGGTTCACCGAATCCATAAAGCTTCCTACAGAAAGAACAGGTTTTCCGGGGAAAGGAAGTATTCAGAAGATTGCTCTTCGGTACCTGCTGATTCCGGAACATCCATATGGATATCCTTGCCCTGCTTTGCATGAGAGCATGCAGATAACTGCACGATTCGGCATTATATAGAATTAATGGCAAGTATGTAAAGATATATTCAACTACACAAAGAGCACATGTTCATCAAAATGCCGTGCAATTTACCCCGCACGGCATTTTAATCGAATCTCAGTTCTCCATTATTCTATGGAGCCTCTCCAATGTAAAATCAGGGCTGTTATTCATAAAATCATTATCAAGAACAGCAGAATACATATCAATAAGCTTTTCATTAAATGGAACATTGATATTCAGCAAATGGCCGATTTTCAATATTGGAACAATTCCATATGGTACATCTTCTGTTATAAATCGATAGCGAATAGATTTTGGCCCCTTGCTATTCGGATAGTTAGCCTGGATAGCATCATACAGATTGGAATAGGTTGTATTCCAAGCCTTATTCACTATATCCAGACAAGACTGGCCTTTTACGCCAAGCGCTTGAAGAACAGCAAGCCTTTCCGAATCAATCTTCTCAATGTACTTTACAACAAGAGGAGTACCTCCATCACGATAAAAGAAATGATCAATCCCCGCCTCAATTTTTGATAAATTGAAAAGTGCTATAGGCGCATGAAGAATAGGATTAGATGTATTCATAGATGATTCCACGGGAGATCCTAAAGAATATAATTGGGGGAAAACTCCTGAAAGATTTTTAACAACATCTGCTCCTTTGCATTTTGGGTAAGTAGAAATACCAATCCTATTTTTGATTTTCTTCAAAATGCAATGTCCGGGGGAAACAAGATCTGACATCAAATGAACTCCGCTTGTTTCAGAAATCGTGATGTCTTTTTCTTTTACGCTATCTTCTAGAATGCCAAGTATTTCGTAGACTGCCCAATTGCTATTCATAGCAATAATGTGTTGTCCAGATGAAATACAATCCTTAAGAAGATAAGCTATATCCAGATGGCCAGAAGCCAACGTGCTGATAATTATAAAATCTGCTCCATTGATAGCCTCTGATATTGAATCACACACCTGCGGGGCAAAATGCCCCGAAAGTGCTCCTTCGATATCTATACCGTGATCCTTGATAAATTCCCTTTTATCCTCGTTTCTATCCCAGACAACCACCTCTTGCATTTTATCCAGAAGATAACAAGCCGTAGTATGGCCTACTTTTCCCATCCCAAGTATTGAAAATCTCATACTTACCTCACAATTCAATAGCTGGTTCAATATCGAGGTGATGCGCCGTATTAATACTGAAGATTTTCTTTATTGCTTCTTTAGAAACACCATATGAGAGAAGAAGCTGTATCGCCCATCTGACCCCAACGATATGAGGAGGATTATGCACCTGGCCATAGTCTGTCCCAAATACAAGATGATCAGCACCGACTTCATCTATTATCTTTGCAGCATAAATAGGCCCCTCTTCGTGAATTGGGAAACATGTAAAGCCGAGAGCACAGAGCATTACCATGACACCCATATCAGCATATTCTTTCATCTGTTTAATCGTATGCTTGGAATGAATATGAGTCGGATGGATAAGTTCACAATGCTTCACCCCCATCTTTCTTGCTTCTTCCATGACAATAACGGAGTCTTCATATGGATAATGCCCAGAAGCAAGTACAAGATCATTATCTGCACATATTCTCATTATTTCCCGAAGTTCTCCCTTAACCTTCCGATTACCATCCAAAAGCTCTATACCAGCATCAGGAGCAAAATTATCATTTACGACCCGCTGGTGGTGATAAGAGTCAACCATTGGGAGCCAGACATATTTGAACCCTGGAAATTTCATACACCTTTCCACTGCTATTGGATTCAAACCACCGACAGTCTTATTAAGTGTTATACCGCCAAATATCTTTATTGGTGTTACTTCGCTTCCTTCTGGCGTTTTGTACCAATCGTTCATCATCCTCTCAAGAAGTTGATTTCTTGACGCTGAAGGAGTATGCCATGTCTTAAAAACAACAGCTGCCATTCCGGCTTTGGCATAATTTTTTGCAACCTGATCTTCCATTAACAATCTTCCAAATGGATCAGATCCTCCATGAGCATGGATATCGATTGCTCCATGCATGCATTCATCCACATCTTTTGGATCAACTTTTATTCCTGCGACAAATCGGGCATATGTGATATTTACCTGCCGGCACCATTGTCTTATTAGATAGTCATGAACTTCTTCTGGCGTTCCTTCTGGCAGATCCAGTCGAGATAATTTCTTTAATCTCTGTATACGATCATCAGTTACAGAAACATCAAGAATTTCATTAAGTGTTGAATGTTCATTTGTCATAAGCAATCTCCTTTTTAGGTTCAAATACATTCATGATTGGAGTTTTTCTGATAAGAATAGTTAATATTCCAATAACAAGGCCAATATAGTTGACAGTAAGGATTGGCCAGAACATAAGTATTGCTAGCAGATAGCAATACAAACGTCCCAGTACATTAGTCTGGTGGAAAAGAAAACCTGTTGTCCCAGAAGCCATGTAGAATAAACCAAAGAACGCTATAACGACATTTGGTATTATCTGCATAATTGGGGCATCAAGTAGGAAACTGGGCTCATACATCCAAACAAACGGAAGGATAAATGCTACTAACGCATATGAGAACGCTTTAAAACCTACTTTAACTGCATTCCCATCTTCAACCATTCCAGCTGCCGCATATGCAGTTAGTGCGACAGGAGGAGTAATTGTACTGATAATGCCAAAATAGAACACAAACATGTGACTAGCAAGCGCGGTGAACCCCATATTCGTCAAAGCAGGAGCAGCAACAACCGACACAACTATATAAACAGCTGCGGCAGGCAAGCCCATTCCAAGGATAAGAGCCGCTATTGCTGTAAATATCAAAGCAATGAACGGATTACCTCCTGATATTGTAACTATTGAAGAAGTAAATCTTACGCCTAGACCTGTCATACTAATAACTGCAACAACAATACCTGCAGCTGCACATGCTGTTGCGACAGGAATAACCTGACAAATTCCAGCCCTGAAACCTTCAACAAGCTTTGCTGGCGTAATTCTTGTCTCCTTCTTCAACAGAGACACCAATAAAAGAATCATTATCGCCCAGAAGACAGTCTTCTGTGGTGAATAATTCATGAACAAACAGATAATCAGAACAAATAGCGGGATCAGAAGATGTCCTGATTGTCTAACGGTCTCACCAAGTTTTGGCAATTCAGAAGCTGGAAGTCCTAAGATTTTCTTCTTTGCAGCTTCTTTATCAACAATCACAAAGAGAACAACATAATACATAACTGCAGGTATAAGGGCAGCTATACATATCTCGCCATATGACATGCTCAGATACTCAGCCATAATAAATGCAGCAGCACCCATCATCGGAGGCATTATCATACCACCGGTAGAAGCTACAGCTTCGATAGAGCATGCAGTATCTTTGTCATATCCGGCTTTTCTCATTAAAGGTATTGTAAAAGTTCCTGTCGTAACAACATTTGCAATTGGAGAACCAGAGATACACCCCATAAGCATTGATGATATTACAGCTGTTTTTGCCGGACCACCACGGAATCTTCCAGCTATGCTGAAAGCTGCATCAATAAAGAACTGTCCGCCACCAGTCACTTCTAGGAAAGCACCGAAAAGCACAAACAGCACAATAAAAGAAGCACAGGTTCCAAGTGATATGCCAAAAATACCTTCTGTTGTAAACATCATGTATGGCATAACCCTGGCGAAGGAATACCCTTTATGCAAAAGAATTCCTGGCATATAAGGTCCTAACCAGAACAGATAAATAAGAGCAATACCGGCAATGATTGTCATTGCTATTCCTGCAGTCCGCCTAGCGGCTTCAAGAATTGTAACAATCATCATCCAGCCAATCACTATATCCAATGTCTGGAAAAGAGGATCATTCGAAGCAAGAAGCTGTCCCCTTGATGGCCACACGAGAATTTCATAGGCAGCAGAAACAACTGCCATGACAAGGAATATCCAATCAAACCAACGTAGTTTCTCTGTACCTTTCTTTGCAGGATAGACCAGAAAAACCAGTATGGCTATTATCATCCAATGCCATGTCCTCAGTGTCATTGTGGACACAGCTGTCACGCCGCATACCAAATGAAACACTCCAGCTATGACACATATGACCATAACGGCATATTTAAGAATCGTGGATTTTTTCACCATGATCTGAACTCCTTTGTTTTGGGGCAGAACTACTGCCCCGATAGATAATATTTTTGATTAACTTATCAGTCCGACTTCTTTATAGTATTTCAATGCACCAGGATGGATTGTTACAGTTGTATCCAAAGCATTTTCCAGCTTAAGACTATCTTTAAGTCCTGGGATTGTCTGATAAACTTCATCAATATGCTCCCAGAGACATTTAGTAAGTTCATAGACCACATCTTCAGAAAGATCGCCTCTTACAATTATCACATTAGCTGTAGCAAATGTTTCAACTGTATCTGGCTGCCCAGAATAAGTATTTGCAGGTAGATCAAATGATACGTAGAAAGGATTTTCCTCTATGAATCCTTCACGGTCAGGCATATTCAGAAGTCTGTAAGGCTTTCCAGCTGCTGCAAGCTGCTGTATTGAGGAAACAGGAATTCCTGCAGGAACAATGCAGCAATCAACTGTACCATCGATTACCCCTTGGCAGCCCTCCGTATAATTCATATATGATGGTGTAAAATCATTGAAAGTTATTCCGTAATATTTCAATATCGCCTCGATTGTCGAGAGGCTGCCATTTCCTTGTGTACCGACAGCTATAACCTTCCCCTTCAAATCATATGGCGTTTCTATATCAGAATCTCCTGCAACTGCGAAATGAAGCACTCCTGGCTGCAGACCTGCAGCAAGCACACTGAAATTCGGATCTGTAAGATTCTCATATGGCGGCATCTGATGTTCTGCAAAATACCCGATATGCTCATTTGTCATAGCAATATCCAGTTCACCTTGGCTAAGAAGCAGAGGGTTCTCCAATGCTCCTCCTGTGATCTCAACAGTAATACGTGTCGGAAGATATTTCTCAAAAAGCGAACCTAGGCAAACACCTACAGGATAATATGCCCCTCCGGTACCAGCTGTTCCGAATGTCATTATCCTCGGGAAAATACTTTCGGATGAGGAATTCTCTGTTTGGCCTCCTGCGAACATGATACTTGCTGATAAGACCAGCAATATCAATAATGTTCCTACCTTTTTCATAACCTTCTCTCCTTTTGTGAAATTTGATATAGAAAACGTTTTCTATTATTATTAAATAAATATCTTTTATGATTTTTCCGAAACAGACCCCTTTTCAACTATCTTCGTTCCAAGAATTATCGATGGATCGCTATCTTCATCATCAAGAAGATATTCCACTGCAAGCTGCCCCATCTGATAAAATGGAAATTCAACCGTTGTAAGCAAGCTATCTTCTGGACCGAGGCCATCCCCATGATAGAATCCACCAGAACCTATAACAGAGACTTCCTGCGGAACAGATATACCATGCTCTCTCAGACTTGATATCGCACCAAGCGCAATATGATCATTCGATGCAAATATTGCAGAGAATTCTATTCCTTTAGCAATCAGACCTGAACAAGCTTCATATCCACTTACAATTGAATAATCAGACCGGAATAATAAATCATCTGTAATTTCCAATCCATTATCCTTAAGAGCTTTCGAATATCCTTGCATACGAAGATTATCAGCAAGATGATTTTCATAACCTCCAAGAAATGCAATCTTTTTATGCCCTTTCCTGATTAAGTAATCTGTAGCTTTATATCCTACATCCATATTATCTACGGATATTGTTGGCACAGAGAATCCCTGGGGGGCGAGAGCTACAACTTTACAGCCCTGCTGCCCTAACCGCATCACTATTTTTTTAAACTCCTGCTGCGCACCTTCGTCATAAAAGGCTCCACCAGCAATAATCAAACCGTCATATTGCTGCCGAACAATTAAATCGTAATACTTCAATTCGAGATCCGGATTTCTCATAGTCGTAAAAATAGCAGTCAAAGTACCATTCTTAACCCCGGTCTCTGTAACGCCATGGATTATTTCTGAGAAATATGAATTCGCGATATCACGAACAAGAAGAGCTATTCCATTTTTTCTGCTTTGACGCAAAGCCTGTGCCGATCTATTTGGAATATAATGAAGCTCTTCAACAGCTTTCAGTACTCGATCTCTTGCTTTCTTGGAAACCGGATATCCAGTATCATTGACAACGCGGGATACAGTAGTTATTGATACTCCTGCTCTCTCCGCAACATCTTTAATCTGAATCATAATCAGGCCTCCGGATAGAAAACGTTTTCTATATTTTTATTATAAACCACACTTGCAAGTTGTCAATAAAATTGTTAATCGACAATAATAACTATAGACAATCTAAGACATTAGATCACTTATTGACAGTATTATATCATTTGCAAGGATAAAAGGAAAAAGCCACAATCCATCCTTTAGGGAATTTTTATGTGAGATTTTCCAGGATTGTTTTTACAATACCATTTTCCATGAAACCTGCGATATATCCATTAATCTGATTGATGACATCACTGTTGGATATTACTTCATCAGAGAGCCCTGCAATACGGAAAAATTCCGTAGAATCAGATGCGGCAGCTGCAAGATCACTGCCTTTAGGATCATCAATTGGCATAGGGTTTCCATTTTCATCGCAAAAAATGAAATAATAATTCCAGAGAGAAAGTGCAAGCACAACATGATCCATGCAGAGTCCACTCTTTATACCCTCTTCCAACGGGCGTAATATTGCATTCGAAATCTTCTTCGACCCATCTGATGCAAGCCGTAGAATAGTATCCGCAATGTATGGATTTGAGAATCTTAAGATAAGATCATCTTTATATTCCGATATATCAACACCAGGTACAGGCTGTAAGGTTTTTGAGATTTCTTCCATATAGTAATCCCGGATAAATTTCCTTATCACGAAGTCTGTAGCCGCCTCATGCACCATCTTATGACCAATCATATACGCAGGATAAGAAAGTGCGGAATGAGAGCCATTCAGAAGCCTTATCTTCATAAGTTCATATGGTTTCACATTATCCACAATAAGGGCACCCGCTTTTGAAAAATCAGGGATCGGGGTACAATGCTTATTCTCAACGACCCACTGCATGAAGCTCTCAGAATGCACAGCGCATTCATCATCAAGACCATATTTTGCCTTCAGATTAAGTATATCGTCTGCACATGTTCCCGGAGTGATCCTATCGACCATGGTGCACGGAAAAGCAATTCTATTCTCTACCCACTCAACAATTTCGGGATATTTTTTACTGCAAAACTGAAGGATGCAAGATTTAAGCATCTGTCCATTCTCAGGAACATTATCACAGCTCATAATCGTAACAGGAAGATTATTCTTATATCTTATGCTAAGAGCTTCAGACAGACATCCTACCGCCGTTGATGAAGGCTCTGATGTCTCTATATCATGTCTGATATCCGCATTATCCCAATCGATACTGCCTATATCATCTCTATAACAATATCCTTTTTCCGTAATTGTAAGTGTAATAAGCTTTGTTTCCGGTGAAACAAGATGAGCCATAGCCATTTCAGGCTCTTCCGCATAATTGGCATACCCAACTATCGGACCATTGATTCGAAGCTCTTCTGTTCCATCCGGAGCGATTGACAAAACACTGTACATGTAATCTTGCTTGCGGAGGGCATTTATGAACTCTGTTCGGGAAGGAATAATATCAATTTCAAAAACACCTCCATCATAAAACCCGTTTTTCAGCAATTCATCCATATATGTAAGGAAATGAGAACGATGAAAATGTCCTAACCCAATATGGACTATCGAAGACTTAAGAGATTTCCTATTATACTCAGGAATCTTTATCCCCATTTTCTTAAACATATAAAGGCTTTCATCTGAAATCTTCATTTAAATGCTCCTCAACTCTTTTACCTCTTTCATACAATGCTCTATTTCATCAATAGATGGCATTGCAGGAATTGCTCCATAAGAAGCAGTTGCAAGACTTCCTGCTGCATTCGCAAATATCATGGCATCAGCAATACAACCTTCTGGTATTTTTCCAAGCATCTCTGCACTGCAATATCCCATTCTGGTGATTCGTGAAAGAAAGGCTCCATAGAAAGCATCTCCTGCTCCTGTCGTATCAATTGTCCTGACATCAAATGCATTAAAAGATGCGGTATAACTCCCAGCTCTTACAAATGCCCCCAATGGACCAAGTGTTACAATTACTATTGATGGTCCCATCTCAGCAATGATTTCAGAGCCTTTCTCAAGATCATCTTCTCCTGATATAAGTGCCATCTCTTCATCAGAAACTTTAACAATATCACAGAGATGAAGAACTGATTCAATTTCAGATTTTGCTAATTGGGGACTTTCCCAAAGAAATGGTCTGTAATTCGGATCAAAACTAACAATAAGTCCATTAGCCTTGGCATATTCTGCCATATGTACTGTAGCAGTACGGCTTGGCATACTAGTCATAGATACAGAACCAAAATGGAAAATACTAGCATCTAAAATCATATCTTTATCAATTTCAGACTCATCAAGCATCGTATCCGCACCTTTATCTCTATAAAATAGAAAGGCTCTATCTCCACGAGCATCAAGAGTAACAAAAGCAAGTGATGTCAGATATCTTTCATCAAGTAAAAGCCCCCTGCAGTCTATTCCTGCTTTTCCAAGTGTTTCTTTCAAGAAATATCCAAAGGAATCCTTGCCAACCTTGCCGATGAATGCAGTTCTATGCCCAAGCCTAGAGAGCATTGCAAGAACATTTGCAGGAGCACCTCCTGGGTTCTGAGAATAAAGGGGCACACCTGCTTCAGATTTACCTGTTGGAGTAAAATCTATCAAACACTCTCCAAGAGCTATTACATCAAACATTCTGTCTCTCCATTAATCTTCAGGATCCACATCGATAATAACCTTCATTGTTGCTTCTCTATTGGCATCAATATATTTGTATGCATTAAGATAGTCGCAGAAGGCAAAATGCTTCGACATCAGGGGTTCCAGCTTAACAAGTCCTTTTTCTACGAGATTTATCGCTATCACATAATCTTCATGACGATACATCATCGTAGTATCGAGATCCAATTCATGATCATTGAGAACAGCCAGATCAACATTGGCCATACCTGCATAGACTGCAACAAGAATGATTTTACTACCCTTTCTTGCGTATTTTATTGCCTGCCCCATTGTCGTATCATTTCCAGCACAATCGTAAATCACATCTGCTTTATCAGGACCAAAAGATTTCACCATGGCATCACCGAAATCAGTATGAGCAGTATTGATAGTGAAATCAGCCCCGCATTTCCTCGCCAATTCCAGCCGGCCGTCCGAAACATCCGTTATCATGACAGACTTCGCCCCAAGTGCCTTGCAAGTCTGCATAAGAAGAATTCCAATCGGTCCACATCCTAATATGGCAACAGAAGCACCTTCAAGATCTGGGAATCTTCTAGCTGCATGCACTGTTACAGCCAGTGGTTCAATCATTGCCCCCTGATCATAAGTCATAGCATCAGGAATAGGAGTGATTTTCTCAGCGCTAACTGCAAAATACTCACTAGCTGTACCTGTTGTCTGGAACCCCATGACTTTTAGCTCTTCACATAGATTATACTTGCCATGCCTGCAGGGATAGCATTTTCCACATACGACCTGAGGCTCAATTGTAACTTTCTGGCCTATATGAAGTCCCTGTACAGACGCACCGACCTCTACAATCTGGCCAGATACTTCATGGCCCTGAGTAATTGGGTACTTGGTAAAAGGGTGTTTTCCATGATAGACATGAATATCAGAACCACAGATACCTATTCTCTTTATCTTAACCAATACCTCATTATCTTTTATCGCTGGTACAGGAATATCTTCAAATTCAATGACTCCAGGCGCTGTCATTACCTGTCTGATCATACATCCACCTCTCTTTACAGATTATCCATATCGGTATGTTTTTTATCTAAGCAGAAGTTAACTCAATATATTTAAACAAAATAGCATTTGCAAATTTAAGATGAGCCGTCGTCTACATATAAGCGACGACTCATTTTCTGAACATACTATTCCGTTTATATTGCTCCTGTTTGTTTTAGCTTCTCCTGCACAGCAGCAACCGGAAGATCCCGTATCTTAATTTTATTTAAAGCAGCAAGCGCCGCTGCGTTGCCTGCAGCTTCCCCCATTCCCATGCAGAATACCATGACTCGACAAGATGCAAGTGCTTCATGTTCTGCACAAATTGATCTTCCGGCAACAATAACAGACTCCAATCTCTTAGGAACAAGGCACCCAAATGGAATATCGTAGCAAAGATCCTCTTTCTGCTGCATTTCGAATGAAATCCCACCTCCTTCAGGATCATGCATATCAATACTATAAGCAGCTCTAGCTATAACATCCGGATACTTGCGACAATTTATAACATCATCTTTTGTCAGACGATATAAGCCTTCAATTCTCCTTGTCTCCCTAACGCCTACCGTACAATGTGAGAAATTAATGAAGGAATGCTCAAATCCTGGAACATATTTCTTCAAGAAATTATAGATTTTCAGAATCTGTCTTCTTCCTTCCTCCTCTGCAGATGTCAATCCTTCACTAGTCAAGGCATTCTTATCAATAATATCAACGATATTCAAATTAAGCTGCCCCGCACGCAAGACCATTCCCCAGAGACCATGATCATCATCCGTAAACGGATAATCATCACCTGCGATCTTTTTCCATCGCCCGAGTCCTCCCTTCACATGCATAAGAGATGATTCTGTGTCACCAGGACGTTTACCATAGAAGACTTCTTCAGGGAAATTCCTTAAAACAACTTCCTCATCTACACCGGCAATATTGAAGAGTGTTGTCATCGACTGGACTTTCCCATCCTTTTCTCGCCCAAGCAAGAACTCTCCACCGGCATATGCAACAAGATCTGCATCACCTGTCGTATCAACAAAGCAATCTGCTGAAGCTTCAGCCAATCCCTCCTTTAAAGAAAGAATTACTTTCTCAACCGTATCCTCATGAACAATACAATCTGCAAGACTTGCATGCAGGAGAACTTTCACATTGTTCTCTTCCATCATTTTATCCATAAGGATTTTGAATTCCTCAGGATAAATCGGAGTCATAGTACTTATATGAGCCGGCGTTGATGCATAAATATGGCCAGGAGATCCTCCGATTTCCATTAGCCTATCTACTATCTCCTGAGCAATCCCTTTACATACCTGTTTTCCAGATTTCGTGTGGAAAGACAAAAGAGGTAAGCCAGAAGACGCTAATCCGCCTAAAAACCCATTCTGTTCAACTAATAATGTCGAGGCTCCAGCTCTACTAGCAGCAATCGCGGATGTTACACCTGCAGGACCACCGCCAATAACTATTACATCATAATGCCCAAGGTTCTTTCTTATCGCCATTTTTGCCTCTTCAGATGTATTCCCTCTGATCAATAGCTCCTTCAGTAAGTCCTTCAAAAGGCCTGAAACGAATTCCTGTTGCACACATTTCAAAATAATCTTTATCGTCGGGATATCCCTGATGTTTACTGCGTGCAAATGTGATTATTGTATCACCAGCTTTAAAAGGCATTTTATTTTCATCTACAATGAATGTTCCCGTTCCACTGATGTAGTAATGAATTTCCTCGGTGTTATGCCATGTCATTGTAAAGTCTTTAAAAGGATCCTTTACTTCATCCAGCAATGCAGCTGGTCCCTTTCCTCCAACCAATCTGATCGTCCATGATCCAACATTTCCTGGAGTGATATAGTTGTATCCTTGCTGTCCAGGGCTCTTTGCAACTTTTCCATCAAGACTGAAATGCGGTATTTTATGCTCCTCATCAACGACAATACGCTTCCAGTATTTCAATGGCTTCCGAAGAGTATCAGAAGTAAAATCAGCATCATACCAGCCCTTATATTCCAGCTTTCCATCTTCTTCGATAAAGCCAAATGATTCGTATGGTGTAAGTGCCACCCCTTTAGCCCAGAATATCTTTAAAGGCTCATTACCAGAATTTGTAATTCTATGTTTTGCCCACGCCGGAAGAAATACAGCATTGTCAGAAGTGAAACTGTATGATTCATCCTCTACCTCGACTATGCCATCTCCTTTTATAATATAAAGAGCTTCTTCACAATTCTGTCTTCTGAATCTCATGGGCGCATGGTTTGGAGGAATCTCACAAACACCACCGCAGATTGTAAGAGCGCCATTTAATTTACGACCGGTATTCAATGTTCCATATTGCTCAAATACCAGAGGAGTTTCACCTGATTTTGCTAATGGTATAGCATCCTCTTTATGAACGATGTAACCTCCTCCATATCCCAATGGACCTTCCTGAACCCAAGAATCAAAGGGGCCTCTTCCAAAGCTTCCATCATCGCGGCGACCTTCCATTAAAAGTTCCTTGTACTTCTTCTCCATAAAATCCTCCTTTTTGGATTATCTTTTATGCGGTATCTGTATTGGTGCTACAGGAAAAACCACAATCCTTTTAGATGTAGATTCAAGTAAAGTGGATAAGACATTGATTACCTCATTCCAGTCAGAACACAAAGTTGTCTCAGGGGGGAATTTATTTAATAATTCAGCCCTGCCAATGTTTTTTGAATAGATAATAAGGTGACGATTTTTCAGACTATCCTTTATTCCCTGCTTTTCATGTTCGAAAAGTTTTCCGCCGGGCCCGCATAATGCATGATACCCAAACCTATCAGGACAATCTGCAATTAAGACAAGTACTTGAGCATCAGGATAAAATCGTTTGATTTCCAATGCTTTAGCAGCTTGAAAAAGCTCTGTATCCATCGGATATGAATTGATTATCAGTGCATCAGCGGATTCGGGCGCATCTGTTTCAAAAACATCTTCCGCAAAGTTACAAGCCTGCCTATGAGCTTTTACAACATCTCCTGCGAAGATACCACAGATTTCCCTTTTTGAATTGATAACAGAATTGATAGAGAAATCCAATCCAGCTATACGGGCAGCTTCTTCCATATCGGCCCGTATATCATTATTATCAGCATCCAAATATGTTCCCCTAAAAGAAGAATGGTTATATAGAATGCTTTCTAAACCACAAGCTCCAGGAAGAATAATCTTTGCTCCCCCAGAATATCCAGCCATTCCATGAGGATATACCCCGCTAACGCCAATCAGGAAATCATACTCATTGACCAAGCTATCAATATGGACAGGTGTTCCGCGCGATGTTTTTCCAATGTAAACTGAATTGGTAAAACAATTATGGAATCTGACAGGTATCCTTGAACAAATCCTTCTTCCGAATTTCTTTTCCATTTCTATGCCAGTAAGAGGCCTATGTGTTCCATTTGCAACTAAAATGCATATGTTGTCATCAGAAATTCCTGCTGAATTCAATCGAGAAACAAGAATTTCCAATAATTCACTGCAGATTATGGGCCGTGTATGATCTTCAATGAGAATCAGTACGCGGTGTTTACCATTCAGCAGAACAGTAAGCGGCTCTGTTCCAATTGGATTATCAAATGCTTCAGAAATCTTAGAAGAATCTATTGGAGGGACATCTTTACCAGTACAATTCTCCACATTGAAATCTTCTGGGAAAAGCAGGTCTATCTCGGAATCGCCATACCAGGCACGCGAAGGAACTTTTATGTGGTTTCTCATCTTAATAGCACTCCCTGAGCCTGAAGTAAAGCACGAAGATTTTCCACATTGACATTACGTGGCACGACATTTGATTTAATTGCCAAAGAAGCTGCGACACCAGCTGCTTCACCTGTAGCCATGCAGCATGGCATTGACCGGGTAGAGCCATGAGCTCTTGAATCCGAAGAAATACAACGTCCTGCAACTAAGATATTCTCGACCTTTGTAGGTATAAGACATCTATATGGAATGTCATAAACCTTATCAATAAGCCCCCAGCTATGAGTTTCTTCTTTACCAACTGCTCCATGTATGTCCATCGGGAAATCATATATTGCTATTGCATCTTTGAAAGAAGCCCCACTCTCAAGATCCTCTCCGGTCAGGATATATTCCCCAATAATCTTTCTGGTCTCCCTGACTCCGACTCGTACAGCAATATCGAGCATCTCTGCGTTCTCAAATCCAGGAATATTCTTTTTCATGAACTCAGCAACATTCCAAGCCTGCTTACGCATTTCTATTTCGGCTTTTGACAATTCTATGCTGCTTGTACCATCCATTCCGCCGATTCTGGTTGTATTAACATAATATTGCCCAGCTCTTGGCAATGGACCTAGCCATATTGAATCATGGGGTAAAACGAGTTCTCCCCTTTCTTTTCCTTCTTTAATCAAATCAAAGAAACCACCAAGAGTAAAGAAGGGAGGATTATGATCAACTTTCCATGTTATCTGCCCTCTTTGAGAGAAGAACTGATCTTTATGGTTTTCAATATAAGAAATAACCTCAGGAGTATTAACATTATCCATTCTAAAAATCGAGGTCATAGGCTGAACATGATTTGTGAACTGAAAATCAACCCCAGCAGCCGCAGCAACATCGGCATCTCCGGTAGTATCAATAACGATTTTAGCAAGGACTAATCTCATTCCTTCTTTCATCTGAAGGAAAATTCCCTTAACACAATCATTCTCAACAAGAACATCAGAAAATGCTGCATGATATAAAATATCTACATTGCTCTCCAATAGCCATTGTTCTGCCTCAAACTTAAATACTTCTGGATCAAATGGAGTATTCTCAGCAACAAATGCAGCTCCTTTTCTTTCCAAACGATCTATAAGTTCTTTGCAATTTCCGCGTATTGTAGAAAAACTGACCCCCATAAAGACAACCATAAGTCCCGTAGTAGCTGTCCCACCGACACAGCCATCACGCTCAACCAACAAAGTCTTCATACCATTACGGGAAGCTGCAACGGCTGCAGAAATTCCAGCAACACCTGCTCCAACTATAACAACATCATATTCTGCAATTATACTGACTTCATAGTTATGAACTATTTTCTTTCCTATTGAATAATCTCCTGACATCTTCAACTCCTTTTTCATCCTTTTGTTGCACCAGCTGTTAATCCCTGAATGAAATATTTCTGTACACTCAAGAACAGAATCAGGATTGGGAGAATTGATAAAAGTGAATAAGCAGTGAACTTCCCCCAATCAACTCCAAGATCTTTTATATAGTCAAATAGGCCAACATTGATTAACCGCATTCCCTCACTGATTGTCATAGTTGCGGAGATAAGCCAGTCATTCCAGACATTGACAAATACAAGAACTGATCCAGCTGCTATACCAGGTGTAGAAAGAGGAACTACTATCTTATAAAAACCACCAAGTGTAGATACTCCATCAAGCTTTGCAGATTCTTCCAATTCGATAGGAATCTTTTCAAAGAAACCTTTCAATAGCCATACCTGCGTCGGAATCTGCCCTGCAGTAAAAATAATAATCAGGACTTTGTAAGTATCATGCATATGCAGTTCTACGCTGATAACATAAAGCGAAGTAATAACACAAATTCCAGGTATCATGCTTGTCATAAGAATGATAAACAGCAAAGCATTTTTAAAACGGAATTTATATCTAGCTGTGGCATAGGCAATATGGGCCGCTAGAATCAATGTAAATATTATTGTCATACCACTGACAATAAGTGAATTCATGACATACCTCATGGCATTAGAGCCGAATAAAATAAAGGAATAGTTCTCTAATGTGAAAGGATCTGGAATCCACTTTGGAGGGTATTCTATTGTTTTTACATATGGTTTAAACGAAGTAGAAACAAACCATACGATTGGAATCAAAACAATTACGCAGGCCAATAACAAAAGCAAATAAGAAAGAATCCGCTTTATCCAAAGATTAGTTTTTCCAACAACAATCATATTTACGAATCCTCCCTTCTAAGCAAAGCTATATATCCAAGGCTGAAAACTATATTGAAGAAAAGAATAAGAACTCCTGTGGTTGAAGCATTCCCAAGTTCCCAATTCTGGAAAGCATCTTTATATACAGATAGGGCAAGGGTTTCTGTTTTTGCCAATGGTCCTCCTGCTGTTAAGGTGTTAATGAGAGTTACCATATTAAATGCTTCAAGAGTAATCATTATCACTGTTATAAGCAGCGTAGAAATGGTGTATTGGAATGTGATCTTTGAGAAAATCTGAAGAGCATTTGCACCATCTATCGTTGCAGATTCATATAGTTCTTCAGGAACTGTCTGCAATGCAGCCAACATCATAACCATTACAAAAGGAAATGCACGCCATACATTGGTGAATATCAAAGTACCAAGCGCAAATTTAGTTCCGAAGAAATTAATAGATTCAATACCATTCAACCCGAGAAAATACACAAATGGACCATATGAACCATCAAGGAACCATTTCCAAAGAAGAGCAACTACAACCTGCGAAATAATCCAAGGTATAAGCAATATACTGCGGTATATTTTCTGAACATATGATCCACCGCTTTTAAGCAATATTGCAAATCCATATCCTATAGGAACCGCAAAACCAACAGTTCCAATAACATATATCAGAGAAACAACAATAGACTGAATTGAATTCGGATCAGTAAAAAACCGTATATAGTTATCTATACCATTGAAATCACCGATATTAGCATAATTTGTCTCATGAAAACTGACCCAGATTGAGTAGATTGCAGGATAAAATGTCACGAAGGCAATAACAGCTACTCCAGGTATAAGGAGATAAGCTAATTCCCATTTTTGCTTATTATTCAATCTCATTCCCATATCTAAACCTATACATAGAGCGGCTATAGATTCATTCTTTACCTCCTCTATAGCCACTCTGTTTACTAAATGTTATCTACCGGAATCATATTCAGCTGCAGCTGCGTCAAGCGTTTCCTGAATTGGAGCCTGCTCAAAAACTATCTTCTGAGCGGCATTGCAGAGGATTTCCTGAAGTCTGAGATAATCCTCTGGGAACTGCGGCATACGGCCATATTCATTGATATAATCCCGCCAATTTGTCATTTCTATTCCAACTGGGTCTGTCTTGAAATATTCATCTTCAAAAGCGGATTTTCTTGTAGCAAGTTCTCCTCCAACCTCTGCATTAATGACATTGCCTTCTGTACTTGTCATATAATTGATGAATCTCCAAGCTTCTTCTGGGTGTGCTGATCCTTCTGGTATTGCGAGCATCCATCCTGTAACATGAGCTTCACCTGGTTCATTGCCATCAAAAGATGGAAGAGGAGCAATTCCGACATTTTCTGCACCAAGAGCTTCCTGAGCAGTTGTGAACCTATGATTTGCAAAACAGAGCATTGATACACGCCCGGAAACGAATCCCTGGAAGATTCCATCAACATCGGTAGTGAGAATTTCTTCTGGAATACAATTATACTTGTAAACAAAATCATAAAGCATCTGCATGGCCTTTACTCCAGCCGGCCCATTGAATGCAGCGTTTCCATTTTCATCAAGAAGATCTCCGCCAGCTGACCATATAGCAGGCTTGAACCACTCAACAAAACCATTTCCACTTCCAGCAAAGCTCAGACCGATTGCAAATCCGATATGGCCTTTTTCAGAAAGCTTCTGTGCTGCCTGGCCAATTTCTTCCCATGTTTTCGGTGGTTCAGTCAGACCGATTTCAGCAAGATGAGCTTTGTTGTAATAAAGCATTACAGCTCTATTATCAATCCAGATTGCACGCTTAACACCATTATCTGTATCAAGGTTGTAATCGAGAACAAAGTCATTCTTGTATGCTTCAATATCAGACTCTGTTTTCTCAATGAAAGGCGTGAGATCCATTAAAGTCTTAGCTGCATACTGCTGGGCCAGAGAGTCACTTGCAATCCTTGTTACATCAGGAGGATTCCCTGCGGCTACCGAGCGGATAAGCCTTGGACCAATATCTGCCCAACCAAGTACCTGAACTTCTACATCAATATCGGGATTATCCCTTTCGAAATTAGCAATAAGTTCATTCTGTGCTACACTTCTTGGAGCAGGATCCGAAGGGTTAAGGAAAGTTACATAAGTAAGAGTAGTCTTTCCATTTTCAGAGGTGCTGCTTGATGAAGCTTCTGTTGTTCCTGATGCAAACAATGATACTGCTAATACCAATACCATACATGATAGAAAAAGCTTTCTAAACATATTCTTTCGCCTCCTTTTTACTTTTCAATAAAACGATTAACACTTCTTTTATTTCTTCATATAATGCAAATCGGGACTTGTCAATAAATTTTTAAACTTATTTGAAACAAGGAAATACTATAAAATTTTATTCTTAATTTTTCTTATTGACAGCTACAAAATTAGGCCATAGAGTTAATATATATGGAGGATTTAGTGAAACGTTTTTCTGAAGATACAAAGCCTAAAGTAACGATAAAGGATGTTGCAAAGCTCTCTGGAGTTTCTGTTTCTTCGGTATCAAATGTTATAAATAAGACAAAATATGTTTCTCCAATAATTGTTCAAAAAGTCGAGAAAGCAATAAAGGATCTGAACTATCATCCTAATCCTGCAGCTAAAACATTGAGAAACGGAAAGTCCTGGCTTATAGGATTTGTTGTAGCAAATCTGGAAAACAGCTTCTATGTTCGCATAGCAAAAGGAATTGAAAAGGTTATAAATCCGCAAGGTTATAACCTTTTATTAATGGACTCTGCCGAAAACAGCGAGATTGAAAGGCATAATATTGAATCTTTATCAATGAGAGGCCTAGAAGGATTGATAATTGCCCCAACATCTTCAAATTGCACATATATCCCGAGTCTTCTCCCTCCAAAGTTCCCTATTGTTTTTGTTGATCGTGAACCGAGGATTCCAATCGCAGATACAATTTTGTTATCAAATAATGCTGCAAGTAAAAAAGCAACCAATTCGCTTATACATAGAGGAAGGAAAAGAATTGCTTTCATAGGAATGCATTTTGGTGATGAGAATATAGATAAAACTATGCTTGAACGCATAGAGGGCTACAAGCAGGCTTTGATTTCCAATGGTATTGATATTGATGATAGCTTAATCAGAGTTATACAAGGCAGTCCTTTTGCAATGGCTGAACTGCAATATTCAGACACATACTACATCACAGAGGAATTATTGGAAAACAATATTGATGCTATTCTCTGTGGCAATGATTTAGCAGCCATTGGAGTATTTACCTGTCTGAAAGTAAAGAAAATAAAAATACCAGAAGAAGTTGCTTTGATAACGTTCGATGATAGTCTCTGGCTAACAACCGCAACCCCTGAAATATCAGCCTTGGTCCAGCCTGCAGAAAAGATCGGAATCTTTGCGGGAGAACGATTATTAAAACAATTGAATGGTGATTTTACAAAACCAACTATTTTTAGACTGAATGCAGAATTAGTGATTCGAGAATCATCTTGATTATTAAACAAATTAAGATTGCTCAGAAGTAACTGCAATCTAACAAAAGGAGGAGTGTATGCAAGTTGCTGAAGCTATTGTCAGGATCTTAGAAAAAGAAGGCATTGGAGATGCATTCGGCATCCCAGGCGCCGGAATCAATGGAGTTTATAAATATCTTGCAGATTCTCCAATCAAGCATCATATAATGCGACATGAAGAGGCTGTCGTCCATGCTGCTGATGGTTATTTTAGATCATCCGGACGCATGGCTCTTGCTATTTGTACATCTGGGCCTGGTGCAACCAATTTTATCACCGGCCTTTATACTGCAAACATCGATTCCATGCCGCTATTTGCAATAACCGGCCAAGCTGTCCGCGCTCAGCTAGGCATGGATGCCTTTCAGTGTGTTGATATAGTATCGATTGCTTCACCTATTGTGAAGAAAGCCGTATGCATCACAGAACCAGAAAAAATCGGAGAAATCATGCAGGATCTCTTCTGGACTGCCAGAGAAGGAAGAATGGGGCCTGTTCTTCTAGATGTACCTCTTGATGTGCAGACAGCGGAAATCGACTTTGATATCAATAGCTATCAATCCAAGCCTATCATTCAGAAAAGTCCTGATGAAGAAAAAATCAAAAAGACTATAGAACTTCTGGATGCAGCGGAAAAACCTGTGATTATCATGGGTGGTGGAGTGATTCTTGCACATGCAGAAAAGTTGCTTGTCAGTTTTGCAGAGCTAATGAATATACCTGTGATTACCACATATATGGCAAAAGGAGGTATTCCCGAAAACCATCCACTCAATGCAGGGCAGGCAGGAATTCAGGTTGGAGCTATATCTTGTGGAAACGAAATACTTCTTGATTCTGATGTTGTTCTCGGCATTGGATGTAGATTCACAGATAGGCATACAGGAAACATTTCTATTTACAAAGGCAATAGGAAGTTCATTCATATTGATGTCGATCCAAGAGAGCTTGGTAAACTCATCAAACCAGAAATTGCAATAGAATCAGATGCATATAAGGCTCTTGAATCTCTATTATCAGAAGCAAATAAAAAAGGCCAGAGAAAAGGAGCAGCTCGTATCATAGACATACCAGGAAAGAAAAAATCTTCCGAACAGCAGTATAAAGGAGAAGGAGAAATAATTGATCCTAGAGATGTATTTCTCATGGTCAACAAAGTTTTTGGGGATGATTGTCTATATACAACTGGCTGCGGAATCACTCAGATTTGGAGCGGCCAGCTGCAGAAAGTCAATAAACCAAGGACTTATCTTCCAAGTGGAGGGGCAGGGACACTGGGCTTCGATATTCCTGCAGCAATAGGAGCAAGCATCGGTGTCGGAAACAAGCAAGTTGTATGTATGATGGGGGACTTTGGGTTTACATTCATGGTCGAAGAACTTGCAGTGGTCAGGAAATATGAGCTTCCTATAGTTGTAATAATTGTCAACAATGCATATCTCGGACTTATAAGACAAAACCAGAAAGGTGCTTATAAATATGAGTATGAAGTTGCATTAAAGGAAAATAAATACGGTTTTATCGACTACTGCAAAGTCGCAGAAGGCTTTGGATGCAAAGCTGAGAGAGTTTTCTCATATGATGAGCTTGAACCAGCTATGAAGAAAGCCAAAGAGAGCGGACAGCCATATATCGTAGAAGTTTTCGTAGATGACTACCAAAACTGTGATATGGGTAATGATATTGCACACGTAAACAGATTCTGAAAAACCATTTATCCCGGCCATTGATAATCACACGTTCTGGCCGGGATAATCATTACATCAGATCTTCTCCAGTGCAGCAAATGCTTCAATGAACTTTGCAGTCCTGCCTCTGAAGACAACTGTAAGAACCCTTCTGTCCTTTGCCAGTTCTTTTATATCCGTTATCTCCCCTTCGCCGTATTCCTTGCTTCTGACCTTGTCGCCTACATGGAAAGAACCGCTGGAATTCTTTGCCTCTGGTTTTTTCTTTATCACCTTGACGCCAATTCCCTTGGCCCAGGCAGGCTGGGAAGATACATATGTACGGGGCTTATATGCAAATGAGCGTCCGAAATAGTCCTCAGGCTCTTCATTGGGCTGTCTGTCCTTCAAGGATGAGACATCTCCGGAAAGGAGCTTCTCAGGAATCTCCTTCAGGAATCTTGATGGTATCTGGTACTCTGTCCTGCCCCACATTGAACGCCTGCGTGCGAATGAAAGATAAAGAGAACGTCTTGCTCTTGTCATCGCCACATAGAGTATCCGCCGCTCCTCTTCCTCGGACTTTGACATCTCTCCATTGCGGCCTGGAATAATGTCATCCTCAAGACCGACTGCGAAAACGCGATTGAACTCAAGTCCCTTGGTATTGTGCATCGTCATCAGCGTCACACCTGGCAGATCCCTTGGATCATTATTCCCAAGCGTGGTTGTATCAAGAGTGATCTTCTCCAGGAATTCAATGAGATCCCCTCTGCCGGAACCTGCTTCGGAAAGCGCCGATACAAGCGCACCGAGGTTGCCGATCTTTGCTTCTCTCACAGTTCTGTCACTCTCACTGTTATACAGATCATACAGCCCCCCCTCTTCCAGAGCATTCTTGAGAATATCACCAAGATTTCCATCATCATCCAGAGAAGCCGAAGCCCTGTCCCATGCTGAAAGGAAAATTCTGGCCCCCTCACCTGCTGCTCCGCCGCTAGATGATGCAAATAATCTGAGGCCCTCCATGATATCCTCTCCATATGAAAGGATTTTCGCTATCTTAGCCTCTCCAAGCCCACGAGCAGGCTTATTTATGATCCTTCTGAAAGATACAGTATCGCGATGATTCATCAATAAGTACAGGAAGGCAAGTGCATCCTTAACCTCCTCCCTGTCATAGAATCTCAGGGCGCCGATCACTTTATATGGAATCTTCCTATCGGTAAGGAGCTGCTCAAAGATCTGTGACTGGGCATTCGTCCTGTAAAGAACCGCTGTGTTATCATAGTCGCCGAATCCTTTGATAAGATCGACAATGCGCTCTCCCTCTTCCCTTCCATCTGCAGATACGATTATCGAAGGCTTGGGGCCTGTAAGTCCCTCAGCGCTTACAAGATCTTTCTTATGTCTTTCCTTGTTATGGGAAATCAATGCAGCTGCAGGAGCCAGGATCTCTGATGTCGATCTGTAGTTCTTCTCAAGCTTCACTGCCCTGACATTATCAAAAGAGCCTGCAAATGTAAGGATATTATCTATTTCAGCGCCTCTGAATGAGTAAATCGACTGATCATCATCACCGACAACAGTAAGCCTGGTAGCAGGTGTTATAAGCGCTCTGAGCATCCTGAACTGTATCTTATTTGAATCCTGATACTCATCGACAAGCACCATTCTGAAACGCTTCTGCATTGCATTCCGGACTTCCTCATCATTCTCTAAAAGCCAGGTGCTTTTCAGAATAAGATCAGCGAAATCAGCATTGCCGGATGAAGTGAGAGCCTCTTCATACCGGCTGAACACGGCAGGAAGATCAACTTCAGGAAGAAGCTCTGTCAATCCCGGTGAATCGGGTGTCATACCCCTGTCCTTCGCCTTGGAAATTGCCTTCTGCACCTGTCTGAGATCACGCTTCTCAAGCTTCACGCATGAAGACAGCAGCTGAAGCGAATCATCATCGTCATATATGCAGAATGAAGGAGAAAGGCCTGCCTTCTCTCCATACCTGCGCAGTACGTAGGCCCCGAAAGAATGGAAGGTCCTCATTTCCATTCCTGATGTATCGGTATCAGGGAGCGAGGAAACGACTCTCGACCTCATCTCTTCAGCAGCTCTGTTGGTAAACGTTACGGCCAGGATCTGATAAGGCTTGTATATACCTTCAGAGACAGCATATGCGATCTTCTGCGTTATAGTACGCGTCTTTCCAGAACCTGCACAGGCAAGAATCAGCAGATTATGATCAAAATCAAGCACAGCCTCACGCTGCTCATCGTTGAGAATGGATAGGTCAATCAATGCGGACTCCCTCCAGGTCTATGCCCCTGACATTCGTTATGCCTACACGGACTACATCACCGCTTTCCATTCCACGGCCCATAATTACAGTAAGCCCATCTACGTCAGGAGCCTGGGCATAGATGCGCCCGATCGCAAGATCCTCTCCCTCGACTTTCTCTTCGATTATCGCTCTGTATTCCTTTCCGATGAATCGCTTAAGGCGTGCCGCCGTAATCTCCTCCTGGACTGCTTCCAGCTCTTTCTGCCATACAGCAGCTCTCTTATGAGCTCTTAGATGCTCTTTCTCTCCGCGCATATCATATGCAGGAGTATCTTCTTCGCGGGAATAGAGGAAAGAGCCCATCCAGTCGAACTCAGCATCCTTTGCAAAAAGCTTAAGCTCTTCAAATGATTCATCATCCTCTCCGGGGAACCCAAGCATGAGAGTCGTGCGGATCACTGCATCAGGAAGAGCTTTCCTGATCGAGCGCACCAACGCAGTATAGATATCTCTGTCACCTGTACGCCCCATACCACGGAGAACCTTTCTGTCCGCATGCTGGAATGGGATATCGAAATACGGAAGGATCCTATTCCGGTCCTTCACAAGATCGATAAGATCTTCAGGGAAAGTATCAGGATGTATATACAGCATCCTAAGGACAAAGTCCCCATCAAGAGATGAGAGCCTGTCCATCAAAGGAACGAACATCTGCTTGCCATAAATATCAAGGCCATATGCACCAAGATCCTGTGCAATGACATTGATCTCATAGATTCCTGATGCAATCAGCCTTTCAGCTTCCTTCACGATCTTATCAATCGGTCTCGATCTCAGAGGACCGCGGATGAGAGGGATTGCGCAATATGCACAGCGATGATTGCAGCCCTCACTTATCTTGAGATAGGCACTGCCTTTATAACCAAGGAGCTCCTTCCTGTCATCGCGCTCCCTATCCGGATCAGGATACTCCGGTATCACAACCCTCTCCGTCTTCCCTTTCAGCACTTCCGGGAAAAGAGAAAGATCATGATTGCCGAATATCACATCAGCCTCATCAAGCTCCATCTCCCGTCCATAACGCTCTGCAAGGCATCCGGCAAGTATTATGCGCGCATCAGGATATGTCTCCTTCAGGGAGAAGAATGTATCAATAGACTCAGTCTTCGCGCTCTCGATAAAGCCGCATGTATTGACGACTATGACATCAGCCGATGCAGGATCATCAGTTCTTTCATATCCATTCTCCTCGGCATATGTCAGGAGGATTTCCGAATCAACCTGGTTCTTGGCACAGCCAAGGCTCTCAATATATATCTTCACGCCTTGACTCTAGCCTAAAGACAAAGGACAGGCAAGGCGGTATCATACCCGCATGGACCGGACTATTAGGTCAGTAAGCCATATTATTGACCATAAGATAAACAGGCTATGGGGAATATACAGAGAAAAGAAGGCTCGGCTTGGAATCAGCGAAGAATTCATAACCGCAGTCTTTGCTGTTCCTGATCTGCCAGACAACGCCCTTGCAATGTTCCGTCCAGAAGACAGAATCATAACAATAACAGAAGAAGTGCTTGTCAGGGGATCTGAAGAGAATTCCGGCAATGTCTTCCTGCATGAACTGGCTCATGCACTTGACTGGCATCTTCACAGAAAGGCAGGCCATGGCCCATCATTCAGGGAATGCTGCCGTATTCTTGGGCTGCCTCCGGAGTTCTCGAAAAGACAGGTCAGGTTATCAATTGACAAGGACAATTCAAGACGTGAGAAGATAAAGAAGCTCATGGCTCTTTCATCATCGCCTTTCGAGAACGAAGCAGCAGAAGCAATAAAGAAAGCTCAGAAGCTGATGCTTGAAGGAACAGGGCCAGCAGAAGATGAATACAGACATATATATACATCCGAGCTGTATGAAGCTGTCAGGCTCCCTTTCTGGACAAGGGAGCTTGCATGGTATGCCAGCAGATCCAGCGGTGTCTATAGCATCATAGTCCCGATAAACGGAAGACGTATTCTGACAGTGCATGGAAGTGTTGAGGAGATCGAACTTGCCTTCTATATTTTTGATTATGTTGTCTCTGCCGCCGAACGTGAGATAAAAAGAATCAGGAGCGAAGGACGGGCAATATCAAAAGGAAGCTTCATATGCGGAGCTGTGGATGTCCTGAAGGAAAGAACGGAAGGAACAGCAGAAGGAAAAGCCCTGATGGAAATGAGCAGGAACAATGAGGTTCTTGCAAAGGAGCTAATATACCGTACTGCGAAGATAAGCACGGCATATGCCCGTACATCAATCAACAGATCCAGTTATGATCTCGGACATGATTTCGGCCGCAGTCTTGATATCAGGAAGGGAACAGAAAGAAAACTGATAAAAGACAGATGAGAAAAAACCTTCTCGAAGAGGTTCTGAGAATCAGGTATAAGATCTGAGACTGTCAGCTCCGGGAAGGAATGCATTTTTATGGCTATATCTTATTTGCTGTTATCCATCATTACAATAGGATAGACATACATTTCCGAAAAAACGGGATGGTTTGATCATCTTCCCCCTGCCCCATTCCTTGCCTGAGCAATCCTATCTGAATAAAATCCGGAACTATGATTAGATTATCCCCATCACGTCCGGCAGGTATTGTCGAGGTTCCAGCCTCCAAAAGCCAGACGATAAGAGCATTCCTGATTGCATATTTCTCCGGAGAGATGAGCATAATACGCCATCCTCTTGTATCATCGGATACACAGTCTTGCATAGAAGCAATAAAGGCTCTGGGAGCAAAGGTGTCATTCAGCCATGATATGTCCGCTGCATATGTAGATGCTTCATCAATCTCGCTTCCGGACAGCATCACGATAGATGCAGGCAACAGCGGGACAACGGAGTACCTTCTTCTTCCTATGGCCGCATCCCTTAGAATTCCTGTTACGATAACAGGAGATGAACAGCTAAGGAGAAGACCCCTGGGGCCTCTTGCCGAAGCGCTCTGCTCCCTCGGAGCTGACATATCATGCAGCAATGGAAAACCTCCAGTGACGATCAAAGGTCCGCTATCTGGAGGCAGGGCATCAATAGAATGCCGCACAAGCCAGTATCTTTCAGGCCTGCTTCTGGGAGCCCCTATGGCTTCAGCAAGAACAGTGATAGACTGTCCTCTCCTTTTTGAGAAACCATATGTATCGCTCACGCTCGGATGGCTGGACAAGCAGGGAATAAGATACAGCATCAGCGACGATTACATGCATTCGGAGATAGAAGGCGGACAGCGCTATCATGGATTCGATGAATATATCAATGGCGACTATTCCTCAGCCTCCTTCTTCTTCGCAATGGCGGCAATGGCAGGCACCGCGATAACAGTAAGAGGTCTGGACAGGAATGATGCCCAGGGAGATAAGGCAATCCTTGATATCCTCAAGTCGATGGGATGCATGGTCACCTGGGAAGGGAATGCTGTGACAGTACGAGGACCGGAGAAGCTCAATGGCGGGACTTTTGACCTCAATGCTATTCCTGATACGCTTCCCATTCTTGCTGTGACAGCAGCAGCTGCAGAAGGAACAACGAAGCTGACAAATGTACCGCAGGCGAGAATCAAGGAGACAGACAGGATACGTTCCATGCACGAGAATCTCTCAGCTCTCGGTGTTGAATGCGAAGAGGAAGAAGATGGCCTGATAATCCATGGAAAAGGATATATCGAAGGTGGGTATGTCAAGGGATTCGGCGATCACAGGATAATAATGGCAATGGCATCGCTGTCTGCAGCGGCATCTGATGATATAATCATAGATAATGAAGAGGCAGCGGCTGTGACATTCCCGACATTCTTCAATCTATTCGATTCTATAAGGAAATAAAACCATGTACGATCTCAGATCTGATACCTTCACCAAGCCAACCGAAGCTATGAGGAAGGCTATGTACAATGCGGAAGTCGGAGACGATGTATACGGAGAGGATCCGACTGCTGAGAAGCTTCAGCGCATAGCTGAGGAGATAACAGGCAAGGAACGATCGCTGATAGTCTCATCTGGCTGTATGGGCAACCTTATTCCACTGATGATAAAAGGAGGGAGAGGAATGGAGGTCCTCACTTCCGGATACTCCCATATAGTGAACCATGAAATCGGAGCTGTTGCATCGCTTTCAGGCACGCTGCCCGTAATCATTCCATCTGACTATGGCATAATGACAGCTGAAGAGATAGAGAAGCATATCCATGGATATGCCTATGATATGTCAGAGAGCGCGATCATAGAGACTGAGAATACGACATCAGGCATCGTATATCCTCTCGAGGAACTCAGGAAAATCAGAAAGACAGCAAAAGAGCATTCGCTCTGGGTACATATGGACGGTGCCAGGATATTCAATGCCTCTGTCGAGACAGGTATAAGCGTCAAGGATTATGCAGATACAGCTTCAGATATAACATTCTGTCTCTCTAAAGGTCTTGGATGTCCTGCTTTCTCAATACTTTCCGGCGACAGGGATTTCATCGAGAAGGCAAAGCGCATAAGGAAGCTCCTTGGAGGCGGCATGAGGCAGATCGGGATATTCGCAGCAGCCGGCATCTATGCTCTTGAGAACAATATTGCAAGGCTTAAGGATGACCACGAGCATCGTGCTGCAATATCAAAAGCCCTGGAAAGAAGCGGATGGGCCGATGTCGCAATCTCTTCGACAAACATGATCTTCTTCAATTCCAGCTATCCGATGGATAATATCGTGAACGCTTTCAGGAAAAAGGGTGTGCTGTTCCTGAAAGAGGGCGAGATGGGAAGAATCGTGCTCAGTCTCAATATAAACGATGAGGATACCGATGCTATCGTGAAGATAATAGACAGCACAAACATAGAGGAGTTTTCATGAGTACGGTTCTGGCAGTTGCTACAGGAACTGGAAACAGCCTGTTCGTGGCCGATAGGATAAAGCATGACTATCTTTATTTTGCAGAGGATCTCATAAGCGGAAACGAAAGTCTGCCAGATGATATGGACCGGCTCGGGATCATCTTCCCCGTTTACTGCGGAGGCATACCGCATGCCGTTCTGCGCTTCATAGAGGAAGTCCTCTCAGACAGAGACAATTCCGGTCTTGGATACATCTTCGCAATAGTAACAAACGGGGGACTTCCATTGAATGCCCTGAGCGATCTTGACAGGACGCTTCAGGACAATGGGCTTGCCCTATCATACGGGAAAGCAGTCAGAATGCCCGATGCATACCTTCCTCTGCAGAAGAAAGCCGTATCGAAAGAGAAAGCTGAGGAGATTGCCAGGAAAGCGGAAGAGAAGCTCAAAGCCATTGCAGAGGATACAGATTCAGAGAAAATAGAGATCCCGGGAAAGGGATTCCTTTATCGTACTGTCAGGCGCTTTTCCAGACTTGCATCAGCACCACGCCCAAATGAAAAACTGGGAATCGACTCAGCAAAGTGCATACATTGCATGACATGCGTCAGGATATGCCCTGAGGGGAATATCAAGGAAGAAAATGGCAGGATTATCATAGGCGACAGCTGCATATCATGCTTCGCCTGCTATCATAGATGCCCGGAAATGGCAATAACCTATCCGGGAGCAAAAGGACAATATAAAGGTCTTGTTGAGACTTCAAGACTTTTCAGGAGGTGAATAATGGATTTCTCGAAGGCTGCGGACAGAAGCCATACGAACAGCATCAAATGGGATAGTACTGCTATCGAGAATATATCAGCGAACCCTGAAGCAGAGCCATTCTGGGTTGCGGACATGGACTTCCCGACCGATTCCTATATCGCCGAGGCTGGAAGGAAAGTAGCAGAGACAGGGATATACGGCTATCCATCTTTCCCGCTTCTGACAGCTAAAGCCTCAGAGTGGCTTGAGAAGAAGCATGGCTGGAAGGTGCCAGCAGAAGAGATCACATTCGCTATGGGACTTCTCCACGGGATCGCATCCTGCATGGATCTCTTCACAGAAAAGGGAGATACGATTCTCGTCCCGACGCCAGCATACAGGCCTTTCAGGGAAATCACTGCAAACCAGGAACGTGTGATGATCGATCATGAGCTCGGATATGATCACGATAGAGCTTCATTCTATCTGGATAAAGAACGCTTCAGAAAGGATGCAGAGAAGGCCAGATGCATACTCTTCTGCTCGCCTCATAATCCATCAGGTATCGTATTCTCAGAAGAAGAGCTCAGATTCATCCTTGAGACGGCAAAAGAGCTTGGAATACTCGTAATAAGCGATGAGATACATTCCGATCTCGTCCATCCGGGAAAGAAGCATATCCCGATGAATAAGGTAAATGAATCGATAGGAGCCGACTGCATCACCCTCTTCGCTCCCTCCAAGACATTCAATATCGCGGGAGAGCACTCATCATTCATTGTCTTCTCATCAAAAGAGAAGCGTGAGAAGTTCAGAGCAAGAGAGCATGCAATGAGACTGGATGAACCCAGCATCGTTATCGGCGAACTTGCGTCGAGCGCGTATGAGCACGGACTGGAGTACAACAAGGAACTCTGCGCCTACCTTGGAGAGAACGTGAAGAGAATCGATGATTTCCTCAAGACCTCTGGCTCAGGCATGAAAATGGTCAATGCGGAAGCATCATTCGTTGCATTCCTGGACTGTATGGATGTATATGACAAAGTGAAGGCCGAAGCCGAGGCCCATCCGGAAAAGTATACAGGGGGAAATGGAGGGGGCATTCTTTCGAGGTTCTTTGGCGTCAATGCATCCGTCGCAGTCAATGATGGAACATGGTTCGGCGATCAGTGGGGTCGTTTCGTACGCTTCAACTACGGCACATCGCAGGATAAGGTGCTTGCAGCACTCAAGAGGATGGCTGAAGCTCTGAAAGCTCTATGACATCACCATTCCTGTCCCATACAGGACCTGGATCCATCGATCTGGCATAAAGAAGCATTCCATAAGCTTTCAATCCATAGAGGCCGCCAATGGCCTCTATGTATTTCATTATCTGGTCCTTATGGATCTCTGGGCACATGACTCTGTCAGTCTTGAAATCGATGATAAGAACACACGAATCCAGGGACACAACAAGATCTGCCGATCCTTCGATCACAATCTCCCCGTCCGGATAATAGAAGCGGACCTCGCTCTCTACCCTTCTGCCTTCAATGAGCTTCCTGAAAAGAACGGAGGAGCTGAAGCGCATGGCAATTGCCGCGCTCTCCCTTCTGAGAGCATCCTCTGCGTCAGCAGGAATCCCCGGGATAGCGGAGAATGAAGGCTCTCTTCCCGTCGCAGCCGCTTCCATTGCTTCATGGACCATCGTCCCGAACTGCGCATAAAGTCCATGCTTCCTGATGATCTCATCGGATGAGAATGGAGGAAGAGCCCTTCCAGCTGCTTCGGGGACTGAATCATCCGCACTCTCAGCTGCTGCGATTCTCTTTGAAGAGGATACACCTCTTTCATATATAGCCGCATCGTACCAGGAAGAACATGCATCCCGCTGTCCGGATGGGAAGAGAGCAGATGCTTCTACCGCGGGAATGATCTCTTCTTCGATTCCGGAAACCGCCGAGTACATGCCATAGAGGGAGGACTCCATTCCACGCTTCTCATTGGCAGTCACCAGAAGATGGCATGATGCCCGTGTGAGAGCTACATACAGAACCCTTTTCCTCTCTGCCATCTCCCGTCTGGCCCTGGCTTTATTGAGGACAGCCGTATATGGATGGCTGGCCCCGCTATCACGCGGATCTATCATGAAGAACGGATGGGTACCGGAGTAAGCAGAGAGAGCATTGCGTTCAGTCTGGCCTCCGCCTCCCCTTGCTGCATCAGAGACAATCACTATCGGGAACTGCAGTCCCTTTGATTTATGTATGCTCATTATCTGAACGGCATCGCTCTCAAAATGCTGGACAGAAGCCTCTGGAAGCTTCTCAGGACTGCCGATCAGAGGACGGAGCGAATCAAGGAATACAGGAAGTGATATACCACGCTCATCGGAACGTACCGCTGCCGCCCAGATATATGAGAAGTGCTCCTCATAGACAGAAAGGGACGGATCTGAAACGAGGTATGAATGGTAGCCGCTTCTGTAGTAGATCACATCAAGTATCTCAGCGATCTTCCTCCTCCCCGCCATGGCTCTTGCTTCCTGATACAGATTCCTGAGGGCTGAGAATGCAATGCGGTCCCTCTCGCTTCTGAACTGGGGCTGGCTATCGAATGCCATGAAGCACTCATTCTCCTCATCGGTCCAGTCTGCAAGGAACATAAGGCCTTCATCGGATATCCTGGCGAATGGGGATCGGAGAAGAGCAAGATAAGCGGCCTTATCATCAGGATAGACAATGAGGGTCAGGAACGAAAAGAGGTCGCTGGCAAGTCCTTCAATCGCTACAGATGCGCTCTCAATGACTGTGTACGGGATTCCACGGAGGCGGAAAACCCTCTCGAAAGGCATCTGTGATTTAGCAGTCTGAAGAAGAAGTGCTATATCCGAGAAACGGGGCTTCCGGACACCGCCATTTCCATCAGGCACTTCATATCCGCTGCCACTGACCATCGAAAGGATCTCTGAAGCTACCCAGTATGCCTCGCTCTCTCCTGGAGGAGCGGGATCGTCAACGCAGCTGCCATCCTTAGGCACAATCGCCATACGTATCTTCGGTTCCACCCCCGGGACCATATCCCTGCTGCCAATAGACGCTGGATCAGCTTCAAATGATGCAAATGGAATACCTGTCATAGCTTCAATGACATCCTCACCATCCATATCGGCACTTCTGGATGTGAATACGGGGTTGAACACTTTATTGAAGTGCTCGATTAAAAGCGGTTCCGATCGGTAGTTCATCGAGAGCGTAAGATAATCGCCCCCCATCTTCCCAATATCGTTCCGAAGCGATCTGAACACAGAGACATCTGCTCCGCGGAAGTAGTAGATCGACTGTTTATCATCCCCTACGAAGAAGAGCTTCCCAGGATCTAAATCCTCAGGACCGGGTACTTTTCCCATAGCCGCTCCAGGCTTTGCTGAGAGAAGATACAGGAGATCTCTCTGGCTGCCATTGTTATCCTGGAACTCATCGACCATTATGTATCTGAAGAGCGCTGTATAGTAATCCCGGACAGATCTGTCTGATAGGAGAATAGCCTTCGCAAGTGCTTCAGTATCATGGAATGAGAGCAATGAACGTGTTCTCTTTATCTCCTGTATGCGATTCACGAAACGCTCGATAAGCTCTGATACCGATCTGCAGTAGTCCTCAGTCCCGGAGACAGCCTCTGAGACCAGGGCCTCTGCTCTCAATGGCCTGTAGACATTCCTGATAAATGCGGACAATTCCTTATCAGCCTTGCGCCTAAGCTGCATCAGGGAAAAGTCAGGAATGGATCCGCCATTTCTCCTGTATTCTGAAATGAATCCAGAGATACTACCATACAGCTTTGAATCAGCGTCCTCTTCATTTAAACGCTCAAGCTCATCCAGCATAGAAAGGAACGGCCCTCTGGCTCTTTCTGATAGAAGCCTGCTATAGAAGCTGTAGCTCTCCATGTTCCTCTCAGCAGTAAAGTCCGTGAGGATATCCGTACAGGAGGCAATATCAGAGAGGAATGAGCGTATCTCATCCTCGGAGTATGAGGCTGCAAGGCACGCGAACGCACCATCCATAGTCTTGTCTGAGGTAAGCTCATCAAAGACAGCACTTATGATATCATCAGCTTCATCGGACTCCATGACGGAGAAATCGCGCATGATACCGTACTTCAGCGAATCCGTTCTTGCAATCTCTCCCCAGAATGAATCCATTGTGGAGATATGGGCTTTAGGGAAACGGGAAGACAGCTCAGAGGCTATATACTCATCATGCTCTGCCGCATATGAAAGGAGGGAGTATATGCGCTCATACATCTCAGCAGCTGCTTTTCTCGTGAATGTGAGGGTGAGAATCTCATCTGCATGGGCCTTGCGTTCCATTACAAGGCGGGCAAAGCGCAGCGAGAGGACGGTAGTCTTCCCCGACCCCGCACCTGCGGAGACAATCGCAGCGCGATCAGCATTGACAGCGGCAAGCTGCTCTTCCGATAGCCTGATATCCCTGGCAGCAAGCAGTTCACTGAAAGTCATCGTATGCTGAACCTCCTTCTGCATATTCCCCTGTACTGGCAGCCCTGGCAGTTCTCATCTGAGGATACGGCTTTCCAGAATCCATTCTTTATCCCTTCCGCATCATTAGAGAGCCTTTTCAGGATGATCCCATCATCAGCATCAAGGCTGACCTCTGAGAATGCACAGTCACGGAGTGTGATGAAGAACGCCCTTTCCGGATAGACTGGGGAGCCAGTCTCCGCGAGAAGCCTGTAGATGTAGAACTGGAGGCCCTTCCGTTCCCTGTCAGAAGAGCTGAAGCGCCTTCCCTTCTTATAGTCAAATAGTATTCCTTTCCCATCGGCATTCTCAGCAATCCTGTCGATGATCCCATAGATAGAGAAACCAAGTTCAGGGAAATCCCTCCTCAGCTTCTCTTCAAGACCGAAGCCCGGGATTGGAGAGGACATCCCATTCATCCGGATGGCTGCATTGATCAGATTATCGAGATACATGGCCCGGAGATAGCTGATAAGTATTCCGGAGGGTCTTGTGGAGGATTTCCTCATCTCCTTTATCTCCCCGTCATCGATTCTCTTCCCCTCCTTCCAGAGTTCCATCTCCTCATCAAAGAGTTCTGGTATCCGGCTCTCCGGGCTTCTTCCGCCTTCCTTATATAACCTCTCCATCACACTGTGGAGCCTTGAGCCGATCTCAAGATGATCCATCGTCTCAGGAGCATAAAGGCGGAGATCTGCAAGCGAGAAACGATACTGAAGAGCATGCATGTACGGACAATGCTCATAGCTGTCAGCTGATGAGAAAGACAGGGAGAGCGGATGCCCCAGCTCCAGACCTTTTCCACTGTATGTCACATCATCGTCATAGCTCCTGGCATTCAGCGATGCATAGACCGCATTGAGATACCCTTCCTTCTGCAATGGATAGATCGCAGGGAATTCCTTCCTGCACTCATAACGCCATGGATCAGCAGAGGAAAGAGATGAGATCTCCCTGTCAAGGGACATCAGAGGAAGCATCGTTCCCCCATAGGTCTCGGAGGATGCGCTCATATGCAGATCCGCAGTCATTGCACTATATGCTCTCAGGATATCCTCTGTTATCTCCTTCTCATCCCGCTCTTCGGAAAGCTCATAATCCGAAAGGAATGAGGCGTCCTTCACAGTCCTTCCGCACTCCTCCTCATTCAAAGCTATGACGAAGCGATGCTGGACAGGTATAGCGGCATCCTGTCCGAATGGATATACCCTGATCCCCTCCTTCTTCCTTCTAGGCACGTACTGCCTTTTCCCAAGGTACTCGACAAAGAGCGGGAACAGCGGCACATCCAATCCGAAGCCGCTCTCCCCTGCAGCCTTTACCCTGTCAAGGAATACGGCAAGCTCATTCATTGCGAATGAATAGACATCTCTGTCATCCTCATCCGCAGAGAACTCCTCAGAGATGAAAAGATGGGAAGAGAGCGCATGAAGAAGAGAAATGATCCTGTCAGCCCTCTTCTCCGTCATAAGGCTGTCAAGAAGCTTTCTGAATCCTGAATAGATCTTTCCCCCAAGCTCTTCCGGTATTTTCATGTATCTGTCATTCCTCTGATCCGGAGCGGTTGTTATGGAATCCTCGACAGCCCTGTAAATGAAATGTCTTAAGGTGTCCGGCTCTGAGAAAGGCATGGAAGAGTCAAGGAACAGGGCCTTCAGGGCATTGAGGGAGTATGATGTCTCATAGACATCCCTGAGAAGGGAGAAGAACTTCCCTGACGATGAAGATAAAGGAGATTCTCCCGATACGAATCGGAGAGGAATATCATGAAGGAATGATTCCTCACGGAGATAGGGAGCAAGGCGGACTGGATCCGATGCGGTGATTATGATATCAGAGAAAGGAACACCATCATCAAGCAGCATTCTGATGGAAAGGAAGAGGGATCTCAGCTCCTCCTTCTCAGTGCTGTAGCATGAGAGCTTTCCGGAAACGGGCGGGAAGTCATCGGCGATGGCGATATTATGCAATCCAGCCAAGGCAGAAACCAGCTTCCTCTCCTTTGGGAATGCCGAAGGCATCACGATAAGATAGCGGTGCTCTGGGTCATATGCCTCTGGATCGGAAAAGGCCGTATCATGAAGCCCCGATGATTCCAGAAACGAACGATAAGCCCCTTCCAGCAGCAGTATATCGGAGAGAGCATCCATATTGCGGAGTGACACGCTCCTCGCCTCAGGAATGCTTCCGAGCATCCGCTCAATAGTCCCAGGAAGCCTGCTTCTGAGCTCCGGGTAAACAGGAGATGAGAAATAGCCAAGGCTCTCTCCATAGGTGGAAGAGGCATAGGATGCGAATATAAGCTTATCGGCATCGGAGACCTCTGCTGTATTCCCATCATGATAGAAAAGCGATGCGAAAGCATCAAATGCAATCACAGATGAAGCAAGAATGCCCTTCTTCCTGCTAAGCACATAGCTTACGGAGAAAGCACGGGCACTCTCCTCTGTCGGGAAAACGAGGATCAGATCCTGATCCACCATTCTGTAGAGATCTTCCAGAACCATGAGAGGATTATAACAGAAACTCAGGTGGAGAAAAGCTCCTCCTGATACTCCTCAGAAACTTCCCAATAACCTGTATCGCTATTGAAACTGACTTCCTCTGAAGGTATTGAGATTGTACGTCCTTCACTTGCAGAGAGCGTTATCTTTCTGGAAAGTATGTTGATCTCACTGACTCTCCAGAGTTCGCGGTCAAGCTTGATGCGGGTTCCTTCAGGCGGGCAGGAGGCCTTCTCCTCCATGTAGTAATCATACTCGTATGCAAGGCAGCACAGAAGCCTGCCGCATGGACCGGAGATCTTCATTGAGTTGAGAGACAGGTTCTGCTCTTTTGCCATCTTGATCGTAACTGGATCCATCTCTCTTGTAATTGAATGGCAGCAGTAATCGCGGCCGCATACTGACAGTCCTCCGATAAGCCTTGATTCATCACGGACCCCGATCTGCCTCAGCTCAATACGCATTCTGAATACTGATACGAGATCCTTCACAAGCTCACGGAAATCGACACGCTCCTCCGCTGTAAAGAAGAATATCACCTTGGGCTCTCCGAGAAGGAAATGCGTAGTGACAAGCTTCATCCCGAGATTATGCTTCTTTATCTTTTCCCTGCATATTCTAAGGGCATACTCCTCTTTCTCGCTGTTTTCCGTATAGCGTGCCATCTCTGAAGGTGTTGCCAGGTGATCAATCCATGACACATCACCATCAACACGCATTCTTTCAGGCTCCTTCGCAATCTGGCAATGAAAACATCCATCACACTGATGCTGACCTTCTGTCTGCTGATATCTGACATCATCCTCTTCAGTCTCATTCCCGAAGTGAAGACAGGCACCTTTTACACTATTGTATCCTGGGACATACTGCTGTCCAGGCACGGGTGCAGGTCCTACTACAAGCCCCAGATCCAGACCGAAACGGGTGTCATACATGACAGGAGTCCCTCCGTAAAGCACGCTGTCCCATGCGCAGAGGGAAATATCATTATATGAAGGATTCTTCACAACATATACATAGGCGTAATCATCACTGCTATTCGCCGTATTCTTCTTCATAACCCCAAACTACCACGAAGGTAAGATATTAGCAATAATCACAGAATCACTCATCATCATCGGAAAGATCCACTTCCTCAACACTTCCTGTGAAGATATCATCAGGAAACTCATCGATCATTTCCTCTGGTTTTTTCTTCGGCTCTTCCGGCTTATTCTCCTTCAGTTTCGTCTCTTTCTTCAGATTCGATATCTGAAGCTTAAGCCTGACAAGAGCAGCTTCCTCATTGATCCTCAGAGCTTTCTGCTCTTCCATCTCACTCTTCAGTCTCTCCAGCTCCCTCGTTCTTTCCTCGATATCCGCATCAAGACGGCCCCTGTCCTGCTGAACAGAGAAAAGTTCCTCACGAGTTGATGTTATCTGCTCAGAAAGCGCAGAAAGCTGCTCTTCGGACATCCTGATCTTTCCATCAAGCTCCTGAAGCCTCTCCACCGCAGCCTTGATTCTCGATTGCTCTCCCTCTGAAAGCATTGCGATTGTCTCGCGAGTCTCAGAAACCCTATCAGAGAGATTCCTGATGAAAGACTCTCCATCGGCCTTTATCCTGCCAAAACTGTCATCGACGGAGGTGATAAGCTCGTCAAAGCTTCGGGCAATAATATCATGTGAAGAACTGACAAATGCATTCCTGTCTGAATCAAGGCCCTCTCTTGCCTCTGAAATGCGGGAAAGAGCTTCCTCCACCACAAGCTTTGTATTCCCCTCAGCCTCTGCCGCATCTTTTCTCATATTATCAATCATCACAGCCAGCTCTGATCCGTTAGCCTGTATCTTCGCCGCAAATGATAAGAGAAGGCTATCAATCTCCTCCTTTTTGCCATTCACCTCAGCGTTGAAACTCTGAAGTGCGTTGTCAGCAAAAGAAGAGAGCTCATTCTTCTTTCCTTCAATCTCCCCTGATATATTTTCCACAAGCGCATCAGCGTCATCCGAGAGCAGACCTTTTCTCCTCTCGATGTCATCCGCCTGTGTTCTGGAAAGCTCCTCAAGCTCATTTCTTAGACCCTCAAATGATTTATCGATCTCGTTTCTGCACTCATCTGAATGGAGTGAAAGCGCTGTCCTGGCGCTCTCTGTCTCAGCCTTGAAAGCCTCTGACGCTGCCGCGATATCACTATGGATCTCCTCAGAAGTGCTTCTCATCCTGTCCAGATCGGAATCAATAGAGGAAAGCATTGATTCAAGCCCGGATTTTCCCTCATCAAGCGAAGAGAGGATATCCTGCCGTCTTGCTTCGATATCAGCAGCAGATGCCTCTGCTTTCCTCGCCTCATCAGATACAAAAGACTCGAATCCGGAACGCTCGGAAGCAACAAAATCCCCAAATTGCTCTCTGAACCTCTCAAGCGATACAGAGAACTCCTGAAGCATATCCTGATTGGCGTTCTTCTGATTCTCCGATGCGGCCCTCAGGCTCTCTTCTGTCGATGAAATAAGCTGCACGTATTCGGCCTTAAGGTCCTGCATGTGATTTGTCAGACGATCGGAATCAGCCTGGAACGCACGCACAAAATCATCGACCTCCTCGGCCTTTCTCACCTCATCCTGAACAGCCTGTATTCTGGCTTCCGCCTGCTCTGTCGCAGCTCTAAGCTTCTCAAGCGCATTCTTATAGCTGACGCATACACTCTGCAGGGCTGCCAGGTCACGGCTATGCTCTGACAGAGTCTCAAGCCCTTCAGCTACCTGGCGTACCATATCCGAAGCCTCTCCTGTCTTTGCTTCCACATTCTGAAGAGTATCGCGGCCAAGCGTGGTTATACGCTCGACAGTAGCGGAGACTTCATTCCTGAATGCCTGTATCTGATCATTCACCATCTTGACTGTACGGCTATTTTTATCCCTACGCCGCATTATCAGATTGATTACAAGATTGATAAGCACGGAAAGCGCTACTGCAAGAATAATTGACAGGACAGGAATATCGGCCATCAGAACACCCCTTTCAAAGTATTTCCCTCCCAAATTCTCCCCAGGAAGAAAAGACTATATCAGCTATACTATACACCTTGTGGCGGGAAGTAGAAATAAGGGCGGTGCGAAGACCTGCATTATGGGCTCCTTTGATGTCCTTTGATTCGCTATCTCCGACATACAGGACCTCAGATGGCTTATATCCAAGGCTATCGAGCATAACACGGAAAGGCACAGGAGAAGGTTTCAGGTGCCCTGAATCCTCTGCAGAGGCAATATATCCAAAATATTCTTCAACCCCAAGCGCCTTCAGTTTGACGCCGACGGGGAAATCGGAAAGAACAGCCAGCGTGAATTTCCCAGAAGCTTTTTCCATAAAAGGCTTCATACCAGGATAGGGTCTTATCGACCTGAAAAGCCTTTCCCATGGCTTCCTGAAGACCTTCGTCTCCTTATCAATGAACCATTGAAGCTTCTCATCGCTTCCATAAAGCATCCGGCATTCGCGGATCCGGAGATCATCCAGAGTGCCAGCTTCTCTCTCTTCCAGCCCGTCTTCTCTGCGGATGGCACGCCGCATCGAATTGTATCTGAGAGCGAATGGGAGATGGAGAACAGATGCTGCAGCAAGACGTATATCCATCTGCCATTTCGGGTAGAGTGTTCCATCGATATCAAAGGCAATCGCCTTGATTCCCCACTCATCAGCCTTTCCCATGGCTCTGCCTCTTCTGCTTCTGATTGCGGACGATTCTCTCTGCTCTCTCCCTCTCCTTGCCCATTCTGGCTTTTCCCCCAGGCTTTTTAGCAGTCCCGCCCTTCGAAGCACCCTTTGAACTATTCATGACCTTGCGTATCTCACGTTCGGTCTTCGAAGGTCCTTTCTCATTGAGGCTGGGATTCCTGCGCCGCTCTCTTAGCGAGATCTCAACAGGCACATTGCTGAACCCGAAATCACGGCGGATCATATTCTTAAGATATGAGACATAGGTTTCAGGAAATCCATGAATACGGTTCACAAAGAACAGAAAACGCACAGGTGCTGCAGATACCTGGGTCCCATAGAGGACTTTATAATGTCCGGCAGCACCGCGGGGAGGCTCATTATCCTTTGTCCAGACAGAGAGCGCATTATTCAGCTGTGACGTATCAACCCTCTTCTGAAGCTGCTTCCATACAGCCCATACCGTATCCAGAAGCTTTCCTATATCCGACCCATTTAGCGCGGATATAGGCTGAAGAGGGGCAAAAGACAGTATCGGGAACAGGAATCTGACACGATCCTTGATTGCCTCAATCTCATTTGGAATACCACGAAGAAGATCAACCTTGTTCAGAACGAGAATGACTCCCTTCCCTCTTCTGACAATAAGATTGGAAATCTTCTTGTCCTGTTCGGAAAGGCCTTCTGTTATATCGACCATGAGAAGGACGACATCAGCATCATCAATTGTCTTGATTGCCCTGTTGACGGAGTAATATTCCACATCCTCGTCAACTTTGCTCTTACGTCTGATTCCTGCAGTATCGAGAACTGTGTACTCCGTCCCTTTGTATATGAAAGTTCCGCGCATCACATCACGCGTAGTTCCGGCAATAGGAGATACAATCGATATATCACGGCCGGTCAGCAGATTCATCAGCGTGCTTTTTCCTGTATTCGGTTTGCCAAGGATAGCAATCCTTATCGACTCAGGCTCATCCGGAATCTCCTCAACCGGTTCAAGATCAAGCATTCCAAGAAGCGTATCCTCAAGCTCTTCGATGCCCAGCCCATGAGCAGCTGATATCCCTACGACCCTCTGGTATCCATACGAGAAGAAGTTCCATACAAGATCATCGCGGGAAACATCATCCACCTTGTTTACGGCAAGCACGACCTTATCCGCATATGGACGGAGAGTATCAATGAGCATCTGATCCTCTCTTGTGACATCCATGCAGTCCATCAGGAATATGATTGCATCGCTGATACCCAGCAATGAAAGCGATTTATCACTGACCTCATAATCCAGCCCTTCCTTGTCCAGCTTCACACCTCCGGAGTCGACAAGTGTCACAGGATTATTCGAAAGCAGCCACCTTTCAGGGATTGGATCCCTTGTGACCCCTGGCGTTGGATCGGTGATAGCCCTCCGTTTTCCGATGAGTCTATTGAAAAGAGTGGACTTACCGACATTCGGACGTCCGATGATTGAGATCAAAGGAAGCGATGTATCTATATCTGCCTTATTTCTGATATCAAGCTTTTCCATATTGCTCTGAAAATTCCTTCAACGCGGCCTCGATGGATACCGCATCCGGAAGTGAGAGTACATGATTTACAAACTGGGTGCAACTGCCTTTGTCCAGCAGTCTGATCCTGCGCTTTGCCTCAAGTATCGAATGAGCAGACATTGATAGCTCATCAAAGCCCATCCCGACCAGGATGGGAAGATACTCTGCCTCACCCGCCATCTCACCGCACATCGAGACTTTCTTCCCTTTCTTCTTTGCAGAATCGACAACATATTTTATAAGCCGGAGAACCGCAGGATGAAGCGGCTGATATAGATATGATATCTTCTCATTCCCGCGGTCAACAGCGATCGTATACTGGATCAGATCATTCGTTCCGATGGACATGAAATCAACATGGTCTGCAAGCACATCCGCGGTAATGGCTGCAGAGGGGACCTCGATCATCGTTCCGATCTCCATATTCTCATCGAACGGAATCCCCTTCGCCCTGCATTCACTCTTCACTTCTTCCAGAAATGAAAGGACTTCACACAGCTCCTCAGAACCGGAGATCATCGGGAACATGATACGCACAGACCGGCACACAGCGGATGCTTTCAGTATTGAGACAAGCTGGCTGCGGAAAAGCTCCTTATTCTCCATGCAGAATCTGACTGCACGCCATCCAAGAATGGGATTCTCTTCATTTATGCCCATTCCATCCAGGACTTTGTCTCCTCCTATATCATATGTACGGAATGTCACAGGGCCATATCCGCTCATACGCTCAACAGCTTCCTGATAGACATGATCCATCTTTCCTTCATCCTCAAGATAAGCTTTCTGCAGGGCAAGGAATTCCGTACGGAAGAGCCCTATGCCTTCCGCACCGGAAGATATCGCTCCATCCACTCCATCAAGCCCCTCGATATTGCACATCAGCCTTATGCGGAAGCCGTCTGTTGTCTCAGCCGGAAGCCCTGCCTCTTTCTGGAGCTCGGCATCCGCCTTTGCCGCTGCATCACAGCGAAGTCTATATTCAGAGAGTATCCTTCTCTGCGGATCAATCACAGCAGTTCCATATTTGCCATCCATCGCAATGATAGACCCATTCGAAGCATGGATGGAAAAATCACCAAGGGCAAAGACGGCAGGAATATCTGCAGAACGTGAGAGAATCGCGATATGGCTGGTTTTACCTCCTCCATCAAGGCAAAGGCCTTTCAGATACGAACGATCAAGCCGCAGAAACTCAGAAGGAAGAAGATAATCGGCGACAAGTATCGAAGGCTTTGTAAGATGGAATGCGGAAAGAGCTTCTCCGCGTATCGCATCAATGAGTATATAACCAGCATCCCTTATATCACTGGCGCGCTCACTGAAATATCCATCCCCCAATTTATCCAGCATAGACGCATACTTCTCTGTAGCAGCCTCTACAGCCCATGCTGCATTGTACTTTCTTTCCCTGATATTCTCATCTATCTGATTCAGATAATCCGGATCCGAAAGCATGGTCTGAAGCATCATAAGCATAGCTTTCTCATCGTCAGATGAAGCAAGGGATGTATCCAGGGAAGAAAGAGCCGAATCATAGGCTGCGGAAAAGACTGACAGCTCATTTCCGCTATCATCAGCCACAGTATGCTCAACCCCTGTTCCGCTATGCCGGAGAACAGCAGCCTCTGCTATCACTGCACCTGGAGATATCCCAATACCTTCCCTCTGGACCATAGAAAGATTCTACCCCCTGCAATGTTCATATGTCAAAGCTTCCGTAAGCAATGCTTGATGATCAATCGCCTATGATTGTAGAATACCATCATGCCGGATAAGGAAGGACATATAAGATACAAAGCAATAGCGATTGTATTGATCATTCTCTTCATAGCTGTTTCTGTACTGGCGATAATAATAAGATATTCTGACATAGCATCCCAGCTTGAGATTGAAAAGCACATTGCGATGTATCTTGATGAGAAGAAAGCTGAGAAAAGCTTCGCAGTCTGTCTCCATTCAGCAAATGGCCCCGTCCTGACTGAAAGAAGCATCCGGGCACCGCTTCTCAGTGATGATCTGCATCTGGCTGCAGAAGCAATGCTGCTTAGCGAGACACAAGAGGAAATAGCCGAGGGACTTATCTCATACATCCCGGAAGGAACAGAACTTATCGGGATAGCCATGAAAGGCGGTTATGTCTTTGCGGATTTCTCCGATGAGCTTGAGAATGCCCCTGCAGAAGCCTTCGAAGAGATAGAAATGTCTCTTCAGGAGAATACAGGAGCTGAGCACATCATAATCATGATTCTCGGATCAGAGCGTGAAGCGCTCGATTGATATGGATTTCCCTGTATCAGCATCGGCTGTTATAATCACACCCTGGATGTTTCCTTTTCCATCTGAGACCTCGCTCTTCATTGGCAGCTGTGTCATCTGACGTTCAATCGACTTCTCCGGATCAGATCCTATCACCGCGTCCTGTACTCCCGTAAGTCCCAGATCTGTTATATAGGCTGTTCCGCCGGGAAGAATCTTCTCATCAGCTGTCTGGACATGTGTATGAGTCCCTGCAAGTGCAGTAATCCTGCCATCAAAGAAGAATGCTACAGCTTCCTTCTCCTCAGTGCTCTCAGCATGGAAATCTACGAATATCAGCTTCGTTTCCTTTGATACAGTGCGAAGCGCTTCCTGGATTCTTTTTATCGGATCGTCTATGGGAGCCATCATCATACGACCCTGAGCGTTGATGACAGCATAGCTGACAGCTCCCTTTTTCCTGACAGTGAATCCCTTTCCATGGCAAGGCTCAGGGTAATTGATAGGACGAAGGATATCCTCAGCTGAATCCAGCACTGGAATGATGTCATCCTTCTGCCAGATATGGTTCCCGCTCGTTATGACATCGATGCCCATGCTTCTGAACGCCCTGTAATCCTCTGCAGATATCCCAAACCCGCCAGCAGCATTCTCACCATTGGCAATAACGAAATCGATTCTGTGCTCTCTGACAAATGAAGAGAGCCCCAGGAAAAGGGCTCCCATTCCGGCTTTGCCTGAGACATCTCCTATCATCAGAACACGTACCGTATTGTTTTTCACACTTACCTCGCATATTCGGTGAATCTGGTCTCTCTTATGATTGTGACCTTGATCTTGCCTGGATACCTGAGCTCAGCTTCGATCCTCTCAGCTATGCCTTTCGCGATTGTCCGGGCCTGATCATCACCGATCTTCTCGCTGTTCACCATGATTCTGAGCTCACGGCCAGCCTGGATTGCAAAAGCATTGTCCACACCATCGAAGCTCTTGGCAATGCCTTCCAGGGATTCCAGACGCTTGATGTAGTTATCGAGGCTTTCGCGCCTTGCACCGGGGCGGGCTGCTGAAATCGCATCTGCAACCTGGACAATCACAGACTCGATACAGCTTGGCTCCACATCATTATGATGGGCAAGGACACAGTTGACGACCCTAGGATCCTCTCCAAGGCGCTTAACAAGCTCACCACCGATCTCAGCATGGTTTGCCTCGCTCTCTGTCTCTGCGCCTTTTCCGATATCATGCAGAAGACCTCCACGCTTGGCGATCTCTGCATCAGCCCCGACTTCAGAGGCAATCATACCGGCAAGTATAGCGACTTCCTTCGAGTGAAGCAGGACATTCTGGCCATAACTCGTTCTGAAATGCAGACGGCCCAAAGCCCGTATCATCTCAGGTCCCATGTTGTGTATTCCCAAATCAAACACAACCTTCTCACCCTCATCTACAATAATGCGGCCAACTTCCTTTGAGACCTTGTTGACAACCTCTTCGATGCGGGCGGGATGGATACGCCCATCCTGAACGAGACGCTCAAGAGCAACTCTGGCAATCTCTTTCCTGACAGGATCAAAACAGGAGATAACAACAGCCTCAGGAGTATCATCGATGATGATATCAACTCCGGTGAGGGTTTCCAGAGTACGGATATTCCTTCCCTCACGGCCAATAATCCTGCCTTTCATCTCATCGCTTGGAAGCGATACGGAAGCAATAGTCGTCTCCCCGGACACCTCCGTTGCAAGACGCTGGATTGATGTCACAATGATATCACGGGCAACCTTATCAGCCTGTATCTGAGCCTCCTGCTCGATCTTGTTGACATAAACCTGCCCATCATGCTCTGCATCTCTCTTCATCTCCTCGATGATGAGATTCTTAGCTTCATCACGTGTCATCGATGCAACACGCTCCAGCTCTATGCGGAGTGTCTCCATTGTCGCCTCAGCTTCTTTCTCTTTCTGGCTGAGGGCATCATCTCTCTCTCCAAGCTGCTGCTTTATCTTTTCAAGCTCTTCCTGTCTATGATCAAGATTTTCCTCTTTCTGCAGAAGTCTTCTTTCGGTTTTCTGCAGCTCAAATCGTCTCTCTCTAGCTTCCCGTTCCTGCTGCTGCTGTTCTTTCAGAAGCTTATCACGGGTTTCAAGAATGATCTCCTTGGACTGAGCCTCTGCCTTAGAGACAGCCTCTTCGGAAATCCTCTGAGCTTTCTGTTCTGCCGAAGTCAGCTTTGACTTGGCATATATCCAACGGGCAATAATGCCAATTGCAATACCTAAGCATAGACATAGGAGAGAAATCAATATTGTTGCCATATATTCATTCCTCCTCTCTGACTTAATATTCTGATATTGCCCCAAAGCGTTGTCACTGTCAATGCAATACTACCCTGTAGGGGTTACTGCAGATCGTACATGTGGCTTTCTGGCAAAGCTATTTAGAACAATAAACACACAAAATATATATTATTCTGTACTTCTTTGAATGGATCTTACATATGACATCAGCATATCAGGATGCAAAAGTCCGGATGAACAGAAATCAGAACTGACTGAAACGACTCTATTGACTTTACGCCTTGTCAACGACCTTCAGGACAAGCCCAATGTCATTAAGTTAAGCATGCAGGTTTTCTTGCGGCACCATTTATAAAAAAACCGTCACACCCGGTGACGGCTTCAGGATCAATCCTGTTCATTCTGCTTCGATGGAAGCACGGCCTTACTTTGCTTCGGCCTTTGTTTCGGCTTTCTTGTCAGCCTTCTTTGCAGCTTTCTCTTCCTTCTTTGTCTTCTCGACAAGTTCGAGGATGACCATCTCAGCTGCATCTCCAAGTCTGTTGCCAGTCTTGAGTATGCGGGTATATCCGCCATTTCTCTCTGCGAAGAGAGGTCCGATTTCCTTGAAAAGCTTATTCACAACAGACTCGTCATAAATATAGCGTGCTGCAACACGGCGGTTGTGTACTGAATCGACCTTGCCGCGTGTGATCAGCTTCTCAGCCATCTTCCTTACCTCAAGTGCTTTAGCCTTGGTTGTCTCAATTCTCTCATACTTGAGAAGTGATGTAACCATGCTGCGCATAAGAGCCTTGCGCTGACTTGATTTACGGGAAAGCGCATTGAATCCGATTCTATGCTTCATTGTTTTCCTCTTCCTTGTTCTCTGGAACTTTGATAGACGTCTTTAATACACTGAAGTCTGTCATGCCGAGTGTAAGACCCCACTCTCTGAGCTTATCCTTGATCTCAGAAAGCGACTTCTTGCCGAAGTTGCGTGTCTTGGCAATCTCATCCTCAGTCTTCCTAGCCAGATCCCCGATGGTCTTGATGCCGGCATTCTTGAGGCAGTTGGAGGAACGTACTGTAAGCTCAAGTTCCTCAACAGGAGTATTCAGAAGATCCCTGATCCTTGCCTCTTCCTCATCAGCTTCCTCGGTTGTGCAGATCTTGCCTTCATCGAAGTTGATGAAAATCGTGAAGTGCTCCTTGACGATCTTCGCAGCTTCTCCGAGAGCATTCTCAGGAGTAATCGTGCCATCAGTACAGATCTCGAGCGTGAGCTTCTCGTAATCATTCCTCTGGCCGACTCTTGTAGGTTCTATCGAATACCTGACTCTCTTCACAGGAGAATAGAATGCATCGATTGATATCACTCCAGGCTCCTCAGAGTACTTCTCGTTGAGCTCGGAAGGCACATATCCTCTTCCAAGATCGATCTGGACCTCCATTTCGAGATCGCAGTCATCCATCATCGTGAAGATCGGGAGATCAGGATTCGTAACAGTAACCGTATCACGCTCGAAATCCTTGCCGGTTATGACACCTGGACCCTTGCATGGAATAACAAGAACTGTCCCTTCACTCTCCTCAGGCATGCTGATCTGCAGTTTCTTAATGGCTGCTATGATATCGCTGATATCCTCCCTGACACCACGGAGCGGCTCAAACTCAGATGTAACCATGTGAGGCTCGCTATGATCCGTATTTCCGAATGTCGTGAAGCGTATCGCTGTCACGGCATAGCCCTGAATAGAGGAAAGCAGAACGCGGCGAAGCGTATTGCCGACAGTTGTTCCGAATCCCCTCTCAAACGGATATGCGACGAACTTGCCGTAGTCGGATGTCGAGACGGTGTGATCAGATGTGATCCCCGATGGTCTCTTGAATCCCTTGAGAAGATTTTTCCTAGCCATTATTGCTCCTTATTACACAGCTGCGGATAACTCCGCAGTCAATCAGACACGGCGGGTCTTGCGAGGACGGCAACCGTTGTGAGGAATCGGGGTGACATCCCTGATTGTGCGGACCTTGAGTCCAAGAACACCGAGTGTCCTTATAGCGCTCTCACGTCCAACGCCTGGCCCCTTTACGAAAACATTGACTTCTCTGAGGCCAAAATCCATCGCCTTCTTTGCCGCAGTCTCACAAGTTGTCTGTGCTGCATACGGAGTAGACTTCTTAGCACCACGGAATCCGAGACCACCAGCAGAAGCCCATGCGATTGCATTCCCTGTAAGGTCTGTAACTGTGATGATCGTATTATTGAAGGTTGCCTGGATATAGACATTTCCCTCAATGACGGTCTTCTTTGTCTTCTTCTTTACGTTAGCCATTTCTCACCTGCCCTTACTTCTTCTTGTTCGCAACAGTCTTCTTGCGGCCCTTTCTGGTCCTTGCATTGGTCTTTGTTCTCTGACCTCTGACAGGAAGTCCCTTTCTGTGCCTGAGTCCTCTGTAGCAGCCGATATCCATCAATCTCTTGATGTTAAGGGCGACTTCAGTGCGAAGATGTCCCTCGATCTTGTAATCCTCTTCAATGACTTTTCTCAGGAGAGCAAGCTCATCTGAGGAAAGAGTGTTGATTCTGACATCCGGATCGATGTTAGTCTTCTTGCAGATATCGGCAGCAGAAGTTCTGCCGATACCATAAATATATGTAAGTGCTATCTTAACTGCCTTATTCGGCAGGTCAACACCCGCTATACGTGCCATTCATGGCCTCCTCTATTTCTGTCTCTGCTTGTGCTTCGGGTTCTCGCAGATAATGCGCACAACACCGGCACGTCTGATTACCTTGCACTTGTCACAAATCGGTTTGACACTAGCTCTAACTTTCATAGCCTAAGCTCCTTAGAATTTCTTGAGTCTGCGCTTCTTTGCGTCCACGAATCCCTCATGATGATGCATCTTCATCAAAGCGTCAAGCTGTCTCAT
>CALXKZ010000068.1 GCA_944389065.1 uncultured Spirochaetaceae bacterium
TCGGGGCGATGCGCCGATCTTCATCCTCTGCACGCTCTCGGACTGCGGTTCTACGACATGGAAAGGCGGCCCGTACACATACAGCATACAAAGGAGGAGTGTGGACAGCTCGATTCTTGTCTCCATAAAAGGCGCTTCGCTCGCCGGCAACCTGGTGGACAAGATCCAGGTGTCGCTCCTCTGGTGGTATATCTAGGGTCCGTTTTCCCGGCAGTAATCAGGAGACCATGAGGTTCGATTCAGGTCTCCATACATACGGAGGCCGATATGACCGGAAACGAAAGGACTGCCATAGAGAGGATGAGAAGGAGCGGGCTGAGCTATCAGGAGATAGCCGACAACCTCGCCATCAGGAAGGAAGCCGTAAGATCATACTGCAGAAATCACAATATCAATCCTGATGTGGACGCGATTCATGATAAGGATGTCTGTCCCATATGCGGAAAGCCGCTGAAGGAATACTCCGGACGCGGTCGAAGACGGAGATTCTGCTCTGACCACTGCCGCATGGAATGGTGGAAGAACCATCCGTCCGAGAAGGGACATGATATCACCAGAATCCGTGTTTACAGATGTGCGGAATGCGGAAAGCTGTTCCGCGGATACGGAAGCGCTGAACGGAAATACTGCAGCCACGAATGCTACATATCCCATCGGTTCGGGAACGGTGCTTAAATGCTTTGTAAGCCCGACTTACTTCTTTGCATCGTATTGATTTACTTTCAAACAGGAGCGAATGTACAAGCATGAGAATGATACAAAGTAAGGCATCCTTCCCAACACGCCTGAGGGTAGCGGCATATGCCAGAGTCTCGTCCTCATCGGATACAGCATACGGCTCGCTCTCTGAGCAGACGGAATACTATGAGAGAATCATAAGAGCCAATCCGCAATGGTCTTTCGCAGGAGTGTTCCATGACCAGGGGATATCGGGAACGGTAAAGGATGCGAGAAAGGGATTCCTGTCGCTTCTGGAGGAAGCTGACAATGGGAACATAGACATTATACTCACGAAGTCGATATCCCGCTTCGCGAGGAACACGGTTGACCTCCTGGAGACGGTCAGGCACCTGAAGGATATCGGCGTATCCGTCCGGTTCGAAAGGGAGAATATCGATACATCCGGCATGGAGGGAGAGCTTCTCCTGACGCTACTTGCAGGCTTTGCGGAAGCTGAGGCAGAGTCGGCATCGGAGGCACGTCTCTGGAGTGTCAGGAAGGGATATGAGAAAGGAATATCGTGCCACGGCCATCCGCCTTATGGTTACAGATGGGACGGCCCTGTCCTTGCCGTATTCCCAGAGGAAGCAGAAGTCGTTAAGCGAATCTTCATGATGTATCTCGAAGGCGATGGAGCGGACAGGATTGCCGCGATACTCAACAGCGAAGGCGTAAGGAAAAGAAATGGAACGATGTTCTATGGTTCAGAGATAAGATACATCCTGACCAATGAAGCATACATTGGGGATATGATTCTCCAGAAAACGTTCACCGCCAGAGACAAGAAGCGGAAAGCGGTAAGGAATAATGGACAGCTTCCAAAATACCACATTGAGGATGACCATGAGGCAATCATCGAGAGGGATGTTTTTGATGCCGTGCAGACGGAAATGAAAAGACGTTCATCATTCGGCAAGGGAAACCTCGCGTCACCGAATGTTCCGCACAGTGTGCTGACTGGAAGGATCGTATGCTCGGAATGCGGAAAGAAGTATGTGCGTAACGGTGCGGGTAACGGCTACTGGATATGCGGCACGAAGACACGTCACGGCAGGACTTCCTGCGGTGCAAGGAACATATCCGACAAGGCTATGCGCGGAGTCCTCGCTGATATCCTTGGAGGAGATTCCGATGAGCTTATCGCAATAAATGATGCCCGGATTGTCATGAGCGGCGACAACGCCATAATCACGCTTTCCGACGGCTCCGGATATCTTATCCGGTTCACGAAGAAGAACTGCACTGGAACTACATGGGAGATTGAGAAGCTATGAGAAGAGTCACGGCAATACCGGCGACCACGGCATTCCGTCAGGCCGGCCCGTCAATGGAACAGAGGAAAAGACGCGTGGCAGCCTATGCAAGGGTATCAACGGACCTTGCGGAGCAGCTCACCAGCTATGAAGCTCAGATACGCTATTACACGGAATACATAAAGAGCAGACCTGAGTGGGAATTCGTGAAGGTCTACACAGATGAGGGAATCTCGGGAACATCCATCGCGAGAAGGGATGGATTCCAGGAGATGATGAACGATGCACTCTCTGGAAAGATAGACCTTATACTCACAAAATCGGTCTCACGCTTCGCAAGGAATACCGTGGACAGCCTTACCTGTGTAAGGGAACTGAAGGCGAACGGCGTTGAGATATACTTCGAGAAGGAGAACATCTGGACATTCGACTCCAAGGGGGAGCTTCTCATCACGATTATGTCATCACTCGCACAGGAAGAATCGCGGTCAATATCAGAGAACGTGAAATGGGGAATCAGAAAGCGCTTCCAGGAAGGAAAGCCAAGATTCCCATATGGCTCGCTTGGCTACAGAAAAGGGGCAGATGGCAACCCTGAGATTGTAGAGGAAGAAGCTGAAATCGTCAGATACATATTCTCTGAGTTCCTCCTTGGCCGTTCGATATCAAGCATAGCGAAAGCTCTGACAGATAAAGGCATCCCAACCCCGCATGGAAAACAGAAATGGAGCATAGCGGCAGTGAAGTCGATGCTCACTGCTGAACGCTATACAGGCTCATTCACCATGCAGAAGACATTTACAGAGGACTTCATATCAAAGAAGCACGTCATCAACGAGGGACAGCTTCCGATGTACCACGTCGAGGACAACCATCCGGCAATCATATCGCCTGAGATGTTCGCGGCTGCTCAGGATGAGCTTATACGCAGAGCCTCGGATAATACGAAGAAGGAATCCGCAGATATCTTCGCATCCCGCATTATCTGTGGAAAATGCGGTTCATTCTACGGACGTAAGACATGGCATTCGACAGACCAGTACACGAAAAGGATATGGCAGTGCAACGGAAAGTACCGTAAAAGGGACAAGGAGAACCGTAAGAACCATGCCCCGAAACTCTCTGATGAGGAAATTATGGAGACCGCTGTAAGAGGAATGAATAAGGTCATCGCTGACAGGGACAGGATTATGCGAAAGCTGACAAAATCGCTCTCTGCGAATCAAGAGATTGATAAGCTCCTCAGCGAGAAGGAAAGGCTTAGTAGCATCATGAATGAGATGGCGGAGAAAGCTGATTCAATCCTATCATGGAACAGCAGTACAGATGCCGGTTCAAATCCCGAATATGCAGAAGTGAAGGATGCCTTCGAAGCCGCAGCTGATGAACTCGGGACAGTCGAGTCTCGGATTATGAGCCTCAGGGCACAGAGTGCCGCATATCGGCTTGTACTCAATGCACTGGAAAAGCACACCAGCCAGATTGAATCCTTCCCGGAGGATTTATGGATATCGCTTGTTGACAGGATGGTCGTGTACAGCAAGGAGGATATCGAGTTAATCCTACAAGACGGAAGTGAAATAAAATGCTGAAACCATAAAATAATTCTAGATTCCTCAAAATATAGGAGCTAATATTTTAGTTTTACTGATAATATAAAAATCAAAACTGATCCCTATTTAGGAGGAATAATGGAAGCTAAAAGTACAATTAGAAAGATGCTTGCAGGATGTACAATTGCTGTTCCTGATTACCAAAGAGCATACTCATGGGATAAAAAGCAGACAGATCAATTTGTTACAGATTTAGATGATTATATTAGCAAGGAACTTTCCTCTCGATATTACTTTGGGCATTTCTTATTTGAGCAAGATAGCGACCAAGAAAAATACTTCATTATTGATGGACAACAAAGGCTGACTACAATTGAAATCTTTCTTTGTGCAGCTTTTAGCATCCTTGAAAAGAATCTAGGAATGCTTGATGAGAATCTTATTGAGATTCGAGAGGATATGATTAAACGTAACAGTACTTATCGATTCTCAACTGTAAGGTATGACAATCAGTTTTTCAGAGACTATGTTGTTAATCAGATAGAATCTAGAAATAGTGCTAATCCCTCTGTATCAGAAAGAAGAATACGAGGGGCATATGACAGATTTAAGAACTTACTTGAAAGTTGTTCAACAGAACGTATCAAAAAATATATTCTTTGCATCTCTAATGCTTTATGCACGACACATATCGTTACAGATAAAGCTGAAGCTATACAAATTTTCGTGTTCCAGAATAATCGAGGAAAACTACCCACAAAAATTGAAATCACCAAAGCTGAATTTATGTATGCAGTACATATCTCATCGCTATCAGAAGAAGAAAAAAATAACCTATTAGAAGAACTGGAATCACGGTTCTATGCAATATATATGACCATATCCCATATAGAAAAATGGCTTGATGAGGATGATATACTTCTCTATGCCCTAAGAGTGTACTTCAATGATCTTGGAATTGATGAATCATCTGAAAAAATAGCTTCTGAATTGAAGAAGAATACTGCTATCAATTTTGTAAAGAACTTCACCGCAGAATTGGAACAAAGCTTTATTTCAATGAAAACCTTATATAACGAATATCAGAATCAGAAGTCATATGAGATATATTCATTTGCAATGCTCGGAAGATCCTTACTAATGCCATTTGTTATCAAAGCATATGAATTCGATATCTCAGATATAGATAAGAATAAACTTTTAAATGCTTTACAATGTATTCTCATCAGACATCGCTTAATAGGTACAAAAGCTCACCTTGAAGATAGAGTGAAAGATGTTTTTTCAAAATTTACAAAAGAAACAAAAGGTATAGAACCAATAATCAAAAGAATAGATTACTTGAAAACTACTCAGGATTATTGGTGGAATTATTGGTCAAATGAAAAGCTCAAGGAAAGTATATCAGGTGGCATGAATCATGATTTAGCAAAACTTCTTCTTTGGAAATACGAGAACAATCTCATTCTTGAAGGAGATAAACACGGCTATGGATTCTTTTCATATGATAAAATAGATAAACCTGAACTAGAACATATAGCACCACAGACACCCACAAATGGAGAACCAATTGCTGCTGGTTATTGTGCATATGATGAGGATTTCAAGAATAATTTTCTCAATTGTCTAGGAAATTATCTTCTTATCTCGAAATCTCACAATTCTTCAATAGGCAATGTTCCCTTCAAAGATAAATTCGAAAGCTATACATACCTTGCACAACAACGAGAAGTACAGGATATGGCAATAGAAAAAATGATATGGGGGAAGGATGAAATAGCCAAAAGAAAAACGAAAATTATCCAATTTATAATGACCCATATATAAAAGAAAATCATTTAGTATCATATTTATCTTTCAGAAGAGCCCACTTGGAGGGCTCTTTTCCTGACAACAACATGAAGAAAACTCCAGTAAAATTAGCCATTCTAGAACTTTTGTAGCCACTCAAAATATATTTTCGTTTAATTGTATTTTTCACAAAGAATAATTCAT
>CALXKZ010000069.1 GCA_944389065.1 uncultured Spirochaetaceae bacterium
TTCAAGGATATCTATCTTATCCTGACAGCGGCCGAGAACGAAGCAAATACTCCGGATAAGGCTATTTCATGTCTGCAAGGCTGGGTTGATTGCTTTGAGAGAGCAAGAATCGCAAAGGTCATATTCGCAGGGGGAGTAAATGAACGAAACGAAGCAAATGGGCATCCCTCAATGAAGAATGCATATGAAACAGGAAATCAGGTAGGAAAATAAAAAGCTCTGGCAGTTTTTCGTGTTTTCATGGAAGCATTCTAAAAGGAATATCTAAAGCTGAACGAGGCGGAGCACACTACCCCGCCTCTTTTGTCACACATCTCCGAAGATGTGCTCAGGAGTTCCTTCCGGCCAGTTGCTGAAATCCGCAGGTTCGATTCTGAGGAGTTCTTCTTTGTAATCCCCATACTTCACGCCTCCGATTTCCAGATCATCCTCTGCCGGGACAAGCTCAAGAATCTCTCCTGTCCTCAGGTTCTGGCCGCAGTAAGCAGTGCCGACGACAAGCCTCTCATCCGGCTCCAGCTTCATCAGAAGTTCCTTTGCTTTCTTCAGCGCCTCACGCACATCAAGATAGCACCATGTCCAGGTGTCATCATTGTTTCCGAACTCGACACAAACCGCTTTCACAACGCGGATGTGATCCGGTCTCTGGTATTTCTCTGACATAGGAAATAATAAGCATAAATCTTGATTCAAATTTATTTGCATTGCATTTGCAAATTCAGTAAACAATGCAATATTTTAATCAGGAGAGTATAGTATGCAGACACAGAAAAGCAATCTCACTATCCGCATAGAACCGGAACTCAAGAAAGAGGCTTCAGCTCTCTTCAGATCCTTAGGCTTAGATCTGAGCACAGCAACAGGCATTTTCTATCGTCAGGCCCTTAGGTGCCATGGCCTTCCATTTGAAGTCAAGTTAGACGAGCCCAATGAGATTACATACAAAGCAATGGATGATGCGGAAAATGGCAGAGATATGCATGGCCCATACAACAGTGTGAAGGAGCTCATGGAGGCTCTTGATACTTAATTGAAATTCACTGGCCAGTTCAAGAAAGATTATAAACGTGCTGTGAAAAGAGGCTGCCGACCAGAGAAGCAGGAAGAGGTAATCACTCTTTTATGCGAAGAGAAACCTCTTCCTGAGAAATTCAGGGATCACCAATTGCAGAATTCTCGGAATTACAAAGGCATGAGGGAATGCCATATAGAGCCAGACTGGCTGCTGATATACAGGAAATGCTTATTCTTGGACTTATCAGAACAGGAACACATAGCGACTTATTCTGACCAAAACGTCAAATATGGCTGCATCAGATAACCCTAGCTCAATGAAGATGAACTGGAAAAACCCTGTGAGTGAAGACATGGCTGATTACCCCAAACTGTATTGACGATTTCAGCTATATCCGTAAGACATTCCGTCTGATTGTATCATTAAGTTTGTTCAAACACATCTAAACATATATAAATCCATCCTTGATTTCAGTACGGATTATGACAAAACCGGTCTGAAATTCCGAACGGTTTACAGAAAAACCATTTGAATTATTTGACTGGTTTGCGGTTTGCTGATAATATTAACTCATGTCAGTGAAAGAAATTCTTCAGGAAATAATCATCGAGCATCAGAGTCTTCCTTTTCCAGAGATTATCAAAAGGGAGATCGAGATTGAACGAATACCTCGGAAAGCAACCATTGTGATAGGTATCCGCAGGTGCGGAAAGACAACTCTGATGTATCAAAGAGAGAAAGAGCTCATTGATTCAGGTATAGACAGAAAAGCGATATGCTTCATTGATTTCTCAGATGACCGTCTTGTAAGTTTACGTAGTGGCGAACCGGGCATTGTCGCAGAAGCATACTATTCCCTTTTCCCTGAAATGGAGAATGAGAAGGTCTATTTTTTCTTCGATGAGATCCAGAATCTCAGAAGCTGGGAACTGTTTATCAACCGCATGATGAATACCAGACAATGCGAAATCAATATCACAGGTTCAAGTGCCAAGCTCCTAGAAAAGGAAGCCTCTACAGAAATAGGGGGAAGAAAACTGACATGGCACCTCTACCCTTACTCCTTTTCTGAATTCCTTCACTCCAGGAATATCGGGCAGACAATGCCGCACAGCGCAGGCGAGAAGGCCCAGCTTGTCAACATGTACCAGGCATATTCCAGAATCGGAGGCTTCCCGGAATCACAGCTCTTCTCATCTCAGTCCGTTATACATAAGTATCTGCAGAATACGGCAAACGATATTATTTACCGTGATATCATTGAAAGATATGAAGTCGCAAATGTCATGGCAATAAAGGCTATGATGCTCATTCTTGCAGGTCAGATGTCTTCGAAGCTCAGCATTACAAAGCTCTATAAAAGACTTCGCGGAATGCAGATCAGAGTATCAAAAGAAGCCGTTGGCGAATACCTGTCATACTTCGAGGATTCATTCTTCCTCGCACTCGTCCCCATACGAAGCTACAATATTGCTGTAATCAGCACAAACGAGAAAAAGGTATACCTTGCAGACCACGTGCTCTCTGCGGCACTATCACCGCAGAAACAATCAGAAGGGCTTGTTCTTGAGAATATCATTGCAATGCATCTGATACGGAAGCATGGCAAGGATAATATTGCTTATTATAGAACACCACGAGGCTATGAAATTGATTTTGCAATCGGCCCTGATGATGACATTACACTCATCCAGGTTTCTGCCAGCCTGGAAAACGAAGAGACCAGGAATAGGGAAATACGAGCAATCGAAGAGGCCCAGAGGATACTCAATCCCACGCACTCTTATATCATTACACTTTCTGAGGAAGGTGAGATAGAAACAGATTCCGGCAGGATTCATGTGATTCCTGCATGGAAATATCTTCTCTTCCACGATTGAGAATCACTCCAGACATTATCAAAACTGAGGTGCACTGGAATAATGAGCTTATTCAACCTTCCTCTCCAGGAGTCTCCATATTGTCTAAATCCGAAGATTGACGCATTAAAGTCAGCGACGGAAGAAACAAAGACAAATCCGGAGTGGATTTTCCTTGCCGTCAAAGGGGCTGAAAAGACTTGGCAGCACTGGTAAACGAAACACAGGAAGCAAGACCTGGCCTTATCATAAAAGGCATCAATCTCCTATGTTCTCTCAGCATTCCTTGTCGCTATGACATCAGCACCGGTTGAAAGCACATCATGTATGATCACATCCCCGATATGGACAGGGGCCTCGGCCTTCCTTATCTCATCCATGACAGGGAATATCATGGATCTGGGGATGGGCTTATCAACACGGACGCTCACGATCTCCATACTGCCATGAAGCAGGCGCACCGATGAAGATATCGTACGGACAGGAGAGGTAAGCTCCTGCCTGGCATACTCCTTGCCTTTGATGCAGAGATTCCCTTCAACAGTTATTTCCTTTCCATCAATATCGGCTTCAAGAGTGCATCCATTCGGGCATATTATGCATGTAAGTGTCTTTTTCATGATTCTATAACGACCTCCAGATCCCCTGACGGAGAGACAGATCCCGATGGGATATCAATCATTATCATCTCGGCAGGATTTATGCGCCTCATGCGCTTTCTTACGATATCCCTGCCATTCTGCGATACTGATACGACAGCATCCTTTTCAACCCTCGAGGCCCTCAGCGACAGTACGAATCCATCATCAGATACAACTTTCTGCGGCACAGTGTGCCCCACTCCCTTCCCGCATCTTACAAAGACATTCCTATCCGCTCTGAGGCTTCCTTCAAGATAGCGGGAAACAGAGGCTGCAAGGCGCTCGGATTCAAGTGATACATAATCCACAAGATCGTGGACATGAAGGACATTGCCCGATGAGAATATCCCCGGGATCGATGTCATGAAATGCTCATCGGCATAAGCGCCATCGGTATGCGGATCGATAAGGATTCCAGCATCCTTCATAAGCCCGTTATCAGGACAGAGCCCAACAGATAGAATCAGGGTATCGCAGGGATAGAACTTCTCCGTTCCAGCAACAGGCGAAAGAGATGCATCGACTTCGCTTACAGTCACCCCTTCGATCCTGGACCGGCCATGGATATCCGTAACAGTATGCGATAGATAGAGCGGTATGCCATAGTCCTCAAGGCACTGCACGATATTCCGTTCCAGTCCGTTAGGATGGTCCTGTATCTCAAAGACAGCCTTCACATCAGCGCCCTCAAGCGTAAGACGCCGTGCCATTATAAGCCCGATGTCCCCGCTTCCCAGTATCACTACGCTCTTCCCAGGCATTCTGTTGTAAAGATTCATATATGCCTGTGCGCATCCTGCCGTGAATACCCCGCTTGGGCGCTCTCCTGGTATCATAACAGAGCCTCTGGAACGTTCCCTGCATCCCATCGCAAGGATGACAGCCCTGGCAGAATATCTTAAGATCCCGGACGGAGTCACAGCCTCAACCATCCTGTCTTCTATCAGATTTATGACAGTAGCATCCGTATGGAACTCTATATTCCTTCTCAAAGCCTCGTCGATGAATATCGCGGCATATTCAGGCCCAGAGAGGCTCTTTCCGAAGCGGGAAAGCCCAAAGCCATCATGTATGCACTGCCTCAGGATGCCTCCGAGCTGGCTTTCCCTTTCAAGGATCACGGCATCATGCACCCCAAGCTTATCAAGGGCTATCGCAGCAGCAAGTCCTGCAGGGCCTCCTCCGATGATCACAACGCTCTTTTCCTCAATCATCTTCCATCCCTCATCTTTCCGGAAAGGACCCATGAAGAATCTCTCATATACCTTATATCCTCCCCTTTGATCCCAAGCTCCTTTTCAATCAGGCTCTCGATCTTCATCTGGCAGAAACCAGCCTGACAGCCACCCATCATCGCCCTTGTCCTGTATTTGATGCCTGTAAGCGTATGAACACCAAGCGGATTATGTATCGCTCTTATTATCTCAGCTTCCGTTACCTTCTCGCAGGAGCATACCAATAAGCCATATCCGGAATCACGGGAAATTGCCTCATTCCTTTCTTCCTCATCCATATCCATAAAGCGCTTGACGCTTTCATGGACTGGATTGAAATCGCTTTTCAGAGCGATGCAGAAACGATCCAGAAGCAATGAGATCGCATATCTGGCAATAGGGACTGCAGCAGTAAGCCCCGGTGATTCAATCCCGATCAGATTCACAGCACCGGGAGCTATATCATCACGGATCTCTATCCTGAAATCCTGTATCACCCCATCGCTGTCGACCCATTTCGAGAGAATTCCGGAGAAAGTCCTTATGACATCTTTTTTATCTATATGGGGCCAGAGCGTTGATGCACTCTCCCTTAGATACTCCATCTTATCGGCAGGAACGCCATAGTATCCGAAATCATCTGTATTGACTGCATCCGGCCCCACTGTGACATTGCCATCGACAGTAGGAGTGACATGGATTCCCATGTAAGTATTCGAAGGAACAGGATAGACCGGCATCGGAAGAAGAGGTCCAAGGCGTTTATCAAGAACAAGATAGTTTCCTTTGCTTCCTATGACTCTATAGCCTGTTATGCCCAGCATATCGGAAATATCCTTTGCCCCCTTGCCCGCAGCATTGAATAGCCATTTCACGGAAAAATCATCTTCTTCTGTATGCAGTATATAGCCGCCATTCCTCTTTCTTATTGAAAGCACCTTATGCCCGAAGAAATACCTGGCACCGTTCTCCGCTGCATTCTCCGCTAGATTTATCGTGAAAAGGAATGGATCCATGATACCGGAAAAGCGGGAGAACATGGCAAAGCGGCCATTCACGGCAGGCACAAGCTCGTGGAGCTTTTCTTCATCTATGATCTCTAGTCCCGCCGCACCATTATCAAAGCCCTGCTTCATCGTTCTCTCAAGCTGCTTCATATCCTCATCCGTGTTCCCGACAAGGACCTTGCCTGAGCGTATGAAGCGGAATCCGAGCTCGGCGGAGAGCTGATCCATCATCCTGTTGCCCTCAACGCAGAGCCGTGCTTTGAGAGAGCCTCTGTCGTATGCAAAGCCACCATGCACAACAGCGGAGTTCCTGCCGCTTGCCTCACAGACGACATCCAGGTTCTCCTCGAGAACTGCGATTGAAAGATCATAGCGGGAAAGCTCCCTTGCAATCGCGCTTCCGACAACGCCGCCTCCGATTACAGCTGCATCAAAAGAATGGAGCATATAGCCTCCTGATATATATTTCAGCTTTTATTATATATAACAATGACCTGAGGTCAATTCCTGAAGTACTGAGGGTATGCGGATATTATCCCTGGAATATTCTCAAGATAGCGGGCCATATGACGCTCAGCTATCACTCCTGCCCTCTCCTCATCTCTTTCCTCGATAGCATGGACAAGCTCTTCATGGTCTGAAAGGATGACAGAAGTCGGACGTGTACGGAAACTGAGGATCGTTGTCCTATCGAAAAGAGGCGCATAACGCTCTGAAAGCTCATACCAGAAACCAAGATCGGCGCGTTTGTAGAACACAGCATGGAAAGCCTTATCATAAAGCAGAATCCGCTTCTCATCCTTCCGTTCCATATACATCTTCCAGAGAACAAGATTCTCATACAGCATATTGATATCATCGGAGGAAAAGATACGGCATGCGATCCTTGCAAGCTCGCTTTCAAGGGTGCTTCTCAGGTGCCTGACCTCTTCGACAAGCTTCAGGTCAATGAAGGAGACATAGGTTCCCCTCTTTGGGCGTATATTGAGTATATGACGGCTGTCAAGCTCCAGCTCAGCCTCCCTGAAGGGAGTCCGGCTCACTTTGAGAAGAGGAAGCATCAACTCCTCATCGATCTTCTCCCCCGGTTCAAGGCCACAGCTCACGATATTATCCACCAGCACACGGAGGACATAGTCCTTTGCGGACTCTCCCTCCTCTCTTTCAGGAACAGCAAACACTCTCTGATGATAATTTCCAGCATTCCTTCTTGCAAGAAGAAAGAGTCCCATTGCCGCATCAGACTATGGATATTATCTTTATGCACACGATAGGGCATTGCCAATAATGGTGCTGTCCTATAAATTCATCAGATAGAGGATATTCAATGCAGATAGATGCAAACAGCACAAATGAAATGGAAAAGCTGCCAGTAAGGGCCATAGTGCTGCCCCTCCTTGAAAGGCCGCTCTTTCCGGAGACATTCACTACGCTGATGATAGGCCGTCCTGCGGATGTGTCAGCCATAACCCGTGTCATTGACGGAGATGGCTTCTTTGTCGCGGTGATGCAGGAAGAGAACGGCGATTTCAGAACAGTGGGAACGCTCTCCAGGATAACAAGATACATAAAGCTCCCCAATAACTGCTATCATCTGTTCGTATCAACGATACAGAGAGTGAGAATCACAGGATTCACACCTGATGGGCAGTTCACATATGCAGAGTTCGAACCATATCCGGATGAACCGGTGAGGGAGAAGGCTGTACAGTCATATGTCAGGATTCTCCGTGACACGATCATGGGACTCAGCCAGACAACGAACCTTTTCTCCTTCGCTTCCGATGTCAATGTGACGAATATCGACGATGCGACGATGCTCTCATTCTATGCATCATCGGCAATCAATGCGCCGGGAACATTCCTTGAAGAGCTGCTGGAGATCCCGAATCCAAAGGAGAGAATCGAGAAGCTCCTTTCTTACATTGCCGCTGAAAAGGAGATCCTGGACAAGGAGAACGCTGTCAAGCAGGAGATCTACGACAGGATAAAGAACAGGAACAGGGAGCAGATACTCAGAGAGCAGATAAAAGCTCTCAAGGATGAGCTTGCACAGATCTCCGGCAAGGCAAAAGGCGGGGATCTGTCCGATGATCTTTATCAGAGGGCGGAGAGCACCAGACTGCCGGATGTATTCAGAAAGCAGGTGGACAAGGAGCTGGACAAGCTTTCAGGACTTGAGACGATGAATCCTGAATATGCGATGACAAAGCTGTATATCGAGACAATCCTTGCCCTCCCCTTCTCATTTGAGGACAAGGTCCCTGATTACAGCATATCGAAAGTAAGGCATATTCTTGAGCATGACCACTATGGCATGAAGGATGTGAAGGAAAGGATCCTTGAGTTCCTTGCCTCCAGACTCAAGGCAAAGAACGGAAAAGGTGCGATACTCTGCCTTGCCGGTCCTCCGGGGGTCGGGAAGACCTCTGTCGGATACTCTATCGCAAGAGCTCTCGGAAAGAAGTTCTACCGCTTCTCCGTCGGAGGCATGAGGGATGAGGCAGAGATCAAGGGCCACAGAAGGACATATGTCGGAGCCATGCCAGGAAAGATCATCCAGGCCATGAAGACAACAGGAGTTCCTGATCCGGTGATCCTAATCGATGAGATTGACAAGATGGGAGAGTCCTTCCACGGCGATCCTGCATCGGCTCTTCTCGAGGTTCTCGATCCTGAGCAGAACACAGGATTCCAGGATTTCTACATAGATCTCCCGTACGATCTCTCGCATGTCCTATTCATTGTCACAGCAAATGATCCATCGCGCATACCGGAGCCGCTTCTCGACAGAATGGAGATGATCGAGCTCTCGGGATACACCCCAGAGGAGAAGCTGAACATCGGGCATGATTACCTTGTTCCAAGGCTGCTGAAGAAGAACGGACTCACATCCAAGGAGATCAGGTTCGACAGCAAGGCTCTTGGACTGATTGCAGAGGAATATGCAAGGGAAGCCGGTGTAAGGAACTATGAGAAGCTTATTGACAAGGTCATGCGCAAGGTTGCTTTGAAGATCCTTCAGGAGAAGGAGCTGAAGCTTCCCGTATATATAAGGGGAACGGGTGTGGAGGCATATCTTGGAAAGCCTGTATTCCCCTCTGATGACATCATCAAAGCCGACAAGCCGGGAACTGCAATAGGACTTGCCTGGACCAGCATGGGAGGGGACGTGCTTCTGATCGAGGCGGAGGCTATTCCGATCAAGGGAGAGCTGAAGGTCACGGGGCAGCTTGGATCGGTGATGCAGGAGTCGGTATCGATTGCGTGGTCGTCACTGAAGAAGGAGGCGTACCTCAGAGGCCTTGATCTCAGCTTCTTCGATGACGAGACTGTTCATCTCCATATCCCTGAAGGGGCGGTACCTAAAGATGGTCCGTCTGCTGGCATAACGCTATTCACTGCCCTCTGGTCGATGTACAGGGAGGAGACTGTGAAAGAAGGGCTTGCGATGACAGGAGAGCTCACGCTCACAGGCCGTGTCATGCCGATCGGAGGCTTGAAGGAGAAGATCCTTGCCGCAAGACGGAACAGGATCAAAGAGATAATCATCCCCGAGCGCAACAAGGCCGATCTGGACAAGCTCGATGATGAAGTCAAAGGCGAAGTGGTCTTCCACCTCGTATCAGACATCTCAGATGTGATAAACATAGCATTCCCGGAGGAAAGCACAAAGAGGCTTGAGAAATCGATACTGGATGCAATGATGCAGGAAAAGAAGCGCAAGGACGAAGAGGAGCGCATGAAATCCCAGCAGAGGCAGTCAGAGATATATGAGAAGGTGATGCAATGGCAATAGAGCTTCTTGCCCCTGCGGGGAATGCTGAGAAACTCAGGACTGCATTCGCATATGGCGCGGATGCAGCCTATATGGGACTGACGGAATTCTCATTGAGAAAGAATGCAGGGAATTTCACCCCTGAGGAGCTGGAGGAAGTATCAAAGCTGAAAGCGGCAACGGGCAAGAAGATCTACTGCACGATGAACATCATCTTCCATGAAGATCAGATACAGAAGCTGAGAACCATGAAGGATGAGATAGGAAGATGGCCGTTCGACGCCTTCATCGTCTCTGATATCGGCACAGTTCCATTCCTGAAGGAGAACTTCCCAGAAAAGGAACTGCATCTTTCAACCCAGGCTTCATGCATAAACAGCGAGAGCGCGAAAATGTACAGGAAGATGGGATTTGACCGGGTGATCCTCGGAAGAGAGGCATCTCTTGATGATATAAAGAGAATCAAGGATGCAGTTCCTGAGCTTGAGCTTGAGGCATTCGTCCATGGAGCGATGTGCATGGCATACTCCGGACGATGTCTGCTTTCGGCGCATCTTGCTGGACGAAGCGGGAATCAGGGGGATTGTGCGCATACCTGCCGCTGGAACTACAAGCTCCACTATGCGCTGGAAGAGGAAGAAAGACCTGGCATCTACTACCCCATAGAGGAAGAGGATGGCTACACTACGATACTCTCTTCAAAGGATCTCTGCATGATAGACCATATAAGAGAGCTGGAGGATGCGGGACTGTCATCGCTCAAGATCGAAGGAAGAATGAAGTCGGTGTATTATGTGGCTGTGGTCACAAGAGCATACAGGAAGGCAATAGACAGAGTCCCTGATCTTGATATGTACAAGCGTGATCTCTTTGACGTCTCGCACAGAGAATACACCACAGGTTTCTTCTTCTCCTCGGATGCTATAGATACAGCAGATGTATCACGCCCTACAAGCTATGGCTATGAAAGGAACTACATATTCCTCGGAAGCGTCAGGGAGAAGACAGAGGATGGTGCATATGCCCTTGATATCCGCAACCAGATAAAGAAAGGAGACAGGCTTGAGTTCATCGGACCGGATGTCCCCCTCCTTTTAGATGATGAATATGTGCTTGTGGATGGAGAAGGAAACGAGACAGAGCAGCTGGATCATGGGAAAGCGGGATCCATACGCACATCACTTCCCCTCAAAGAAGGATATATCATGCGTAAGCTCTCAGGAAGCTGCAGCATCATAAAATGATATGGATGGGATTCTCCGGATGCGGAGAATCATCCATTGCTGCAACCGGAAAAGAGCATGCAGCCAAGTCCTCTCTGGCTGTTCCATTAGTTGCGGATATCAGTTTATAATAGTACAGGCTGTGCTTCCGCCATAAAGTATACAGAGGAGAACAATCGATGAAACGCATAATGCTTATCATTCCAATGGCTCTGCTTTGCCTTGCGTCATTATGTGCTTATACGGATTCATTCAGTACGATGAACAATGATCCGCTTTTTCTGGCAATGCTGGATGTCGTCAAGAACGGCGGATCTCCGGAAGATGCGGAGGAAGCATATGCGGCATACATGGCACAGGATATCTCAGAAACAGAGAGATCAAGGGCCGAATACCATATGGTCAGGTACTACAAGGATATGGGCAATGACGATATGGCAAGAAAGCATCTCGGGAGAGAGCAGAAGGCCTATGAATCGATTGACGAGAGCGCAAGCGAAGTCGAAAGGCTTACAGCCCAGGCCGATATGGTCTCCGCTGAGTACTACATAACAGGGAAGATGGGAACGGGAATGGAGAGCAGCAATCTGATGAAGGATCTTTATAAGAAATATCCTGATGAGTTTTATATATCAATCCAGGAAGCATTCCGTCTCCTTTATACTCCACCGATTGCAGGAGGATCCCACAAAAAGGCTCTGAAGATCATAAATGCTGTTGAAGCCGATATGGATGGAATCTCAAAACTTGATACCTACTCCCTCCTGATGGCAAAGGCCATGGCTCTTTCCAAGAACAAGGAATGGGAAGAAAGCGATGAGTATCTCGACAGAGCGACATCGATCTATACCTTCGATACCGCCATTGATGATATCCGCAAAGACAACAGAAGGGGACGCAGGAACTGATGGAAGGCTATCTGGCACTATTCTCGGCGGTAATGTTCATCATCGGTGTCTATTCTTTCATCGCGACACTGCTCAATCTGAGGCACTTCAGGAAGCTTGGCAATGTCAAAGATGAGACAGATGGACCTCTTATCTCCGTCATCATACCTGCCAGAAACGAGGAGAATTCCCTTGGACGCCTGCTGGAATCGATGATCGCACAGAGCTACAGGAATCTCGAGATACTCGTCATAAACGACCAGAGCACAGACAGGACAGGCGAGATAATCGAGGAGTATGCAAGAAGGGATCCTCGCATCAGGGGCTTTGAGACAGATCCGGGGAAAAAGCTCCACTCCAATGGCAAGATCAATGCGCTGCTTCAGCTTATACCCCACGCAGAGGGGGAGTATCTTATTGCAACAGATGCGGATACAGAGCACGCGCCGGACTGCGTCACCCATGCCTATTCTATAATGAAGAAGAACAATCTTGATATCATATCAGGATTCCCGACAGAGATATGCCCGAGCTTCATGGGAACTGTGAATATCTCCGCGATGATGTTCACGAATATCATGATCCCGCACTTCCTGGTCTATCATTTCCCGATTCCCTCTGCTTCATTCGCAATCGGACAGTTCATAATGATGAAGAGAAGCGCATATGAGGAAACAGGTGGCTATAAGAGCATAAGAGGCACCATCTGCGATGATGTCGGCATAGTCCGTCTCTTCGTAAGGAAGAAGAAGCACTTCGCATTCGTCTCGATATCCGATTATCTGAAGTGCTATATGTACGGAACTGCAAAGGAAGCTTTCAGAGGCATCGAGAGATCGATCGCAGGGGTCTTCCCACCGCGCCCGGCTACCATCATACCGATTCTCCTGATTGTCATAATCATCCTGCACATGGCACTCTCTCCACTGCTTTCGCTGCTGTTCCTTTTCCATCTTAGCTTCTCTCCCTCGCTATTTGTGCTTATAGCAGGATGGGCCCTTCTCTTCCTTTCATGGTATATCGGATGCCGTGCTGCCAACTGGAGGAAGAGGATATCGATAGCATGCCCTCTGGCGCTTTTCCAGATTGCGATGATGTACCTGCATGGCCTGTATAAGCAATTGTCGGGCGAAGGATTCATCTGGAAGGGACGCAAGGTCTCATAACACAGTTCCCAAGTAGAAAGATTATCGGATAATGTGTATCCTTTTCATATGAAGCGAATCGTAGCCCTGATCCTTATCGTCATATCATCATCATTTCTCTGGAGTGCTCCGTCTCAGAGCGATTTCATCCCGCTTGATTCCAGTTTCTACGAAGAGTTCGATACGCTCCTTGTCTCAATCGGCAGAAAGGTGAATATGACAAGGCCGTACACATATGGCGAAGCGAGGATCCATCTTGATTCATTGTCATCATATGATATGTCCCTGCCGGAGAAGAGAGTATACGATAAGCTCATCACGATGGTGAAGGGAAAGGAAAGCGATAAAGTCTTCACATTCGACTACTCTATGAAGCTCCAGCCTGAGATCTACATACATGGGAACACCTCATTCAGCGACAGAGTCGATTTCATGAATCTTGAGAATGCGGCAGCATCCGGCATCGAATACGGGTATCAGAATCAGGATAAGTATCTGACATGGGACAGGGATAAGCCCCACTTCCTCGATCTCGATCTCTCGCTCTCGGTGAAGGACCGCGTAACGCTTCTTTTCAGATTCCCGGTGACGAATACCGTCCATACCGGAACGCCCTCCGGATCGAAAGTATTCATGACGAACATCCCGTTCCTTGCATCTTTCACGGATTTCTCAGCGAAGAACTTCCAGGACTTCTCGATGAATTTCCCGTACAGAGCATATCTGAGTGCCGCAGACAGCTGGTACAGCGTGCTTATCGGCCGCGAGAGATTCAACTATGGTGCTGGAAAGACAGGAAACTTCATCGTGGATGGATCGCTGCCCTACCATAATGCGCTCTCACTCTCATTCTTCTCCTCAACGTTCAAATACACATTCATGCTCTCATTCTTCCCACACCCTTCGCAGTACATTGAGAGAAATGAAGATAACACCATCATAATCAATGGAACCGAGTATGCTTCCGATCTCATATTCGACCAGAATACGAATGCCTTCACAGGCATAAAGATGTTCATGTCCCACCGCTTCGACTGGACTATGGATAATGGAAAGCACAGGATGGCTGTGACGGAAGCGATAGTCTACCAGAACGATTCATCTGTGCTCGATCTCCAGATACTCAATCCTATGATGTTCTTCCACAATCTCTATATAGCGGGAAATACAAACTCCTTCCTGCAGGTCGAGTGGGATATGGCGATCATCAAGGGTTTGTCACAGCACGTTGCAATAGCTGTAGATGACTTCAATATACCATTCGAGAGCACTGATGGCAGTGATCCAAGGCCGAATGCGATAGGTGTCCAGTACGGTCTCGATACCAGCCATCCCATTGGCAACGGATTTCTTGAAAGCTCAATCGAGCTTACATACATGAGCCCCTATTTCTATCTCAGGGACGGGAAGAGCGATTCCTCCTTCCCCCTTGATTTCGTCGTCGCAATACGCAATCAGCGCTCAGCATATGGCATCTATGACCTTTATACATTGGGCTATCCCGGAGGAGGAGACCAGACAGTCGTCCATCTTTCCTTCTCCTACAGGGAGCCATTCCACTACAAAGCAGGGTTCATTGCTGAATACAGATTGTATGGCACGAAGAATCTGATGACGGTATACGCAAAGGGCGATGACTCAAAGCCTTTCACCCATTCAATCAGGCTTCAGGCAGCTGGTGATTACTACATAATGGATAATCTTAAGGTATCATCATCACTTACAGGGCTGATCTTCCTCAACTACAACAATGAGGAAGGAAGAACGGAGAATGATATCCAATTCAGGATTTCCTTGTGCTACATCATATAAAAGAAAAAGTATCCATTGTTTTCTGTAGCCAGTATGCTATGATATATATTTGAAATCAGACACAAAGGAGTTTTCAATGACAATTCATGAGGAGCTTGTCTCGCAGTTTGAGACATATCTTGCTGAGAATAAGAGGTTCGAGGAGAAAGGCATTAAGGTATCAGGAGCAAGAGCGAGAAAGGCACTTGCTGAAATCGGAAAGCTCTGCAAGGAGAGAAGGAAGGAAATCCAGGACGCCAAGACAAGCGCCGAAGGCTAATACATGAACTGAAGAGGCTCACAAGGGCCTCTTTCTTTTGCTTGATATCGTATTTCTCTGTGTTTTTGTTTTTTCCATCTAGCCAAGAGAGGATGGCGCTGTTATCATTGCCCTTGCATCCCCGGCGTTGCCGGGAGACTAAGAAAGAGGAATCGGCACAGCCGGAATGATAATCATGGAATAAGGACAGAAAGGACATGAACACACACAGCAACAAGTACTTCACTGACCGTCAGAGTGACTTTGAGTCATCAGCAAGGAGCTATCCCAGGAAATTCCCTGTAGCTCTCGTAAAGGCAAAAGGATCATGGGTAGAGGATGCAGATGGCAGAAGATACCTCGATTTCCTTTGCGGAGCAGGAACGCTTGCTCTCGGGCATAATAACGACAGCGTGAATAAGGCGATGATCGACCTTATATCATCAGGAGCCCCTCTCCATACACTCGACCTCACAACCCCTGCAAAAGACAGATTCGTCGAGGCGATATTCTCAACCCTTCCGGAAAAGCTAAGGACAAATGCAAAGATACAGTTCTGCTCACCCTCAGGAACAGATGCTACCGATGCTGCTATCAAGCTCTGCAAGACTGCGACAGGAAGAGGATCGGTGATGGCATTCTCCGGCGGTTATCATGGAATGGGCCATGGAGCCCTCGCCCTTACCGGTAACCATAATGCGAAGAACAAGGTGCAGAATCTTATGCCTGGCGTGCAGTTCATGCCATATCCTTATTCATACAGATGCCCGTTCGGACTTGGAGGAGAAGCGGGAGAGAAAGCTGCCTCTGCGTATTTTGAGAGAATGCTCAAGGACCCGGAAAGCGGTGTTACACGCCCAGCAGCTGTCATTCTGGAAGCCATACAGGGAGAGGGAGGAGTAATCCCTGCCCCACGCTCATTCCTAAAGACTGTTAGGAGAGTGACAGAGGAACTCTCTATACCTCTCATCCTTGATGAGATCCAGTGCGGAATGGGAAGATCCGGGGATATCTGGGCATTCGAGGATGCGGGTATTGTTCCTGATGTCATTCTGATGAGCAAGGCAATCGGAGGCAGCCAGCCGATGAGCGTCGTCGTATACAATAAGGACCTTGATGCATGGACCGCAGGTGCCCACGCAGGCACATTCCGTGGCAACCAGCTTGCGATGGCTGCAGGCACCGTTGTGCTTGAGACGATATCGAAGCCCGGATTCCTTGAGGAAGTAAAGAGAAAAGGAGATATCATCAGGAATGCGCTGATGGATCTCAAGAATGAAATATCGATAATAGGCGATGTGCGCGGCAGGGGGCTCATGATTGGGATAGAGTTCATAGATCCTGCAGGAAAGAAGGACATAATGGGTAATCCCGTACCCAGCAGTGAGATTGCCGCCCAGATTCAGAAAAGATGCTTTGAGCGCGGACTCATCATGGAAAAGGGTGGAAGGAACGGAAGTGTCATGAGATGCCTCTGTGCCCTGACTGTCTCTGACAGCGAGATCGATACCATGCTCGATATTTTCTCGTCAGCAGCTATGGAGCTTGACCGTGAGATCAGGTATCGATGACATCACAGTCCTCTCCTCTGGAGAGAGGGAAAAACAGGCACTGGCAAAGGCTGTCAATGAGATGCTTGAAGCCATTCTATCATCGATGGAGGACGACAGGGCCTACTCAGGAATAGATCCGGTAAGACTCCGATCCTTGATAAGCTCCCTTCCAGTCCTCCCAGGCAAGGGAGACGGATGGAATGGGATGATGGACAGCATCAGGAAGGATATCATTCCGCATATGCTCCGGACATGGTCTACTTCCTATATGCCGCACCTCCACTCCCCTGTCCTTATCGAGACAATTGCATCCGAGCTGATGATCGCCGCATTCAACAGCAGCATGGACAGCTGGGATCAGGGACCGGCGGCTACAGAGATCGAAGTGAGGGTTGTGGATGAGCTTCTCTCGATATTCGGATATGGAGAAGGCGCAGACGGTACATTCACATCGGGCGGAAGCCAGTCAAACATCTCTGCCATGATAATCCACAGGGACCGTTTTCTCGATAAGCTCGGATACGATGTGAAGAAGGAAGGCCTTCCCCCGCTCTTGAATAAGCTCAGGATCTACGTTTCGGGGATCTCCCACTTCTCTTTCGACAAAGGTGCCCATATCCTCGGACTTGGATACAATGCCGTAGTCAAGCTTCCTGTCGATGAATTCTGCCGCATCAATACAGAGAAGGCGGAGAGAATCATTATGGAGGATAAGGCAGATGGATTCATTCCTTTCATGATCGCAGCGACAGCAGGTACTACCGACTTCGGAAGCATTGATGATCTGGAAGCTCTCAGGAAAATCGCAGATAAGCACGGCATGTATCTTCATGCAGATGCGGCATATGGATCAGGAGCGATCCTCTCAAGCTACAGTGACAGAGTATCGTCACTGCATCTTGCCGACTCGATCACAGTGGACTTCCACAAGATGTTCCTGATACCTATCAGCGCCTCCGCGCTTTTGGTGAAGGACGGTTCGGAGCTTGAAGCGTTCCAGCTCCATGCCGATTACCTCAACAGAAAGGAGGATGAGGAGGACGGATACATAAACCTCGTCGGAAAATCAATGCAGACGACAAGGCGCTTTGATGCATTGAAAGTCTACATGGCTTTCAGGATGAGAGGGCGCGACGGATACAGGAAGATCATAGACAGGATGATGGATAACGCATCATATTTCTATCGATGCATATCCTCCGACAGCGAATTCATCGCACCTGTCAAGCCCGAGCTCAGCTCTGTCGTCTTTGCTCTCTGTGGCGGTGATGACAGAAACAGGAATGCAAGAAGAGCGCTGATGCAGGAAGGAATAATAATCGGCCAGACAGTCTACAAAGACCAGGTGATGCTTAAGTTCACCCTGCTCAACCCTGCTCTAAGCCATGATCATATAGATACCCTTATCAAAAGAATCAGATCTCTCTGATATCAGGGCATTCAATCTCCATGAGGCTCTCTATCATTGAATGGAGGAGCCTCGATTTCTCTGTATCGGCAGCTTTATAATACACCTCTTTCCCGCTTCTCCTGCTGACAATCAGATTCCCGGCCTTGAGCTGTCTGAGATGGTGGGAGACGGCAGGACTTGACATATTCACGATCGAAGAGAGATTTATCACGCACTCTTCAAGATGGCAGAGAACCCAGAAGATCCTAAGCCTGCTCTCATCGCCAAGCTGGCTGAAGATATATGAAAGGGTCTGAAAGCTTCCCTCTGAGGGAAGATGCGCAATGAGCTTCTCTGCATTCTGCCCATGATCATGCGGCAATGATGGATATGACATACTTCAATGATAATGTTTTCATCATCTTTCGGAAATGGCTTTTCCTCTATTGACGTACAGCAGATGGAGGATTATTATTGAATCAACAATTAAAAGATTGTTTAATTGTTAAAGGAACAGCCCCATGAAGAAGATATACGGAATCGAAGTCGACTGCGCTAACTGCGCAAATAAAATGGAGAATGCTGCATCAAGGACAGATGGAGTCAAGGCATGCACTGTGAATTTCATGACACAGAAGATGATCGTCGAATTCCAGGAAGGCGCTGACAGGGACTTGGTGATGGATAACGTCAGAAAGAACTGCAAGAGAGTCGAAAGAGACTGCGAAGTCTTCATCTGAGAGGAAAACAATGAACAGAAAGCAGAAGCTGATGCTGATACGCATAGTGCTATCCATGCTGATGACAGTGGCGTTATCATTTATCCCTGTATCAGGAATACCCCGCTTCGCACTCTATATGGCGGCATACCTGATTGTCGGCTATGATATCCTCCTCAAAGCTGCGAGGGGAATAATAAACGGACAGGTATTCGATGAGTGCTTTCTGATGGCAATCGCAACTGTCGGAGCAATTGCTCTGGCCATTTATGAGAATAGCGGGGATTACACAGAAGCTGTGGCTGTAATGCTTTTCTATCAGGTGGGGGAGCTCTTCCAGAGCTATGCTGTAGGCAGGAGCAGGAAGAACATCACAGAGCTGATGGATATACGCCCCGACTATGCTAATATCGAGAAGGATGGGAAGCTTGAGCGCGTTGATCCTGAGGATGTGGAAAGAGGATCCGTGATCATTGTACAGCCTGGGGAGAAGGTTCCTATCGACGGTGTTGTCATCGAAGGATCCTCATCTCTCAACACTAGTGCACTGACAGGTGAAAGCCTTCCAAGGGATATCCATGAAGGCGATGGGATAATCTCAGGATCGATAAACCTTACAGGAGTGTTGAAGATAAGGACAGAGAAGGAGTTCGGAGAATCGACTGTCTCAAAAATCCTGGATCTTGTCGAGAATGCAAGTTCCAGGAAATCCAGATCCGAGGACTTCATATCGAAGTTCGCCAGGGTATACACCCCCGCAGTCTGCCTCTCTGCTCTTGCCCTTGCCATTCTTCCTCCCCTTTTCCTGATCCTGGCCGGGAATCAGCCGATGTGGGAGAGCTGGACTTACAGAGCCCTGACGTTCCTTGTCATATCATGTCCATGCGCACTCGTCATATCCATCCCACTTTCGTTCTTCGCCGGCATCGGGGGAGCCAGCAATGCAGGCATCCTGATAAAAGGCTCGAACTATCTCGAGACATTGTCAAAGACGAAGATAGTTGTCTTCGATAAGACAGGAACCCTTACAGAAGGTGTGTTCGAGGTGAATGGAATACACCATGGAACGATCGATGACGAGAAGATAATCGAGTATGCCGCGCTTGCAGAGAGCGCCTCATCCCACCCTATATCGAAAAGCCTGCAGAAAGCTTATGGAATGGAAATAGACAGATCCAGGGTATCGGATATCGAAGAAATAAGCGGGAATGGAATCAAAGCCGTCGTTGACGGACATGATATAGCTTGCGGAAATGATAAGCTGATGCATTCCCTTGGTATCGACCCGATAATGTGTCACAGCACTGGCACTATCATACACGTTGCCATCGATGGCAGGTACTCTGGCCATATAGTCATATCAGATGTGATCAAAAAGCAGTCAAAGGCTGCAATAACAGCCCTGAAGGATATCGGTATAAGAAAAACAGTGATGCTTACAGGCGATGGGCAGAAAGCCGCAGAGAGCGTTGCATCTGAGCTAGGCATTGATGAGGAGTACAGCAATCTTCTTCCTGCGGACAAGGTTGGAAAAGTAGAGGAGCTTCTGCAGTCAGAAGGAAGGAAGGAGAAACTGGCATTCGTCGGAGACGGAATAAACGATGCACCGGTCCTTGGCCGGGCAGACATAGGCATCGCGATGGGTGCAATGGGATCGGATGCTGCTATCGAAGCTGCCGATGTGGTCCTGATGGATGATGATCCGATGAAGATAGCGAAAGCAATACGCATTTCGCAGAAATGCCTCCGCATAGTCTATGAGAACATCGTATTCGCACTAGGCATCAAGCTCATATGCCTTGTTCTCGGCGCTATGGGGATTGCAAACATGTGGCTTGCGATCTTCGCCGATGTCGGCGTCATGGTCATTGCAGTGCTGAATGCAATAAGAGCCCTGAATACAAAGAGACTCTGATACCTACTAAGATCCCGGGGACCTTTCCGGAGGTTTCTGGGATTTTCTGCAATCAGCTCCAGCTATAGCTCTCAGCGCTTATCCGATCTATATGGATCAGAGAGTACTGCATGCTTTCATGACTTCCCTATCTTTTCCACTCCGGACGGAGAACGGAAGCTCCGCGGAGATACACCATCACAGGTTTCTTTTCGCTTTTCTCAACAGTGATGATCACACGCACTGCAAGAGGAAGAGAGCCTTCGGTATCTGCTTCCTGAACACAGAAAAGAGGAGCGGAGGCACAGAATCCACCACGTCTGCATGCCGCTGCGGCATTTCTGGATCTTATATCCTTTGTCTGGGAGAAGATCACTGAGATTATCTCATCTTCCGAAAGACAATTTGCATTGAATATCTCAGCCATGAGCTCCTTCACAGCGCTGTCGACTGCTTCCGGAGTATCTTTTTCGACAGTTGTTGCACCGCGGAGTGCATAGATCATAATGTACCTCCATATGAGAAACCGCTCACGATAATGGTATTCAGGATATCAAGGATAATCGATATGGCAAAATATGCGGCAAGACGCAGAACAGTCATTATGATCGGAGATACACAGGCAACATGGGAATAGAAGAGCTGATACACCGATGCAAGGATTATCCAGCTACCTTCAAGGAATATGGTCCAGCCAAGAACCATCTGGAATGCCGTCACGAATGTGACAAGGACCTCACTTACGGGGAAATAGAGGAACAGCACGAAAAGCAGCGCAAAAAACAGATACAGCGCCAGAAGATAGGAATGTATCCTTGAGGAAAATGCAAGTATCCTTCTGAATGCAAGCATATATGAATAATAGCACCCAGAATGTTACCGGACAACAGCCCTGAGATGAAGCCTGCAGAAGCTTTCTGGAGCGACACGGGCCATCACAACACCATCAGGATCGATTGTTATACAATCCTTTGCAGCTCTGTTTGAGAGAGAGACGGATGCTGATGAAAGCGGGAATGAATCAAGCTCCCATACAAGCCCCTCTGTATGGACATGCACTGTTCCAGAGAGCGCGAAAAAGGAGATATCAGTTCCGGCAGGGATCAGGATCTGGATCTTTCTGTCAATCCTGAACACAGTATCGGCAGCCATATACCAGACACATGGAGCTCCCAGGCGCTGCATCATGGACAAGAGCTCGAGAGTATGATCGATCCGTCCCTCTCCTCCTCCGATAAGATCATAATCCCCCGCACCGCTTCTTACAGCAAGCTCTGTATCGGAGCAGTCCTTATCATGGGAACATGGAACGAAGCCCTTTGCTATCAGCCTGTCCCTGAATCCAGTAGAATCGAAATCCCCTACGGCCCTGTCAATCTCTATCCCCAGCCTTTCTGCAGTATCGAACCCGGAATCCGCAGCGATGACCTCAGAATACAGGCTTCTGTCTATGCATAGTTTTCCCGGAGCGTTTCCTCCGATTATTATCAGACGCTTCATACCCTATAAAAAATACAACATTGCATCTTCTACTGCTATAATATCGGAGGAGGATTTATGAAAGATCTTGGATTTTCACCAGCTGACATACTTGTTCCCAGAGAGGGAATCGATCTTGAGAAATGGGCAGTTGTTGCCTGCGACCAGTTCACTTCTGACAGAAGCTACTGGGAAAAAGCAGAGGAATTCATAAAAGACGCACCATCTACACTGCATATAACGCTACCCGAGGTATATCTTGAGGATGATGACAAGAAAGAACGCATAACCAGAATCGACAGGACAATGGAGAAATATCTCAGTGATGGAGTCTTCAGAACGCTTCCCTCATCATTCGTTCTCGTTGAGAGAAGGACGGAAACAGGAACAAGATTCGGACTTGTTGGCAAACTCGATCTTGAGGAATATGACTATAGTCCCGATTCCCTTTCCCTTATAAGAGCGACAGAGGGAACGATACTCTCAAGGATTCCTCCTAGAAAGGAGATACGGAAGAACGCTGTCCTTGAAGTACCGCACATAATGGTGCTTATATCCGATCCGGACCGTGCAGTCATCGAAAGGCTCAGAGATAAGAGGGACACGCTAGAAATAGCATACGATACAGAGCTCATGCTCGGCGGAGGGCATCTGACAGGATATATCGTCTCATCAGACGAGGATGTATCAGAGGTATTATCCGCAATTGAGAGGATATACAGCGGACTCGATAGATCGAACCCGCTGCTTTTCGCCATGGGAGACGGAAACCACAGTCTGGCAACGGCCAAAAGCTCCTGGGAGGATATAAAGAAAACACTGAGCGAAGAAGAAAGGAAGGATCACCCTGCACGCTATGCTCTTGTAGAGATCGAGAACATATTCGATGAAGGCCTTATGTTCGAACCGATACACAGAGTCTTCTTCGGTCTTAGCCTGGATAAGTTCGACAATGTGCTCGGAAGATTCTGCGCTTCTATCAGAAAGCATGATGAAGCGGATCTGGACGATGCGGTCAAAGCCATCAACGGAAAATCCGGATGCTTCATCGTCACAGACAGAAGCGGAAGGTTCACCGTCTACGAAACAGGAGGCACGGAAAAATCACTCTCTGCATGGATAATCCAGAGCGTGATCGACGCTCTTCTGGAAGAGAATGCCTGCCGTGTTGATTACATCCACGGCAAAGATGAGACAATAGCACTGGCCAAGGAAGATGGGAACATCGGCATAATCCTCCCAGATATCCACAAAGAGACATTCTTTGAAGCAATCCTACGCGATAAGGCATATCCTAGGAAGACATTCTCCATCGGGCATGCAGAGGAGAAGCGCTACTATATGGAAGCACGTAGAATCGTCAGATGATGTAAGCTCCCTGCCTGAGCACTTTATATGGGTGCACAGTCGCATCGATAAGAGTAGAAGGCAACCCTCCGGAGACGAAGGGGTCTTCTATTATGAAATCAACGAGATCGTCAAATACAGGAAGGATGTCATCAAAAGCAAGAAGGCTCTTCTCCCCTGAGAAATTCACGGAAGTCGAATATATCGGCCCGGAAATGCCCAGCACCCGCTGCACATAGTCATCCGAAGGTATGCGTACTGCATGCGTCTCTCCATTGCAATCCTTCAGGATAGCCGTAAAAGGAGCCGGCCATCGCTCGATTATATCATCAGGAACATCAAGCGAGGATGATGCAAGGTCTGTTAGTGTCATAAGCGTTATGAAAGACTTGGACTGGGGACGGCGCTTTATCTCATACAGTCTTTCCGCTATTTCTTCCGAGACACAGCCGGAAAGTCCATAGATCGTATCGCACGGAATGATCCCCACCATTCCCGAACACAGAAGCCTTCCAGCCTCCTCTGCACTTCCCTCTTCACTCTTCTTTATTATCAGAGCCATTGATATCCTCCCCGCGCATTTCTCCTCCCTTTTCCGCTGAAAATGTGCGGAAAACTATTGCAAGAAGGAAAATACGTTTTCTAAAAAGAGAAACTTTATCCTTGTTTTCATTATATGACAATGCTATGATAACAACATAAGCGTACTTTGGTATACTCGGAGGAAACATGGCCAGACCTTCAAACACAGCAAAGCTTGTCATAACAAGCATAGTCATTTCGCTTATTGTTCTTGCGGTTTTTGTTCTGATATTCATCAGCTATATCGTTCCGGCATACCAGATTACAGAAGAACAGATCTATTCCGTCCTCGTCAAGCTCTTTCCTGTATTGATCGGACTCGTGCTCATCCAGATCGGAGTGATGGTCGGAAGAAGAGGAGAACCCGATTACAGCGAGACAATAGACAAGCTTGCGCCTAATGCATATGACAGCCCGCTCTATACCGCGCCAAAGGATGATCCGATGGCAAGGGGCAAGGTCGATGCATCGGTTCTCGGCACAGGAAACGGCGAAGAGGCAAAGGTGATTGAGAGAATCGTCGAGAAGGAAGTGCCAGTAGAAGTAGTCAAGGAAGTTCCTGTCGAGGTCGTTAAGACTGTTGAGGTTCCTGTCGAGATCATCAGAGAGATACAGGTACCGGTAGAGGTTATCAAGGAAGTTCCTGTCGAGGTCGTTGTAGAGAAGCAGGTTCCGGTAGAAGTTGTAAAGGAAGTCCCTGTTGAGATCGTGAAGACTGTTGAGGTACCTGTGGAAGTCGAGAAGGAAACAGAGAAAGCACCTGTCATGCTCACATTCCACGATGTGCTCAGAATGGAGACCGATGATGCTGTAAATGGCCATTACGATCTTTCCATCGTCGCCTTGCAGGAAAGAGATGGCCTGACAGAAGATGGAATCGAAGCTGCATTCGGCGAAGATACTCTTGTATTCGGAGAGAACGGATGGTTCTATGCCATTCTTCCGCTTTACAGCAAAGAAGAGGCAGAATGGGCAGCAAGGGATCTCGCACCATGCAGCATTGTTTCGCTTGGAGACAGGAGGATCGACGGGGAAACACTTCTCCAAGAAGCATCAAGGTAGCTCCCGCGCCTCCCTTTTCAGGGAGGTTTTCTATATCATCATGGATAAGAAACTTAGAAAATACTGGAAATTATTCTCTTCTGTCTTCATGATAAGCGCCTTCACTTTCGGAGGCGGATTCGTCATTGTTCCTCTGATGAAGAGGAAGTTCGTCGATGACCTTGGATGGCTGGGAGAGGAAGAGATGCTTGATCTGACTGCTATAGCGCAGTCCTCGCCTGGAGCGATAGCTGTAAATGCCGCGATCCTTATCGGATACAAGACCCTTGGCATACCAGGAGCACTTACAGCAATACTTGGAACGATAATCCCGCCCTTTGTCATCATCTCGGTGATCTCGATGTTCTATAAAGCATTCAGGGCAAACAGATTCGTATCGATGGCGATGGCTGGAATGATAGCAGGGGTTGCTGCGGTTGTCACAGATGTTGTCATAACTATGACGAAGTCAATACTATCTGAAAAGCGGATACTGCCGGTCATCGTACTCATAGCAGCATTCATTGCCCTCAGGGTATTCTCTGTAAGCATTCTTATTATAATCATAGCAGCAGGAGCAATCGGCTTTATATCCGGAAGGAGGGAAAATGGTCTATCTTGATCTTCTTCTCGCATTCTTCCAGATAGGTCTCTTCAGCATAGGCGGCGGTTATGCTGCAATGCCGCTTATACAGCATCAGGCAATAGAAGTGCATTCCTGGCTTACAATGGCTCAGTTTGCTGATATCATGACGATATCAGAGATGACGCCAGGGCCTATAGCGATAAACAGCGCCACATTCGTCGGCATCCAGGTAGCAGGAATCCCCGGAGCCCTTGTTGCGACTCTCGGATGCATCCTCCCCGCATGCTTCATCGTCACATTCCTGGCTTTCATCTACTACAAGGCAAGGGGATTGTCATCGGTGCAGGGAATACTCAAGGGAATAAGGCCTGCAGTGATCGCAATGATCGCATCCGCAGCCTTATCTTTGATATCAATGGCTCTTTATGGCGCTGATGGCATTTCAGCAGGCCTTGAGACCATAGACATCATCGCCGCAGGGCTTTTCATCGCTTCATTTGCGATACTCAGGATATGGAAGCCGAACCCGATTGCCGTCATGGCAGGATGCGGTCTTGCCGGTATAATCCTCTATCAGCTATTCTGAGCCTCAGTGTTGTCCTTCAGAGGAATATCGAAGGACATGCGATCCCGTGTAAGCACAGTCTCAGGAAATACCTCCTGAGCATCCCTTAAAAGCATCTTCAGTTCTCTGTCGCTATAGCGCGGAGAGTAATGCTGGAGGCAGAGCTTCAGACTGCCGCTGTCCCGGGCTATGATTCCTGCCTCATACGCAGTCATATGCTTTTTCTCCCTTGCTGTCTCCACTAGGGATTTCTCGAACATGCCTTCGCAGAAAAGGATGTCGGAATCATGGACATAATCAGCAATCTCAGGGAAGTACATCGTGTCAGTGACATAGCTTATCTTCCTTGCTTCCCTGGGCGGTCCCATGACCATATCACTGGTGATCACCCTGCCATCCTCAAGCGTCACTGGCGTCCCGCTCTGGAGTGTCCCCCAGAGCTTTCCCTTCGGAACTCCGAGAGCAATTGCCTTATCAGGGAAGAACTCCCCTTTCCTCCTCTCCTCGACAAGGGAATAGCCAAAGCACGGCTTTGTGTGCATCAACGGAAAAGCCTGGATCGTAAAGCCATCTCCTGTGTACACGATTCCTGTATCAACAGGGATTACCTTGATCTCATAGTTTATGTACATATCAAGGATGTGGCGCTGGGACTCGATATAGTCCTGAAGCCGGCTTGGACCGAAGATGTACAGTGGCTCAGTCCTGTCCACCTGGGATGAGAGCATAAGCATGCCAGGCAGCCCTGTAACATGATCTGCATGCATATGGGAGATGAAGATAGCAGAGATCTTCTTCCATCTAAGATTCAGCATCTTCATGGAAACCTGCGTACCCTCTCCCGAATCGAAGAGAAATAGATCTCCGTCACGGCGGACAAGCACAGATGTAAGAAAACGCCCAGGAAGCGGCATCATACCGCTTGTTCCGAGCTGAAATGCTTCAAGATTCACGGTGAAATACTATCAGTGAATAGCCTTATCTGCAATATGCGGCACTTGATCGGATATTCCTTCTGCAGCCGTTCTTCATTCAGACTGTGATTTAAGGTGCTGTATTGGCAAGTCCGCTCAGCTTCCAGTCCTTCCCACTCCTCTTCTGCCAAATACCTCTGAAGATCAGTTCATTCTCTTTATAAGACGGAATAGAGATAACTCCACGCTTATGAATGCGACTGAGAGCATGAGAATGATCATAAGAATGACCCTGGCCCATGGTATGCTGACAGAGAATGACATCACATAGTAGCTCAGTATAGCAGGATCGGAGAGCGAGATGGCTTGGAATGCATATGGAGAAAGAAGCCCCAGCACTATCCCGATAACAGCACCTGCCGATGCAGCGATTGCTGTTCCTGCCATGGTGATCATCATGTACAGTGACCTGATCAAAGAAACAGGAGATCCAAGCATAACCAGTATCTTTATATCCTCCCTGTCCCTCGATATATAGACATATGCTGCATCACAGGCAAAGTAGGCTGCAAGAAGGGCAACTGCCATGAATATCAGATAAAGGGCATTGATCGAGGATACAGCATTGCTGTAGATACTGCTGTACATATCCATATAGCTCAATGCAGGAAATCCTGCCTTACCCAGTTCTTCCTCAAGGCCTTCTGAGCCATATCCCTCCGGAAGAAGGATCTCATAGCCATCGGGGGCGTATCCGGATGAATCAAGAGGAATGTATATAAGTGAGCTGTCAAGCTGCGGATAGACAGATTGGAATATGCCGCTCACAGTCAGAAGAAGCGGACGGGTCCTGTTCTTATCAGATTGATAGAGAAGGAGCGTCATCCTGTCCCCTAAGCCGACAGATAGCTTTTCTGCCATAGCTGATGATATCACAGCAGGATTGAGAGCATCGCCATCCTGGATTTCCACATCAAGATACTCCCCTCTCATTCCATCGAAATACCCAGGACCGACAGCATGGATGAATGCAGATCCCTCCGCATTCTCTGAATATACAAGGCCTTCAAGAAGCTTTGAAGGAGAAACCTCGGCATCATATGGGATAATCAGAGAATCAGGAGGATATTCTGACTGCACAAAGACCGTACCGCGGCCCAGAAGCTCAAGCATGCGCTCTATAGTCCCGGAGACAGACTGGATGAATACAAGGGCAAAGACAAGAACAGCTGCTATCAGCAGAATCAGAGCCATGGGAAGCATGAAGGCGATTTTCCTGTCAGCGCCAAGGCCTGCTCCGCACTTTCTGGGGATATAGAGCGATGAGAACTCAGACATCCGAAAGCCTTCCTTCCGATAGCAGGAAAGTCCGGTCAGCCCTTGCTGCGAACTCTGGATTATGCGTCACATACACAAGCGCAGCCCCTGCAGTCCGGGCTGCAGAGAGAAGCATATCCTCCACGCATCCAGCGCTCTTCTCATCCAGCGATCCTGTAGGTTCATCGGCAAAGATCAAAGCCGGCTCTGCTGAAAGCGCACGGGCAATAGCTACCCTCTGCTTCTCCCCGCCCGATAGCTTATCAGGCCTATGGTCCTTTCTGTCTTCCAGATCCAGCATCCTGAGCATCTCCAGTGCTCTGGAATATGCATTCTTCCTGCTCATTCCCTGTATCAGCAAAGGCATTGCCGCATTCTCCAGCGCTGTAAAGTCAGCAAGGAGCAGGGAGGACTGGAATACGAATCCTATACTTCTTCTTCTGATATCAAGTCTTTCCTTCATTCCCATGCATGATGCATCACGTCCAAGTATCTCAACAGTGCCGCTGTCCGGAGGGGAAAGAAGGGCCGCGATGTAAAGCAGAGTGGATTTACCAGAGCCGCTTCTTCCTTCTATAGCAGCAATCTCCCCTTCCTTTACACAGAGATCTATGCCGGAAAGGATGGAAAGGCTTCCTCCAGATGGAGAAGGAAAGGATTTATGGATGTTCTCAAGTCTCAGCGCATCACTCACCTGTCACCTCCTTGAATGATGAGCGCTCTGTCTTCCGGCCTTCCAGAATGGAGAATACGAGCGCTATGACTATAAGATAGAGCGAAAGGACTATGAATCCATTATAAGGAATGAACAGCTCAGAGCCACGATGGAGGATGCTGTCAAGATAGATTCCCGCGGGAGAAAGCAGAAGCCTGGCTGAAAGATATCCCACTGCAATACCCAGTATGAGCACTATCATGAATGAGAGGAAGAATGAAAGATGCATGCGGCCTCTTTCCATCCCGAGTATCATGAGCTCTGCGATCTCGGCCCGTCTCTCCCTGTAGAATATCCTGATCATCTGCTTCATAGAGACAGCTATTATGATAAACAGGAGGAAAAGAACCATGTACATCATCAGCTTCTCAAGCATCAATGCAGAATAGAGCGCGCTCTCGCTCTTCTTCCAGCTTTCCGCCCCCATCATCTGCAGCTCTGATGATACATCCCTGCCTTTGACTGCGGTATGCATGGACACGCCTTCAGGCATGGCAGAAAGGGGCATGAACACATATATCCCATCGAATTCCCGTCCCATCGCTGTCGTAAATATACCGCTGACGGACACATCCACAGAGGATGGAAGCATTCTTCCGCTTCTTCCCTTTGATAGAAGCAGAAGTGAAGCTGAACCGCTTTCAGGAAGAGAGAGCATCACAGGGTATGAGACAACAAGCCCCTCCTGATTGCCTTGAAGCATTATGACGCCACCGTCATAGTCCTCATCAATGAATCTCACACGGACAGCACGGCCTGAAATGAGAGCTTCAGCTTCTCCATATGAGAATACCTCTAGATCAGGATAGAGCTCACGGATCTCATCTGCATGATTCCCTGGAACAATTGTATCGAATGAACGCACAGCCCTGATTCTCTCAAGCCGCCCTTCCTGCAGCGCCTCCATGACAGAGATGACGATGAGGACTGCTGCAATCGAGACTGCTACAGTAAGGGCAAGCCTGATGCTTCTTGCCCTGTGTCTTCCTGTCGATGAGAAGCTGTACCGGAAGGCAAGGCTGAAAATCATCTGAAATTCTCCACTCGTCTTATTCTCAGTCCATCGCTGTCAAACAGTATGAGGCTCTTCCTCTTTCCGTCCCTGTACCGGATCTCCTCAATAGACCCATCCTCATTGTATGTCCGGCTTTTCCGCAGAGTATCATCAATGTAGATATCTTCATGGAGAAGCTTACCATCAGTGTAATCCGATACGGTACGTACACTGCCTTCTATCACATCAGACTGCACAATCTCCCCTTCTTCTCCATAGCAATAGGACTCGCTTCTCTCTCCGCTCCGGAATGAAATAAGCCTTCCCTCAGGGGAGAATACACGTGAAACCTCCGTGCCATCCTCCTCTGTCACGGTTCCCGACCAGTTGCCATTCTCATCGACTGAGTAGACAGCCGGATCAGGTATAAAAAGAGGCTCATCTCCGCTTCCATCGGTATGCAGTGACACCTTAACCGAATCCCCATCAAGGGTATAGACGTAGTAAAACGGCGTAAGATAGCTATGCTCATCACCGGAAAGTCCTGCAAGATGACCTCCTGGAGTATCGATATACTCGATAATCCTGCTTATCCCGCTGCCATCTGTTATTGCCACAGAGCTCAGTCTGTCCCCGTCATAGCTATAGACGCGCTCTGTTATCATTCCATTCTCGTCAGTAGTATCGCTTATACGCCGTCCGCTGCTATCAAGGACAACGGAGAGGCTGTATCCATCCTCGGATACCGTATACCCATTCTCTGAATCAGTCCGTGTCCTTACTGGTTCTCCATCAAGATAGATTATGGTCGTTCCACCGCTGCTCTCTCCCTCATACCCCGCTCCCGAGAGATCTTCCTTCATGCCAAGATCCTGTCCAAGGGCATTGGAATCGAAATAAGCTGCCTCCAGGGATAGAAGAAGGAAAAGAGAAAAGAGAATGGCGAACGCTTTCTTCATTGATCAAGTCCCAGAAGAGAGTCAAGGAAGCTGTCCTTGTCGAATCTTCTTATATCCTCATAGCGCTCACCGACGCATACAAATACAACAGGCAGTCCCATCGTACGCCCGATCTGTATCAGTGCTCCGCCTTTTGCAGCACTATCGTACTTCGTCAATATGATTCCATCCAGATGGACCGCCTGATTGAACAGCATGGCCTGTGATACACCATTCTGCCCAGTGGTCGCATCGATGACGAGGAACTTCTTATACCGCCCTTCCTCTATTCCCTTGGCTCTGATGACCTTATCCATCTTCTGGAGCTCCTTCATCAGGTTCTCCTTGTTATGCATGCGTCCTGCAGTATCTGCAAGGATCAGATCATCACCATGGGCCTGGGCAGATGTGATCGCATCGAAGATGACAGCTCCTGGATCAGAACCCATCTGCTGCTTGACGATGCGCATTCCAAGACGCTCTGCGTGGATATCGAGCTGGTCGACAGCTGCAGCACGGAACGTATCACCTGCAGCCATGACAACGCTCAGTCCCTTCTGGGTAAAGTATCTTGCCATCTTGGCAATCGTCGTTGTCTTCCCGACTCCATTGACACCAAGGATCATATATACAGAAAGATGGCCCTTTCCAGGATCCTCATCGTAGCCGGATATATACCCGGAAAGTATCTCCTTCATACGGGACTGAAGATCAGAAGCCTCAGTCAGTCCTTCCTTCTTCGCAATCTCCCTGAGCTCTGTGACTATCTCATCTGTAAGCTTTGCTCCGAGATCGCCTTCTATAAGCGTATCCTCAAGCTCTTCAAAGAACGCCTCATCTATCTTCCTTCCTCCGAAAAGGCTTTTGATCTTCTCGCCGAATTTCCTAAAGAACATCCATCCTCCTACATGCCAAGCCTTGCTGCCTGGAAATAATCGAAAGCAGAATCCATAAGCTCGACAAGCTGTACAACGCTTATGCCTGCAAATACAGCACCGACAGGTGCTATCCCCCAGTCAGGGAATATATCCGAAACCGAATTGGCTGCGACCTGCAGCCCAAAAGACAGGAGCGTCGAGAGAAGAAGCGAATAGAATCTTCCCTTGCTGCGCTCTATCATATCATTCTCACTCATCCATTCAGGCCTGAGCTCTATATCTATCCGCGAATACGGAGCAGCTGTAGCCTGCACCGAATATGGAGCGAATCCGCTCCGCACAGCAGCAACGGTGAATGGAACAGAGCCATTCTCTGCTATGTGATTCTCAACTTTCGTCCCCTGATAGTAGATATCAGCATCGAATGGAATCGAATGAATGAACATGGGTCCCGAGAATACGGGAACGAGAACAGGCCTGAGAGCCGTATTCTCATCGACTGCCACTGTTTCCTCAAGAGTATGATACACAGGGGATGCGTAGCTGATCTCATGCTCTCCCTTCTCCAGCGCAATATATCCGTTGACAAGAGAGACTGCCCGGCCATCAACAGATAGCGATACGGTTCTTGGAATCTCTACGGGAATGATGAGGGTATCGCTGCTCTTGAGGCAAGGCAGGATGGAAGAGGCAAGAGCAAGGAACTCATCCCCTTCCTCTGCCGATACATACAGCTCCTCATGTATCAGATTCCCGTTTGCATAAACCACTGAATGGCTCATGAGCCCTTCTTCCTCGACTTTGGCAGCGATAATCAGATCAAGATCCTTCAGGATCCTCAGATACTCTTCAGCATGTCTGTCCCCGGAAAGGAGGTATTCCATCTCGCTTTCGGTGAATGTCTCCTCTGCAATCTCGAGAACAAGCTCGGAATCATCTGCCTCCTCTGGGGATGAATAGCTGTCAAGCGATGAGAATGACTCCGAGACCCTGTATCCGGAAAGGGTGCTGTCCTCTCCTGCCTGACGCTCGAATTCATACTGTTTCCAGAAGGCAGCTTCGGCATCAGGGGATGTGACATCTCCTGAAAGCAGAGACAGGGCTGAAAGCATGACCTGCAGATAGCCCGGATCATCCGAGACTACCGCAGTCCTGTATCCTGCGCTCCATAGCGGAAGCGAAAGAAGAAGAGTGATCAAGAAAAAGCTAAGCTTCTTTCTGGAAGTGGAGATAGGCTTCGATAAAATCATCAATACCCCCATCCATGACAGCCTGGATATTCCCTGTGCTGCATCCTGTGCGGTGATCCTTCACAAGCGTATATGGCTGGAAGACATAGCTTCTTATCTGGTTCCCCCATGAGATATCCTTCTTGGCAATAGCATCCTTCTGATGCTCTTCCTCCCTCTTCTTCTGATAGTACTCATAGAGCCTTGAGCGGAGCATCTTGAATGCGACATCCTTGTTCATATACTGGCTGCGCTCATTCTGGCACTGGACAACGATACCGGTTGCATAGTGGGTGATCCTGACAGCGCTGTCTGTCTTATTGACATGCTGACCTCCGGCACCGCCTGCACGGTATGTATCAAGTCTGTAATCCTCAGGCTTCAGTTCTATCTCGATATCATCATCGACCTCAGGAGACGCATAGACTGACGCAAAGGACGTATGGCGTCTTTTAGCTGCATCGAACGGGGAGATCCTAACAAGACGATGCACCCCTGCCTCGCCTTTAAGATATCCGAATGCATAAGGGCCGGAGATCTTCATTGAAACACTCTTGATTCCGCCCTCATCCTCCTGGAGATCCAATACCTCGCACTTAAAGCCATGACGCTCTGCCCAGCGCGTGTACATACGGGTAAGCATCTGTGTCCAGTCTGAAGCTTCATTGCCACCGGCACCCGAATGGACCGAAAGGAATACATTGTTCTTGTCATTCTTGCCATCAAGCAGGGTCTTCAGCCTCAGAGGACGGAATTTCTCATCCAGAGCATCAATCTGGGACTCAAGCTCAGTGCGAAGGCTCTCATCATCCTCCGATGAGTAAAGCTCTATAAGCTCCCCTAGATCATCAATTTCTGAAACAAGCTCCTTCCATGGGTAATAGCTGTCCTTGAGCAGAGAAAGCTCAGAAAATATCTTCTCTGCCTTCTCCTTGTCATTCCAGAAGTCAGGAGCCAGGGTATCTTCTTCCAGTTTCTTTATCTTATCTTCAGTCCCAGCCTGTTCAAAGACGCCTCCATACAGTATAGGCTTCTTCCTTGATATCTTCGAACTTTGCTCTGTTTTCAATGAACATATTATTCTCTCTCCTTTGAACTGTTATCCGCAGCACGGGCTATAAGCCTGTACATCCTTGCCTCACCTTTCTTGAGGGAAAGGGGGAATGAGATATCCAGGCGGGTATACAATCCGAACTTCTCCAGTCCTATCGATGTGTACTGGCTCTGCGTCACCCTCTCCTCAGACAGCGAGAAGCTGTCAGTAGACGAGAAAGAAACGAGAAGGCCTGCCGACTGGTCAGTATACCTGACGGTCCTTACATCATCAAGAAGTCCAAGCATCAGCAGCCTCCTCTGATCAAGAGAAGACAGCTCCAGATCGGTATCTGACAGATAGAATGGCACGATATACTGCCCTTCTATATCCTCATCCGCTGTTATCACGCTCTCCATCACGACAGTCTGGCTTCTGAGCTTGAAGTGCTTCAGTATCGAAAGCCGGCCATCGGCAAGGGACGCTGAGAACTGGAACTCACCACGGGTTCTGGAAAGCACATCCGCATCATAGATGATATCAGTGCCATCGAAGAATGAGCCATCCGAGAACCTGAATCTGTCGGAAAAGGATTTATTCATGGAAACGAATGGGAACTCCTTCTCGAAAGGAGTGCGGGTATCAATGAGATTCATGGCAAGAGGACGGAATGAGAGCTCCGCAAGCCCCCCTCCCTTTGGGGAGAAAACCGCAATATATGTCTTGTTGCGGGCAATATAGTCATTGACTCTTGCTTCCTCGAAGTCATACTCCTTGTATAAAGCAGAGCTGTCGCAGTCCCATATCTTCCCCTCTGATTCTATGATGGCTTTCCAGAAGAGCTTCCGCTCTGCAGCTCTCATCGGAGCGCACTGCGCATCGTGGATGAAGAGTGTTCCCAAAGATACATGGAACATATCGGAAGCAACCTCCCGCTTCAGCGCCTTATCCTTCTTATATGAAGCGATGAAGTCTGAAAGGGCTATGTATCTGTTGAACATGTACCTGAAGCTCTCGTTTCTGACGAATATATCATTGAAAGAAGTCAGCCCGCGTGCCCATGCATCACGTCCATACCATCCAGAATCAAGGTAGCCTGGACGGGATGCATCGACTGCGGACAGAGGAATGATGGAGGAAGCGTGCTCAGAAAGGATGGAAATGAAAAGATCCTTGAGCCTTTCATCGCTTCCATCACGGCTAGCTCCTTCCAGAAGCTGATCGATATTCAGAAATAGGACGACATCACCTGAAGACGTACTGATGATATCATCAATCCCGGCCTTAAGCTCATCGAAATCTATCTTCCCCTGCGCAAAATGCGAAACCAGCGCAGCCGCATCATCGGATGGGACATGTATCCTTACCCTCTTTCCCAGTTCATTCATTATGAATGAGCCCCGCTCGATAGTCTCACGCTGAGGAGCCCTGTATGCGGATATCACAACCGATGAGATACCGGAATTGCGAAGCGGAAGGATGAATGAAGGAGACCATATCTGGCCATAGAAGAAGCACGACGTTGCCCTGACACCATAGTATCTTCTGATCATCGTGGTCATCTTCTCGATCTGGAGGCTTCTGTCCTTCGGAGGATTGAGGGAGATTATCGTCTGGCTGTAGGAGCCTGTTATTATCTCAAGGTCAGAGCGTTTTGCAAGGGATGCGAGAAGGAAATTGACCTCGGTCGCCCCGGAGCTGTCAATGTGCCTGATCATCGCTGCGCTCTGATACAGCGACATCTTCAGTCCAGGATTGTTATACAGATAAGAGAAGACCGGCCGGTAAATAAGAGCCAGCGCCCTGCGGAAAGCAGGGGCTGGTGTAGACTGGGCCATCTCTGTGTATATACCGAGTGCAAGCCTCACAGATCAGCTCCTTTTCACTATGCACTTCTGCGGGCAGGCTTCAGCTGCAGCAGGGGCTGCGTCCTGCGGGGCGTGGTAGTCATTGACAGAAAGGAAATCCGTGACTGTGAATGGAGACTCGGGAACCTTTGTCTGGCAGATTCTGCATCCAATGCATCCAACCTGGCAGATCTTACGGACTTTTCCTCCTGCTTCATGGTTGTTGCATGCACAGATATACTCAGCGCTGTATGGCACAAGCTTGATGACATGGTTAGGACACACCTGAGTGCATTTCCCGCACCCGATGCAGGCTTCCTTATCGACAACGATATTGCCGCTGCCGTCCTTGGAAATGGCACCAACGGGACAGACAGAGATACATGACCCAAGATGGAGACAGCCTTCCTTGCATGCATTCGGTCCGCCCTGGAGGAGAGCAGCTGCATTGCAGTCAGCCATTCCCTTATACTCGTAGTCGGGCTTTGTCACATCCTTTCCGCCGCGGCAGAAAACAAATGCGACCATTCTCTCCTTCACCTCTACCTTGACTCCGAGTATCTCTCCCATCCTGGCGGCAAGCGCAGCGCCTCCTGGAGAACAGAGACCAGGTTCAGCCTCCCCTTTGAAGACAGCATCAGCATATGCTGTGCAGCCAGCGAATCCACAGCCTCCGCAGTTTGCGCCAGGCATGGCATTCTCGAGTTCGACAAGCTTCTTATCCTTCTCGATAGCAAGCTTCTTATCTGCGATAGCGAGACCAAGTCCGAGAAGAAGGCCGAGCACGCCAACGATGATGAATGCAATAACGATACTCATTCCTTCCTCCTTATACGAGACCGAGATTGGTCAGAAGACTCTTATCGAACATCATGAATGCGAGCGCCATGAGACCAGCGGATATGAATGCGATAGGAACACCCTGGAAGACCTTCCTGACAGGTGTCATATCGAGCTTCTCGCGGATATTGCTCATCAGGATGATTGCCATCGTGAATCCAAGTCCTGCAGCAAGCCCTGCTGTGAAGCTCTCGAGCAGATTGTATCCATTGTCGATATTTATGATTGCAATACCGAGAACCGCACAGTTTGTCGTAATGAGCGGCAGATAAATCCCAAGAGCCTTGTAAAGTCCAGGGCTCATCTTCCTGATGACCATCTCGACAAGCTGAACAAGAGCTGCGATGACAAGGATGAATGAGATTGTCCTGAGATACTCGAGTCCGAAGGGAGCAAGCAGGAATGTATGCACAGCCCAGCAGACAACAGATGCAATAGCTGTGACGAACGTTACCGCGACGCCCATTCCTATAGCACTCTCACTGTTTTTTGATACTCCGATGAAAGGACAGAGCCCAAGGAACTGCACAAGAATGAAGTTCTGGACGAATATATATGTTACAAGTATTCCGATATAGCTCATGCCTGGCCTCCCTTATTGCTCTTCCATGTGAAGAATGCCTTGAGGTATCCCATCAGAAGGAGAGCACCTGCTGCAAGCGTCATGACACGCACAGGGCTTGCCGATAGTCCTGGAAGCGTTATTGTACCGCTGAATGATCCTATCGGGAAGAGCGTTATCGTACCGGCGCCTATGACCTCTCTTATAAGGGCAATGAACGAAAGCGACATAGTGAATCCGATTCCCATTCCTATTCCGTCGAGCGCGCTGTCAAGGACACCGTTCTTTCCAGCGAAAGCCTCTGCACGTCCAAGGATGATGCAGTTTACGACTATAAGAGGAAGATAAACGCCTAAAGCCTCGTAGATTGCAGGCACAAAAGCATGCATGACCATCTCAACAACCGTAACGAACGATGCGATTATGACAATGTACGAAGGGATTCTGATTGAATCAGGAATGACCTTGCGGAGCATAGATATGAAGATATTCGAACAGGTAAGGACGAATATGACAGCGACACCCATTCCAAGTGCATTCGACACCTGGGTCGATACACTTAAAGTCGGGCACATTCCAAGCATGATTATGAATGTAGGGTTCTCCTTGAAGAGGCCCTTTGTAAGTTCCTTCATGTGACTCATACAGCACCTCCAAGGCTCTTTACATAGTCCGAGCCGGCACGCAGGGCGGATGTGACTCCAGAGAATGTCACGGAAGCACCGGAGACAAGAGCGCTCTGCTCTGATGGAAGATCATTCTTCGTTACAGGAATCGGGCTATCCGCACCAAGACCTTTGAACATATCCATATACCAGTCGTTCTCAGCTTTCTTTCCGATACCAGGAGTCTCTGAGTTCGTTGTGAGCTTAGCGGCCATCACGGATCCATCGGTGGAATACGATGCGATTATGTCCATCGCCCCGCCATAACCATTTGCAGTAAGACCCAGGATATATCCTGCAGTATCACCTGCTTCATCCGTAAGCGGAATGGCATAGCCGACAGTACCGCCATCGCCATCCATTTCCTCGCCTATCGTAAGCCCAGAGGAGACGGCAGACAGAGCCGCAAGCCTGTCATTCTCGTTGTTCAGCGCTATGACAGGAGCTGTCATGTTATTCACAATTGCGCAGAGGAGTGTACAGACTGCCGATATAAGGAATAGCGTAACTGCTGTCTTTATATACCTTGTCATGCCTTTGCCTCCTTTGCTTTCTTCTCAAGCTTCACATAGCCGAAATGCTTTGTCTTCACGAACCTATCGATTGTCGGTGTGACAATATTCATGAGGATGATCGCAAGGGAAACGCCTTCTGGAAGCGAACCGAAGTACCTGATGAGGAAAGTGAAGAATCCGCAGCCTATTGCGAATATGATCTCACCCTTCGGCGTCGTAGGAGTCGTGACCCAGTCAGTCGCCATGAAGAACGCACCAAGCATCAGACCGCCGGAGAATACGGGGAGAAGGATCTCGCCATGGAATACGCCAAGGCCATACGGCACTCCTCCGAACATCCATGAAAGGAGAGCGAATGATCCGATATAGATCACAGGAATCCTCCATGTGATGATCTTCGTGCAGAGAAGGAAGATCCCTCCTACGAGAAGCAGCAATGCGGAAACCTCTCCGATACATCCTCCGACATTTCCGAAGAATGCATCGACAGCATATGGTGATACACCAAGCTTGTCAGAAACGGATGCTGCAAAATCCGTGACAGGAAGAGAAAGGAGATCTGTGCTCCTTCCAGCTCCTCCTGCGGAGACCGCAGTCTTCATAGCTGAAAGAGGAGTAGCAGAAGTGACAGCATCAGACAGAAATACGCGAGGGGTACGGAATGTGGACATCTGCGATGTGAAAGAGAAGAATACGAATACACGGCCTGCAAGGGCTGGATTCATCCAGTTGCAGCCAAGTCCTCCGAATGTCCACTTCACAACTCCGATAGCGAATGCCGATGCGATGAGCGGGATATAGAACTGATGGAACTCAAGCGGGGGCATATTCATGCCGACAAGCAGTCCCGTGACCATAGCCGAGCCATCACGGAGCGTGAACTCCTTGGACACCTTGCCAAGAAGATACTCTGCCAGAAGCGCTGATCCGATTGAGACAACAAGCACGAAGAGTGCTCTAAGGCCAAAAGACCAGACACCCCATAACGCTGCGGGAAGAAGCGCGATGAAAACCATGAGCATCGCTTTATCAGTCCTCAGACTCCCGTGGACATGAGGACTAGTGCGTACTGTCATCATTTCTTCTTCCTCCCTAGTTTCTTCCCAAGCTTGAAGCCCTGGACAAGAGGCAGATGCGATGGGCAAGTGTATGCACAGCATCCGCATTCCTTGCAGTCCATAAGCCCGAGATCCATCGCAGCCTGGTAATTCCCGTATTTGATGTTCCTGAACATCTTGTTTGGCTGCAGCCCCATTGGGCAGTGCTGGACGCACTTTCCACAGAGGACACAGGGGAAAGACACATCATCAATCATCTGAGGAAGCATCAGAACACCACCGGAGCCCTTCACCATAGGAGTATCGGGATCAGCAACTGCGAATCCCATCATCGGACCACCGGCAATCAATGACACAAGATCATCCTTTGCTCCTCCGGCATATGCTATGAGATCGGAGAACTTGGTCCCGATCGGAGCGATCACGTTCTTCGGTTCATTCACAGCCTCGCCGCTTATCGTGCATATACGCTCAAATAGCGGCTTATGGAAGCGGACAGCCTCATAGATCGCGAATACAGTCGAGGCATTGCAGACAACTGCTCCCACATCAAGAGGAAGCTTTCCAGAAGGAACCTCCCTTCCTATTGTTGCTTTAAGAAGCTGCTTCTCATCTCCCTGAGGATATTTCATCTTCAGGCGCTCTACAGCGATCGGATAGCCGTTTGAGGCAATCTTGCTTTCCAGAAGATCTGCTGCATCCAGCTTGTTGGCTTCGATACCTATTATTATCCTATCGGGATTGAGGATCTTCGCAGCGGCCATAACACCCTCAAGCATCTCATCAGGGCGCTCCATCATCAGACGGTAATCCGATGTGAGATATGGCTCGCACTCAACTCCGTTTATGACCAGAGCATCGACCTTCTTTCCCATAGGGACAGTGAGCTTCACATCGGTCGGAAACGTTGCGCCTCCCATGCCGACTATACCCATTGACCTGATGAGCTTGAGAAGCTCCTCGGAGCTCTCGCTTCTCCAGTCATAGCTCTCTGTAAACGGATCGGTCTGCTCCTCATTGCACTTGATGACAATGGCATCAGCCACCGCACCAGATGCTACCCTAACCTTTCGGATATCCGTAACGACACCGTCGGCAGGACTGTGGACATCTGCCGATACGAAAGACGATGCAGAACCAATCACCTCGCCTTTTCTTACAGTATCGCCTTTTTTCTTCAGCAGCGTTGCAGGAGCACCAAGATGCTGAGACATGGAAACTATGAGCTCGGAAGGAAGAGGCAGCCTCTCGATAGCCTTATCCTTGGAAAGCTCTTTCCTGTCAGCAGGGTGCACTCCACCGCGCCTGAAAGTAGCCAGTTTCATCTAACCATCTCCTAAGAAGTCTATGAAGTAAATGATAAACCCCTTTGTCCCTTGGAACAATAGGCGAACACATCTATTTAGAGCACAAGAAAATCGATAAAAAAAGAGATAAATGATAGTCTAAGAGGGGAATCCGAGGGATTGGAACATGACTGGTGAAATCAGAGATCATGCTCCTCTGCCATAGTCTTAGGGGCTTCCTGCACAGCAATTCTCTTCTGGCCTTTGCGTCTTTTCTTCTTTCCGGAAGCCGCAGTTGACAGCTCCTCCTCAGCCGCACGCTTACGGCCTATCATCGCATTCGGCTTCTTCCTTCTTATTCTTGCCTCCGGACTCTTCCTCTGCCGTCTGAGGCCAAGATCCTGCATGATCATCTCGATAGCACGCTCAAGCTCGTAATTAGGCGGCGTCATCGGTGAAAGAAGTATTTTCGCCTGCCTGAATCCCTCTTTGAAGAGCTCATCAGATGACATTGAAGAGGAATCAGGGAAGACTATCATAGGCTTGAGGAAGCGGTAGATGATCTCCTCCTTCTGCAGCGGCGCCCCGCTTTCCCTCCCCGCTTTCACAGCTTCATCGAGTTCTGCAATCGATCTCTGCACAGCATCATATCCGAGATAGACCGATACCTGCGGCAGGATATACTCAACAAGACCGAACTTCTCAAGATTCAGGAGTATCGGAAGCGCAGAGCCGGATGACAGGATCTTCGACACCTCCTCCGTAAGCCTTGAAGTGGAGCATTGCTGTATATTCACAGCATTCTTCTTTATGGCACGTCTGACATCGGCTTTGAGGCGGAACCCTGTAGTCGCCTGGTATTTCAGCGCCCTGATCATTCTCACCGGATCCTCTGAAAAAGAGTATGAAAGCGGAATCAGCGAACGGATTATGCGGCGTCTGAAATCGGGCATGGCATCATTGAAATCAAGCAACTGTCCATTTGCGGGATTATAATAAAGACTGTTGATGGAGAAATCGCGGCGCTTTGCATCCTGCTCGATTGTCCCGAACACATTATTGCGTCCATCCTCGAAGTTCTCCTCATCGGAGCGGAATGTCGTCACTTCGATTATCTTCTGACCGAAGAACAGATGGACGATGCGGAAGCGCCTCCCTATTATCCTCGCATTCCAGAAAAGACGCTGGACCTGCCTGGGAGAAAGGGATGTCGCGATATCGAAATCCTTTGGAGCACGTCCAAGGAGTATGTCACGGAGAGCACCTCCGACGATATAAGCCTCCCCTCCGGACTGCTGTATCTTCCTGATGGCCCACAGTGCATCCTTGTCAATCTGGCTGTTGCGGATGGGATGCTCTTCCTGAGTATATATGCTTGCGACAGGAACGCTCCTGCCATTTCCATTGCTCTTGTATCTTCTGAACACTGTTCCATTCCGTCAGGCTGCCCAGGAAAGAACATTCATGGCTTCCCGCCCAGCCGGACTCCTTCTTGCATGATACCATATGAGAGATAAGCTGAGAACTCCCCAGGGGAGATAGACCCCGCCTGTATTCAATGATATTATCCGGGATATATGATAGAACCATCAGTACTCAAGGGATTCAGGGATAGTCTTCCAGAGGAGGAGATCCCGAAGAAAAGGATAATAAGGATACTCGAGGATGTATTCTCCTCATACGGCTTTGTTCCTATAGACACTCCGGTGCTTGAATATACGGAGGTCCTTTTAGGGAAAGGCGGCGGAGAGACCGATAAGCAGATATTCCGTTTCCAGGATAACGGAGGAAGGGATGTTGCCATGCGCTTTGACCTCACTGTTCCGTTCGCCCGCTTTCTAGCAATGCACCATGACAAGCTCGGCATTCCCTTCAAGCGCTACCACATAAATAAAGTCTGGAGGGGCGAGAATCCGCAGAAAGGCAGGTACAGGGAGTTCATCCAGTGCGATTTCGACATCGTAGGAGCGGACAATGCAGAATCTGATTACGAAATACTTTCGATGATGCACCGTTCATTCTCCGCCCTCGGAATCGATGGATATACATTCCATCTCTCCCACAGGGCTCTTTTCAGCGCATTCCTTGAGCATATCGGCATAGAGGATAAAGCTGTGGAAATCCTCCGCACAGTAGACAAGATGAGGAAGATCGGCACCGATGAGGTCAGAAAGCTCCTTGATGGGATAACAGGAGATCCTGCTAAGACCGAGGGCATCCTTTCATTCATCACATCAGGTGAGGGAAGAAGCTTTACAGAGACTCTTGATGCTATAGAAGCACTGTCCGGAGGAGAATCCGAGCACTCAAAGCGCATGAGGACTATCTATTCACTTCTGGAGAACACGGGAATAGCTTCATCATTTGTATTCGATCCCTCGATAACAAGAGGCCTCGATTACTATACAGGAATCGTCTATGAGACATTCCTCGACAAGCTTCCATCGCTCGGCTCTGTATGCTCCGGAGGAAGATACAATGACCTTGCATCCCTCTACACCAAGGAGAAGCTTCCAGGGGTTGGTTCTTCGATAGGTCTGGACAGACTGATGGCAGGGCTGATGGAGCTCGGAAGCCCTCTCCTGACAGATTCCTCAGCAGCCGATGTTCTCATCATCCACAGTGCTGAGGATACAGAGAAGGCGATCATTGCAGGAGAGAAGCTGCGGAAGAGCGGCATACGCACGGATATCTATCTTGTTCCGGAAGCCAAGATGAAGAGAATATACAGCTATGCTGAAGAAAGGCATATTCCCTATTCGCTTCAGATAAAGGATGGGAAATATATCCTCAAGAATCTCAGCACCAGAGAGGAATTCTCATTCGACGAGCCGGAGAAGATCCGGGAGGCAATTATTGGTTGATTTCAAAGCTCTTCCTGTATACAGGCACAGAGAAGAGATACTGAGAGCACTGGAGACGAGCCAGACCATCATAGTCGAAAGCCCCACGGGATCGGGAAAGACGACGCAGATACCCCTGATACTCAGGGAGGCCGGCTATGATTCAAATGGCATCATAGGCATAACGCAGCCAAGGCGCATTGCAGCTCTTTCCGTATGCGATTTCATCAAGAAGCAGATAGGGGACACAGGCTCATATGCAGCATACAAGATGCGTTTTGCCGATACCTCCTCAAAGGATACCAGAATAAAGATAATGACAGATGGCATCCTCCTGCAGGAGGTCAAGCTGGACAAAACCCTCTCACGCTACTCAGTCATAATGGTGGATGAGGCCCATGAAAGAAGCCTGAACATAGATTTCATACTGGGACTTCTGAAGGAGATTGCAGAAAAGCGGAAGGATCTGAAGATCATAATAAGCAGTGCAACGATAAACGCTGAGTCATTCTCCAGATTCTTCTCGGATGCCCCTGTGATATCAATAGACAGCAGACCATTCGAGGTCGAGGTGAAGTACTGCCCTGCAGTCCTTTCCAGGGATACAGAGGATTACTACTACGCAAAGCTTCTCCAGATTGTCCATGAAGCTATGGAAAGCAACATGGGTGATGTGCTCATATTCCTTCCTGGAGAGGCTGAGATAAAGAATGCCGTCTCTTACCTTGAGAATGCACCATTCGGGAAAAAGCTCACAGTATACCCGCTTTACGGCAGGCTTTCGAAGGAGGAGCAGGAACGGGTATTCATCCCCACAGAAGAAGGGAAGATGAAGGTTGTTGTCGCCACGAACATCGCAGAGACATCCCTTACCATCGATGGAATCAGGACTGTCATCGACTCAGGAATGGCAAAGGTCAATTTCTACAACCAGAAGAACTTCACCTCTGCCCTCCTCCCGATGCCCATCTCCCGTGCGTCTTCAGACCAGCGGAAAGGACGGGCAGGAAGGACTGCTCCTGGAATCTGCTACAGGATGTATAGCAGACAGAGCTATGAATCCAGACCTGAATACTCAGAAGAGGAGATACTCCACTCCGATCTGGCAGAAGTTGTTCTCAGGATGAGTGAGCTTGAGATATACAATACGGACTCATTCCCCTTTATAACACCTCCTAGAAAGAGCGCCCTCCAGTCAGCGGAAGAAACACTGATGATCATCGGAGCAATCGAGAAGGACCACCGTCTGACAAAAATCGGGGAGATGATGATCTCATTCCCTCTCCTTCCAAGGCTTTCAAGGGTAATAGTTGAAGCTATCATGAACTATCCGGATGTAATCGGAGCAGTACTTATCGCAGTGGCAACGCTCTCTGCAAAAACCCCTTATGTGCTTCCGCCTGGAGAAGAACTGCAGGCACGTGATCAGCATAGGACTCTCTCTGATTCCTTCTATGGCGATTTCGTGACGATGCTTAAGCTGTTCAGGCGCTACAAGGCCATAGAAGGGAAAAAGGGGCGTGAGGACTTCTGCCATAGGAAGTACCTTGATTACGAGACGATGGAGGAGATACAGCATATAAAGACCCAGCTTGAGGAGATTGTATCGGAAATGGGGATACCTATATCCGATCAGCCGAAGATAGCAGAGTACTTCTGCTGCCTCACAGCGGGCCTAAGACAGTATGTCTGCATGAAGATCGACAGATTCTCATACCGCTCCATAACTGCTGATAAGATAATGATCCATCCGGGATCGGCATGGTTCAGGGTGCTTCCTGATTTCATACTTGCAGGAGAGATCGTACAGACAACGAAGATGTACGCACGGCAGGTCTCTCCTTTAAGGAAAGAATGGATCAACAGAGTGGATCCAATGCTTCTGGAGAATCTGAGAAGCGGCAGCAGGAAGAAAGCCGGGAAGACCCTTACTTCGCCTGAAGAGAGCCTCAGGGAGATGAGGAAGTACAGAATAAACAAGGGAAAGAGCGAAGTATACGCTGTTCCTCTAAGCGCTGTAAGCTCAATCCCGGTACGTTCTCCTTCAGTAAAGTTCTACATCCGATGCGGACAATCCCTTTCAAAATGCATGTTCAAAGCATCGCGCATCGATAAGGAGATATCACTGATACCGAAGGTGCAGAGCCCTGCGAAGACGAAAATGAAAGGAAAATACAGTCCGGATGACAAAGAGTTCGGAGAACTCTCATCGCTCATCGATTCAGCGTTTATGCCCATCACATCAGGCAAGAAGAGCTTCTCTTTTCTTGGCATAACAGAAAAAGGCGGAAGATTTGCCCTTGCACCTTTCCCTTCTGTCGGGAGTGCTGCAAAGGAAACTCTCTTCTCCCTCTCGTCCATGCTGGACAGGATACCTAAAAAGCAGGAGAAGCTGAGAAGGAAAGCACTGGCTCTGCAGAGCAGGATAACCACAGCCCTCGATATGGATGAGTGACCGGCCCCTCCCTCCCAGTGGGAAGGCTGTTCTTGAATCATGGAATGAATATATGCTAGCATCCTGCAGGGAGGCAGAAACATGTCATCAATCCAGGAAACAATCTGATCTGAATCCATTCTGGAGGTACCGATGTTTCTGCATCTTGACAATATTTCATACTCATACCCGGGTTCGGGCTCTGATCTCTTTTCCGATCTGTCATTATCATTTGCTGAGGGATGGACTGTAATAGCCGGCGCAAACGGCTCAGGAAAGAGCACTCTCATCTCGATAGCCTCAGGCCTTATCATCCCGGACTCCGGCAGCGTCCGGAGAGGCGGCGTGGCGATACTCTGCCCACAGGTATTCAGAGGCCTCATGCCTGAGGACTGGAGCGATATATTCTCCGGATCGAACCATGTCGGCATGCTCAAGTCATCTCTGTCCCTCACCGATAGTATGATAGAACGAGAGGAGACGCTCTCCGGAGGCGAGAAGAAGAGGCTCCAGATTCTTGCAGCGCTCTCCCACTCTCCTGAGATCCTCGTTCTTGATGAACCGACAAACCATCTGGACATGTATAGCAAGGACCTTCTTATCAACGCACTCCGGCTGTTCGATGGCATAGGCATCATCGTCACCCATGACAGAGAATTCGCAGCTGCACTGTCATCCAGGACTATCCTCCTTGAGCGCGGCACTGATAAGGCAGCGACCGCAGAGGATATCCCTCTTCCGCTTCCTACGGCACTTGATGAAAGCAGCAGAAGACGAAGAGACGGACGTGATTCATATGACAGGATCCTTTCCGCGATATCCAAGGAGAATATGATTGCTAAAATGCTTGGTGAGAAAAGCCAGTCCAGACAGAAGGCCCTATCTAAAAAAGGAATAAACAGCAAGGATCACGATGCAAAGGCGAAAATCGATGGTGCACGGCTAACGGGAAAGGATGCATCCCTTGATGGGGCAATGAGGAATCATCTGTCGCATTCCAGACAGCTTGGAGAGAAGCTGGAATCGAGCACGAAACCCCTGATGAGGAAGGAAGGATTGTCTTTTATAGGAAACATGCATGTTCCTGATATCTCCTTCCCTGAATCGGTTATCAATATCGGTGAGTACTCGCTATTCATTCCTTCGCTTTCGGTGAAGGCAGGGACTCATATAGCGCTCACAGGACGGAATGGAAGCGGCAAGACTCTCTTTCTGAAAGCCCTCTACCATCATCTGGAAGAGCAGGAAAAGAGTAGATATGTCCTGTATCTTCCCCAGGAATTCAGCGAAAAGGAGACAGAGAAGATGCACTCTGCATTCGCTTCCCTTGAAGATGATGAGAAGGGACTCATACTATCTGACATGTACAGGATGGGTTCCAATCCATCAGCACTCTTCCAGGATTCACTCAATCTGAGTCCCGGTGAGATGAAGAAGCTCGCGATCGCGCTGTCGCGGAGGAAGGGAAAGACTGTGCTTCTGATGGATGAGCCTACGAACCATCTCGATATAGTATCCATGAGGATACTCGAAAGAATGCTCAGGGAAGACTGCAGGGATATGACGATGATCCTTGTCAGCCATGATGTGGCATTCCTATCAGCCTGCACCGACACTGAATGGAAAACCGAGCGACGCGGAAACAGAGGAAAGCTGGGAGTGTAATTCGTTTTGTGGACATTCCCTCTTAGCTAGGTAGAAGAAGGGAAATAATCTGTAGCTGAGGCAGCAGACTGCCACCTTTTACCAGCTATCAGAAGTCTAGATGCATACAAAGGCGCTGTCAACGAATACCGCTGGCAGTGCCTTTCCTTTCAGTCGATACATTGATCCAGATCAGGCAAAATCCTCATCGCTTATCCTGTTCGGGAACGAGATCATCAGCTGGGAGACTATAAGGCCCAAGTTGTGCGGCTTGCCGTACCACTTGGCCGTTATGTCCCTCATCGCAAGGAACAGCAGCTTCAGAAGCGAATCGTCGGTCGGGAACACCGTTCTGGTCTTTGTAACCTTCCTCAGCTGCCTGTTGAAGCCTTCTATGGCATTGGTTGTATAGATCAGGCTCCTCATCTCGTATGGATACTGGAAGAAGGATGTCAGCTCATTCCAGTTGTCCCTCCAGCTCTTCACCGCAGCAGGATACTTCTTCCCCCATTTTGAGTCGAATGCATCAAGCTGCTCCCATGCATCCTCCTGCGTATTCGCCTTGTAGACCTTCTTGAGGTCGGAGACGAAGCGCGTGGAGGAGCGTATCTGGTGTATGATGCACCTCTGGATGTCCGTCTGGGGATAGACGGTTGTAATGGCATCGCAGAAGCCGGAGAGCCCATCGACGCAGCAGACGAGTATATCCTGCACGCCTCTGGCCTTGAGATCGTTGAGGATGCCCAGCCAGTACTTCGCGCTCTCATTGCCACCTATGTACATCCCCATCACTTCCTTCATCCCATCAAGGCGGATGCCTATGGCGATGTATACTGCCTTCTTCACGACCAGGCTGTCCTCTTTCACATGGTAGTGGATGGCATCAAGGAACATGACGATGTATTTGCTCTCAAGCGGCCTAGACTGCCAGGCCTTCGCCTCAGGGAGCACCCTGTCGGTTATCTTGCTGATCATCTCAGCTGATGCCTCTATGCCATAGATGTCCTCGAGATGGGATGAGATGTCTCTGGTGGCCATGCCCTTTGCATACATCGAGATGACCCTGCTCTCTATGTCCGATACATCCCTCTGATGCTTCTTCACGATCTGCGGCTCGAATGTGCTGTTCCGGTCACGAGGCACCTCGAGGTCCATGTCCCCGAATGATGTCGTGACTTTCTTGCTCCTGTGGCCATTGCGGCTGTTTGCTCCGCTTTCCCCGCTATGCTCGTATTTCTCATAGCCGAGATGGTCGTCAAGCTCTCCCTCAAGCATCTCCTGCAGCATCGGGGGAGAACATGTCCCTGAACATATCCTCGATGTCCTTTGCGCTCTTGATGTCGAATTCATCAATGAGCTTCGAAATGAGTTCCTTCCTTTCAGGGCTCAATTGTTTTGCCGGCTTCTTTGCCATATACAAACTCCTATGCCTTCCTCTTTTCCAGCATAGGAGCTTTTTCAAATGTCCACAAACTTATTTACAGTCTCGGAAAGCTGCTGGCTCATTGCTGAAAAGAAGAAGGCAGGATCCTCTCCCCGATCCTGCCTCCGTTATCACAAGAGTCTTCTGTCAGGCACCAAGCCTCTTCATGAATCTCAGAAGGTTGTCCATCGTGAGCTTCATGTCGCTCTCAGCCCTTGGACGTGCCTCCTTGTATGGCACAGCGACGCGGTTGGTGGAGAATATGCCGACAACACCCTCGCCGTATGCAGGCTCGATATTGTCTCCGATATCGCCGACAACAGCGATAACAGGGATTCCCATGGCCTTTGCCTTCCTTGCTACACCGATCACGACCTTTCCTCTCAGGGACTGGCCATCAATCTTGCCTTCACCTGTGAAGATGAAATCAGCATCGGAGGCAATCTCATCGAACTTGGTGACATCGAGCACAGTCTCTATGCCCATCTGAAGCTCGCCATTGAAGAATGCTTTCATGCCTCCGCCCATTCCTCCTGCAGCGCCGCTTCCAGCAATCGCCTGAAGGTCAATGCCAAGCTCCTTCCTGACCAGATCTGCCAGCTTCATCATCTTGCCATCAAGGACCTTCACCATGTTCTCATCAGCGCCTTTCTGCGGACCATAGACAGCAGAGGCCCCTGTAGGACCATAGAAAGGATTGTCTATATCGCACATGATAGTCACAGGAAGCGCTTTCACATCCTCATCAAGGGTTGAGATATCGATATGGGCAATCTCGTCCAGAGTTCCGCCGACAGGAACGAACTTCTTTCCATCCTTATCGAAGAATCCAACTCCGCATGCTGCAGCAGCTCCGCATCCGGCATCGTTTGTCGCACTTCCGCCAAGACCTATGACCAGCTTCTTCGCGCCATTCTTCGCAGCATGGAGAATAAGCTCTCCCACACCATATGTCGTTGTCTTCGAAGGATCCTTCCTGTCTCCAACCTGGGGAAGCCCGGCAGATGCAGCCATCTCAATGACAGCGGTTTTATCAGGAAGCATGCCATAGAAGCTCTCAATCTCCTCATTCCATGGACCATGTGTCTTAAGCGTGATCTTATCCCCGCCAAGAGCCGTAAGGAATGAATCTACGCTGCCCTCTCCGCCGTCCGCCACAGGAATCTGGACTACACTGCAGTCAGGATAGTATGAAAGGATCCTCTCCTTCATGATTGAAATGATCTTCTCGCTTGACATCGTTCCCTTGAACGAATCAGGTATAAGTACTGCTTTCTTCATATAATGCAAAACCACAGCTGGAAACCAGCTTTTTGTCCTCCTTATGGTAAATACTATAAGATAGAAACAGACAAATCGGAAGAGGAACCAGCTATAAGAAGCTTCTAAATAAGCCCATCTGTTCAGAATTTCCTGTCATAGAGCAATGCAGCCAGCATTACAACGAATACTGAACCAACATTATGGACCAAGGCCCCCGTTGTCGGTGTCAGTAAGCCAAGAATCGACAATGTCACTGCCACAGCATTGATGCAAAGCGAAAGCGAAATACTCAGCCGTATCGTATTGACTGCTGCATTGGAAAGCCTTTTAAGGTACGGAATCTTACCAAGATCATCGCCCATGAGCGCAATATCCGCAGCCTCTATTGCTATATCGCTCCCGATTGCCCCCATTGCTATACCTGTATCGGCGCTTTTCAGAGCAGGGGCATCATTGACTCCATCGCCGATCATTGCGACAGATTCGCCACTCTTCTGGATTTCTCCGATGATATCCACCTTCTGGGAAGGGAGAAGCCCTGAATGGATATCCTTGAGTCCCAGTTCCGAGGCAATGTATTCTGCGGCTTCGGGATTATCACCGGTGAGAAGTACCGTCCTCACTCCTATTCCATGGAGGCTTGAGAGCATTTCCCTTGCTCCGCTGCGGATCTGGTCTGAGAAAGCAGCGATGAGCGATGCTTTTCCATCGATTGCCACTATCATCACAGCTTTTCCCTGGCTGCTTAGTCTCCGGATTCCATCCTCTGCGTTTTCCGCATAGATACCATGCTCAGCCATCATCCTCATATTGCCGCAGAGGATGCTGTGCCCACTGACCTCTGCGTCGATTCCCCTTCCTGCCTCCATGGAGAATGCTGATGGATCCTGGAGCTCCACGCCCTTCTCCTCAGCATATGCCACAAGAGCGGAAGCCAGAGGATGGCTGCTTCTTTTTTCAGCGGAGGCAGCCATTGAAAGGGCAAACCGCTCCTCCGTTCCATCGCTGAGGATGATATCAGAGACAACAGGCTTTCCATATGTCAGTGTACCGGTCTTGTCGAATGCGATGACATTTGTCTTCCCCATCTTCTCAAGAGCTTCCCCAGATTTTATGATCACTCCATTCTTCGTTGCCTGCCCGATCGCGGCCATAATCGCAGTGGGAGTTGCAAGAACAAGGGCACAAGGGCAGAATACGACAAGAACCGTAACAGCTCTTACGATATCCCCGGTGATAAAGTATGCTGCTATAGCAATCAGAAGAGCTGCAGGAACCAGCCAGCTTGCCCATCTGTCAGCTATGCGCTGTATCGGGGCTTTGTTTCTGTCAGCTTCATCCACAAGCCTGATAAGCTGCTCAAGCGAGCTGTCCTTGCCGACTCTCTCGGCCTTCATGTCCACAGATCCATAGAGATTGATTGTGCCGGAATAAAGCTCATCGCCGGGATTCTTATCGACGGGTAGCGATTCTCCGGTCAGAACGGACTGGTCAACAGAGGTATTCCCGCTGACTATCACGCCATCCACCGGAATGCTCTCTCCAGGAAGGACTCTTATCATATCACCAACCGCAATGCTCTCAGGGGCTACGATCTCCTCCTTCCCATTCCTGATTCTCCTTGCTGTCTGAGGGACTATCCTTATAAGCTTCTCCAGCCCTCTTCTCGCTCTCTCTGTTGTCTTATCCTCAAGGATTGCCCCTATTGCCATGATGAAGGCGACCTCCCCCGCCGCAAAGAGATCACCTATAGCTATAGCCGCTATCATTGCTATTGATATCAGAAGTGCTGATGATATCTTTGATATCCCCTGATTGAATATTACACGCCAGATGGCAAGATACAGAAGCGGTATACCGGAGATTACCACGGAAGCCCAGGCAGGATCCACCGCAAGCACGATTCCCCTGAGGGAAAGGACAAAGCTCAGAATAAGGAAGACACCGCTGACGATTGTCATAAGTATTCCTGCAAGTAAATCATCCAGTCTTTTCATCATCATCTCGCTTACGGAAATATCCTTCACCATTACGGTACACAATGTTCTATAATGCATATTATGTACGCTGGGAATAATCAATTCTCTCTGTTTATTCCTTACCGTACAAATCATCGAATCTGTACGGGGATAATCATGGATAGACGTCAGAAAAAGAGCAGGAAGGCAATATTCAGCGCATTCAGCAGACTGCTGGAGGAGAAAAGCTATTCAAGGATAACTGTACAGGAAATAATCGATGAAGCCGATGTCGGCAGAACTACATTCTATGCACACTTCCCTACAAAGGATGATCTTTTATCGGAGCTCTGCAGGGAGATGTTCGACCATGTCTTCTCCCCATCCCTGGAAAAGGAGCCGACGCACGACTTCAGCGGAGAGGAAGGAGATACGGAAAAAGAGCTTGTGCATATGCTCTACCACATAAGGGACAACGATGCGCCCCGTATACTCAGAGGTGAGAGCAGAGAGCTTTTCTTCCGCTATTTCCGCTCTCGGATTGCCCCGTTTCTAAAGAAGATCATACGCATAGACGATGTATCAGGCATTCCGGAGGACTTCATACTGAACCAGCTCTCAAGCAGTCTTATTTCCACAATCGAATGGTGGCTGTCAGAGGATCTGAGATCCTCTCCTGAGGAAACTGCCGGATACTATCTGGCTGCAAACAGCGCATTAATTAAGAAATAGGCCGGCAATGCCAGCCTATGCATCTCAGAGACCCGAATCCATGTCGATGAATCCCATCATATCTGAAATGGATGCACCAGGGGCAACCATCGGATAGACCTTGTCATCGATAGGAATCTGGACATCAATCACGACAGGGCGGCCAAGAGAGACAGCACTGCGGAGTATAGCTTCCGGATCATCATCTACGCCTATCCGCATTCCCTCTACTCCATAGGCATTGGCAAGCATCACCCAGTCAAGAGGAGTGTCGAGAGTCGTCTCTGAATAGTGCTTATCATAGAAGAGCGTCTGCCACTGTCTCACCATTCCGAGGGCATGGTTGTTCATCACTATGATGATCACAGGAAGGCGATAGCGTGCAATTGTTGCAAGCTCATTCGCATTCATTCTGAAAGAACCATCTCCAGCAATGTTGACGACACGCGCTTCAGGATGGGCAATCTGCGCACCGATTGAGGCTCCTGTTCCATATCCCATTGTTCCCAGGCCTCCTGATGTGAGGAAACGGCGTGGTCTATGGGTATGGAGGAACTGTGCTGCCCACATCTGATGCTGTCCGACTTCAGTAGCGATATAGCTATCCTCCGGGAGTACTTTCTCAAGCGCTTCAATGATCTGCTTAGGCCTCTTTGAATCAGATGTCACCTTCATTGGATAACGACGGCGGTTATCAGCAAGCTTATCCATCCAGACATGATGATCCAAAGGTTTATCTATAAGAGCGATAAGCCTCTCCAGTGCCACCTTGATGTCCCCTACGACATGGACCTCGGTCATGATGTTCTTATTGAATTCCGCAGGATCGACATCAATCTGGATGATCCTTGCCTGGGATGCGAAATCACTGGCCTTTGATATGACCCTGTCTGAGAACCTCGCTCCTATTACGATCAGAAGATCGCAGTTGTTGATCGTCATATTCGAAAGCTTAGTACCATGCATACCGATCATGCCTGTAAAACGCTCTGAGCATGCATCAACGGCTCCGAGGCCCATCAGGGATGAACCGCAGGGAGAATCTATGAGATTGATGAATCTGTTGAGAGCATCGGATGCATCGGATCTTATCACCCCTCCTCCGATATAGCACATAGGACGCTCTGCAGCCTTTATCATCGATGCGGCCTTCTCAAGATCCTTTTCGCGGAGATGAACGGTTATCGGCTCAACCTTCTTGGGCTCAAACGGCTCGAAGTCATACTCTGCGACCTGTATATCCTTCGGCACATCGATAAGGACAGGCCCCGGTCTTCCTTCCTTTGCGATATAGAATGCTTCCCTGATCGTATCTGAAAGCTCTGCAATATCCTTCACGATATAGTTGTGCTTCGTGATATTCAGCGTGATGCCAGTGATATCCACTTCCTGGAAGCTATCACGGCCAAGAAGCGAAAGGGGGACATTCCCTGTTATTGCAACGACGGGCACTGAATCCATATATGCAGTTGCAAGTCCGGTGACAAGATTCGTCGCACCTGGACCTGATGTGGCAATGCATACACCGATCTTCCCTGTGGACCTGGCATAGCCGTCAGCTGCATGGCTTGCCCCCTGTTCATGGGCTGTGAGTATATGGCGGAGCTTCCCCTTTTTCCTGTAGATTGCATCATAAAGAGGAATGACCTGCCCACCAGGATAGCCGAATACGGTATCAACGCCCTCCTCAAGAAGGCATTCAACGATTATGTCAGCACCGGTTATCTTCATCAGTCCTCCCTCAGCACAGCGCCATAGCGCGCGCTTGTCACATGCTTTGAATATCTGTAGAGATACCCGGTTCTGATCGGGCATTCATGCTCCTTCAGATTCTTCCTTCTCTCCTCAAGCACGCTCGCATCCACAAGGATATCGAGCTTTCCGGCAGGAATATCTATTGAGATGATATCCCCTTCCTCAATAAGAGCTATCGGACCACCGGATGCGGCTTCAGGTGAGACATGGCCGATCGAGGCACCTCTTGTCGCTCCTGAGAAGCGGCCATCGGTTATAAGCGCGACCTCTTTATCAAGTCCCATTCCGGCTATTACCGATGTCGGGCTGAGCATCTCCCTCATTCCCGGACCGCCTTTAGGTCCTTCATAGCGGATGATCACAACATCACCGGGCTTTATCTTATTTGCAAAGATAGCGGCGCTTGCCTCTTCCTCGCTATTGAATACCCTGGCAGGCCCCTTATGGACATACATCTCTGGAGCTACTGCGCTCTTTTTGACAACAGCTCCCTCCGGTGCAAGCGTTCCATAGAGAACGGCGATTCCGCCTGTCTCCATATATGGCTTATCGATAGGTCTTATCACCTCCGGATCCGTATTCCTCGCTGCCGCGACAGAGTCTCCTATAGGCTTTCCTGTGACAGTGACCAGCGAGAGATCAAGGATATCCTTCTTCGAAAGCTCCTTCATCACAGCCATGACTCCCCCTGCCTGATAAAGCTCTTCCATATGATGAGGACCTGCAGGAGCAAGGTGGCAGATATTAGGGACCCTGGCACTGATCTCATTTGCGATCGAGATATCGATATCGATTCCGGCTTCATGGGCGATAGCAGGAAGATGGAGCATAGTATTCGTAGAGCATCCAAGAGCCATATCCACGGAAAGAGCATTGATGAATGCCTTCTCTGTCATTATGTCTCTTGCTGTTATCCCCTTCTTCAGAAGTTCCATCACCTGATAGCCTGCATCCTTTGCAAGCCTTATGCGCTCTGAATAGACTGCGGGGATCGTACCATTGCCGGGCAATCCCATTCCGATAGCCTCCGTAAGGCAGTTCATTGAGTTCGCTGTATACATTCCGGAACACGAACCGCATGTCGGGCATGCACTGTTCTCATACTCAAGGAGCTCTTTATCATCCATCTTGCCAGCAGCATGCTTTCCAACAGCTTCGAACATAAGGGAAAGCGACATTCCTCTCTTATCCCCACCCTTGATATGCCCTGCAAGCATCGGACCGCCGGAGACGAATATCGATGGGATATCAAGACGAGCGGCAGCCATGAGCATACCAGGGACTATCTTGTCGCAGTTCGGGATGAATACAAGCGCATCGAAAGGATGAGCTGTAGCCATCACCTCTATTGAGTCCGCAATGAGCTCACGGGAGCATAGAGAGTACTTCATACCCTTATGCCCCATTGCTATTCCATCACACACACCTATCACGGGGAAGACAACAGGATTCCCGCCATTTTCACGGACACCGGCCTTCACAGCTTCCGCTATCCTGCCAAGCTCCATATGTCCCGGGATTATCTCATTCTCGGCAGAGACGATGCCGACAACAGGCTTCTCCATCTCCCTGTCTGTCCATCCAAGGGCCTTCATAAGCGATCTGTTAGGGGCCTTCGAAACCCCTTTCTTCATATCATCGGATCTCATGAGATTCTCTCCTCTATGATCTTTCCTGCCTCATCCGTTCCAACCCAGTCGCCACCAGAGGCTATATCCTTGGTTCTGTATCCTTCTGAGAGGAATGAACGTACGGCTTTGTCGATTGCATCGGCCTCTTTATCCAGCGAGAAGCTGTATCTGAGCATCATCCCAGCAGAAAGAATCGTCGCAATCGGATTCGCGATATTCTTTCCCGCGATATCAGGAGCAGAGCCGTGGATCGGCTCATACATGCCGAACCTGTCCTCCCTGAGGGATGCGGATGCAAGCATTCCGATCGAACCGGTGATCATCGAAGCCTCATCGGACAGGATATCACCGAACATATTCTCAGTGAGTATGACATCGAATGCCTTCGGATTGCGGACAAGCTGCATCGATGCATTATCGACATACATGAAGTCAAGCTGCACATCGCTGTACTCCCTCTCGGCAAGAGCAGACACAGTCTCCCTCCAGAGCCTTGATGTCTCCAGGACATTGGCCTTGTCGACAAGAGTGACATGGCCTCTGCGCTTTCTTGCGCTCTCGAAGGCCTTTCTCGATATGCGCTCAATCTCGGGAACAGAGTAACGCATCATATCGTAAGCCTCCGTCCCTTCATCATTCCTGCCCTTCTCTCCGAAGTATATTCCTCCTGTCAGCTCACGGACGACCAGAAGGTCCACGCCGTCACTTATGATCTCCTTCTTCAAAGGAGATGCATCTGATAGCTCCGGATAGATTACCGCAGGACGGAAATTGCAGAACAGCCCCAGTCCGCTTCTGAGTCCCAGGAGCGCACGCTCCGGACGTTTGTTCCCAGGGCATGAATCCCATTTTGGACCGCCTACCGCACCAAGAAGAACGGCATCTGCTTCCTTTGCGCTTTCAAGAGCGTCATCAGTAAGAGGAATTCCGTACTTATCGATCGAAACACCACCCGCATCAATGGTTCTGTAGCTGATGCTGTGGCCATAGACAGCTACCGTCCTGTCAAGAATACGGACAGCCTGTCTGACAATATCCGGTCCGATGCCATCACCAGGCACCAGTGCAATCTTCATCTCCATCAGTAGTTCTCCTTGATATACTCTGCAAGCCCGCCGGATTCAATCAGCTTCTGCATGAAAGGAGGAAACGGCTCAGCCTTGTACTCCTTTCCTGTGGTCTTATCGACTATGATGCCGGTTGAAAGATCGACAGAGACTATATCGCCATTCCCGATCTCTTCAGCAGCCTCAGGGCACTCCAGGATCGGAAGCCCGATATTTATCGAATTACGGAAGAAGATGCGGGCGAATGTGGATGCGATTACGCAGCTGATTCCTGATGCCTTGATTGCGATAGGAGCATGTTCACGGGATGATCCGCAGCCGAAATTCCTTCCTCCTACGATGATATCCCCTTCATGGACATTCTTCACGAAGTCCTTGTCGATATCCTCCATGCAGTGCGATGCAAGTTCCTTATGCTCCGATGTGTTGAGATAGCGTGCGGGGATTATGACATCCGTATCTATATTATCCCCATAGCGGAATACTCTTCCTTCCCTGTTCATAATGCCTCCGGTGCTGTAATGAATCCTGTGACAGCTGAAGCTGCTGCAGTATAAGGAGATGCAAGGTACACCTCGCTTTCAGTATGTCCCATTCTGCCTACAAAGTTGCGGTTGGTGGTAGAGACACACCTTTCGCCCTTTCCGAGAATGCCCATATACCCTCCAAGGCACGGCCCGCATGTCGGAGTTGAGACCACGCAGCCAGCGTCTACGAAGATATCAAATAGTCCCTCATGCATCGCTTCCTTCCAGATTTTCTGCGTTGCGGGTATTATTATGCACCTGACCCCATCAGCGACTTTCCGCCCTTTAAGGATGGAGGAAGCCGCCCTGAGATCGGAAAGCCGTCCGTTCGTACAGCTTCCGATGACTACCTGATCGATCTTTATCGATGATCCTTCAGATGCAGGGTGTGTATTCTCTGGAAGATGAGGATACGAGACAGTAGGCACAATATCCCCTAAATTGATATCAATCACCTTCTCATACTCAGCATCAGGATCCGACTGGTATATCCGTGGCTCCTTGGCGCCGCTCTCCTTCAGATAAAGAAGGGTTTTTCCGTCTACAGGGAATATACCATTCTTGGCACCTGCTTCGATTGCCATATTGCTTACTGTGAATCTATCATCCATTGAAAGGGAGGAAACCCCTTCCCCTGTGAACTCCATAGCCTTATACAGCGCACCATCGACTCCGATCATCCCGATTATATGAAGTATGAGATCCTTTCCTGAGACGAAAGGCCTGAAAGAGCCATGAAGGCGGAAAAGAATCGTCGGAGGAACCTTGAACCATGCCTTGCCGATTGCCATGCCCGCTGCCATATCTGTAGACCCGACTCCTGTCGAGAATGCACCGAGCGCACCATATGTGCATGTATGGCTATCTGCTCCAATAACTACATCGCCGGCAGTCACAAGCCCCTGCTCAGGAAGGAGCGCGTGCTCAATCCCTACACGTCCAACTTCGAAGTAATTCGTTATGTTCTCACTCTTTGCGAACTGCCTTACACAGGCACACTGCTCTGCAGCCTTGATATCCTTATTCGGAGTGAAATGATCTGGGACAAGCGCGATCCTGTCCTTATCGAAAACATTTTTTCTTCCGAACTTCGGGAACTCCTTGATTGCGACAGGGCTTGTGATATCATTGCCCAGAACCATATCAAGATCGGCCATGATAAGCTGCCCGGGATGCACCTCCCTCTCTTTTGAAGCTGCTGCAAGGATCTTCTCTGTCATTGTCATCGGCATTTCAGACCTCCTTATCCGTGTGCCCTACGAGCATATCGTTATCAAAAGACATCTTGATTGCGCTCTCTCCCCCTGACAGCGATGAGCTTTCGCCTTCAAGCATCCTGTTCACAGCTGAAAGGCATGCAAGGATAGAAGCTTCAATGACATCGGTGGAAACACCGCGTCCACGGTATGTATGCTCACCGTCGGAGATCTTGACCAGAGCCTCTCCGAGAGCATCCCTGTGCTCCGTGACGGCGGAAAGCTGGTATTCCTCAAGGGAGAATGGATGGTGGATGATCTTCTCAACAGCCCTGAGCGATGCATATACCGGTCCTGTTCCAGCTGCGATGCCTTCATAGACCTTGTCCCCTTTCTTAAGTGAAATGCATGCCGTGCTTGTCATTTTGTTTCCGCTGTTCACGACATAGGAAGCAAGCGACCAGATCTTCTTCTCCGGCTGTTCGGTAGACTCGACAAGTGCGATGATGTCGCGATCCGTGACATTCTTCTTCCTGTCGCAGAGCTTCTTGAACTCCGCAAAGAGGTTCGCAATCTCATCATCGGAGAGAACATATCCCATATCCTCAAGCTTACGGCGGAGTGCATGCTGCCCGGAGTGCTTTCCAAGGACATAGTTCGTCTTCACGACACCAACACTTTCCGGAGTCATGATCTCATAGGTAAGGGAGTTGGCCATCATGCCATGCTGATGGATACCTGATTCATGGGCAAAGGCATTATCACCGACGATTGCCTTGGATGGGAAGATCTTCACACCTGTGGTAGATGAAAGAAGACGAGCAGAGCGATAGAGCTCCTCTGTCTTTATGTTCATCTCGAGATCATAGAGATCCGGGCGTGTCTTTATCGCCATGACAATCTCTTCCAGCGCCGCATTTCCTGCCCTTTCACCTATTCCGCAGAGAGTACATTCAACCTGTCTTGCACCAGCCCTGACTCCAGCAAGCGTATTCGCAACACCCAGTCCGAGATCATCGTGGCAGTGCATTGAAATGACAGCCTTGTCGATATTCGGGACGCGGGTCACGACATCGTTGACCATCTTCGTTATATCTTCTGTAGAAGCATACCCTACAGTATCCGGAAGATTGATCGTTGTTGCACCTGCATTTATCGCGGCTTCGACCACACGGCACATGTAATCATGATCTGTGCGGGTCGCATCCTCAAGGGAGAACTCTATATCAGGGCAGAGAGAACGTGCATATGCGACATTCTCCTTGACCCTTTCCAGAGCTTCTTCCCTGGACATGCGGAGCTTGTACTCCAGATGAAGGTCAGATGTTGCAAGAAATACATGGATCCGTGGCCTGTTTGCCACCTTCACGGCATTCCATGCTGCATCGATATCCTTTCTGACACATCGCGCCAGTGATGCGACAGTCACATTGCTTACCGACCGCGCAATCGCCTCTACGCTCTCTGCATCTCCAGGGGAGGAGATGGCAAAGCCCGCTTCGATTATGTCGACCCCTAGGGCCTCAAGCTGCTTCGCGATCCTGATTTTCTCCTCCAGGTTCATGCTGTATCCCGGAGCCTGCTCACCGTCCCTAAGGGTTGTATCGAATATATAAAGACGCTCTGCCATCTTCTTTTCTCTCCTATGATTATTTCTTAAGCCAGCTCATCAGGGATCTCAGGCGTGCACCTGTCTTCTCCAGAAGCGATTCCTTCTCCATTCTCTTCGTTGCATTGAAAAATGGACGGCCGACCTGGTTCTCAAGGAGCCAGTTGCGTGCGAATGTTCCATTCTGGATATCTGTGAGAATACCCTTCATAGCTTTCTTGGTCTCATCCGTGACAACTCTTGGACCTGAGACATAATCCCCGTATTCAGCGGTATCCGAGCAGGAATATCTCATGAAGGAAAGTCCGCCCTGATTGATGAGATCGACAATGAGCTTCATCTCATGGCAGCACTCGAAGTATGCCATCTCAGGCTGGTAACCTGCCTCTACAAGAGTATCGAAGCCAGCTTTGATAAGATGTGAGACTCCTCCACAGAGAACAGCCTGCTCTCCGAAAAGATCTGTCTCCGTCTCCTCTTTGAAGGATGTGACGAAAATACCGGCCTTCCCTGCTCCGATGGCTGCCGCATATGCAAGAGCGACCTTCTCGCTGTCTCCCGAAGGATCCTGGTGGACTGCGATGAGAGAAGGAACTCCCTTGCCCTCCTGATACTGGCTGCGCACTGTATGGCCAGGACCTTTAGGGGCGATCATGATTACGTTGATATCCTCAGGCGGTACAATCTGTCCGAAATGGATATTGAATCCATGCGCGAATGCCAGATACATACCCTTCCTGAGATAAGGCTCGATTGATGTATGATAGAGCTTTGACTGCTTCTCATCATTGACAAGGATCATGACGACATCGGAACACTTCACAGCATCCTCTGTAGTCATTACCTTGAGGCCGGCTTCCTCAGCCTTTGCCCAGCTTTTTGAGCCGTTGTAAAGACCAACAACAACATCAACTCCGGACTCATGGAGGTTCAGGGCATGGGCATGTCCCTGGCTGCCGTAGCCGATGATGGCGACCTTTTTGTTCTTGATGACGGACATATCCGCATCCTTCTCGTAGTACATTGTGCTCATTGTGCACACCTCCCTTACTTATCTATCTTCCTCATGGAAGTCAGTTTCAGACAAAGCCCTCGAACCACGCTCGAGCGCTGTTATTCCCGTTCTCACCAGCTCAACTATGCCATAAGGCTCTGCAAGCGAGAGAAATGACTCAAGCTTATCAAGAGAACCTGTAAGCTGCATTGTCATCGTCATAGGCGTTACATCGATTATCTTGGCCTTGAATATCTCTGCGATGTCAGTAAGCTGGCTTCTCGTCTCGGCATCGGCTCTAAGCTTCACAAGCACAAGCTCCCTCTGAAGCGACCTGTTCGGAGCCATCTCATATGCTTTCTTCACATCAACCAGCTTCTCAACCTGACGGATTATCTGCTCGACTATCTGCCTGTCCCCGGTAACGACAATCGTAATGCGGCTGGTCTTCGGATCCTCAGTCTCTCCTACAGAGAGCGAATCGATGTTGTACCCTCTTCTGGAGAAAAGAGCGACAACACGCATCAGAACACCGGACTTGTTGTTTACAAGCAGGGCCAGAGTGTAGCTGTTCTTTCTATCAAATACCATAATCCGCCTCCTTACGAAAAAAGCCCGGGTAACTATTTACCACGGGCCTCTGGACATCATCAGAACTCTGAAACCGTGGTTCAGCATGTAATGACGATGAGAGATAGAAGGAGAGCTGAAGAGATTATTGAGTTATTCATCATGTCCCAGCCTCCTTTTTTCTGGATTTACCTTCTTATACGGCAATGCCAGGGTGAGTGTCAACAAATCAATGGATAAAAACTGCATGTTTATCCATAATTATGAATGAGCTACCTTTTCCTTCGCGTGAGCGACCATACGATGATTCCGGAAAGCAGGAATATGATTATGCTTTCCATTACAGCTCTCCGATGAAGGAGCAAAGGCGTTCCAGCCTGTTCTCTCCCTTATATTGAAATGCCCGGATCCCGATTGACATAGCTGCTTGGCAGTTCTCTTCCAGATCATCGATGAACACCGTCTCATCAGCGCTGCAATGCTCTGTATCGCAGATATACTTCCAGAATGCCGTATCAGGCTTGGCAAGATGGATGATGTGAGAGGCATAGAGCGCATCAAAATGGGAAAGAGGATGTGATGGCATCGACTTAACATATGCCCAATGAGGGGCGAATGTATTCGATCCGACAACAACCCTCTGTCCATCCTCCCGGAGCATATCGCATAGATTCAGAACATGCTCGTCAATCGTTGGATGGAAGAAATCAAGAAAAGGATCTCCTTCAACTGCTATGCCGAACACGCTCTCAAGATGACGATAGTACTCATCAGGCATCATGCTTCCATCCATAAGCTGATGCTCATTGGCAGAATAATCGGCGCGGAGCTGATCCTCATCTATCCCGAATGCTCCAGCCATGCCTTTCAGCACGGCAATGCCTGTAAGGAATACATTTCCCATATCGAATATGAAAAGCTTCATAACCGGATAATAGCATACAAGGAAAGAAGAAAATATCATTAAGAGGTCTTCTCTGCCCTTTTCCTGACCTGCCTTCTGGTGGTATTCTTCACCCAAACCGGAGGAAAACATGAAGAAATTCTTTGCTATTGCTCTAGTATCGGTTCTTCTGATCACAGCCATTGCTGCCAGCGGCCAGAAGGAGACCGGAGAGGATCTCTCGCTTCAGAATGTCATTGATAAAGGCACATTCGTGCTTGGTCTGGATGACTCCTTCCCCCCGATGGGTTTCAGGGATGAGAATGGCGAGATTGTCGGTTTCGATATCGATGTAGCCAGAGAAGTATCTTCCCGTCTCGGCGTTGAGCTTGTTCCTCAGCCGATTGACTGGAATGCCAAGGAGCAGGAGCTCGCTACAGGCAACATAGACTGTATCTGGAATGGCTTCACAGTCACTCCCGAAAGAGAAGCTGTGATGAGCTTTTCAGAGCCATATGTTAAGAATGCCCAGGTTGTTGTCGTCCGCAGCGACTCACCTGTGAATACCCTTGGTGACCTTGCCGGAGGCGCTGTCGGAGTGCAGGCAGGATCATCTGCGCAGATTGCGATTGACGATACAGAAGGATTCCGCGAAAGCCTCGATGAGGTGGTCGAGTTCAAAGAGAACCTCACTGCCCTTATGGATCTTGAGATCGGAGGAGTCGATGCGGTCGTGATGGATCTTCTTGTTGCAAATGATAATATCAACAGATCCGGAAAGGACTTCAGGATCCTTGATGAGACTCTTACAGAAGAGGAGTATGCAATCGGATTCAGGAAGAATGATATCGCGCTCCGCGATGCAGTGAATGCCGAGCTCGAGGCCATGGCTGCAGATGGATCTCTTGCCCAGATCGCAGTCAAGTGGTTCGGCGCGGATATCACAATCGTAGGAAAATAAACGATGCAGGGGCTCCTTATGCAGATGCTGGAGGGAACAATCGTTTCCCTCAGGATATTCTTCCTTACAATACTTTTCTCCCTTCCGCTTGGATTTGTAGTAGCCAAGGGCAGGATGACAAGCATCAGCATCATCCGCTGGATCACCGATCTCTACATCCAGATCATGAGGGGCACCCCGCTGATTCTTCAGCTGATATTCGTCTATTTCGCTCCGTATTATATCTTCGGAGCATCATATGACCGTTTCACAGCCTGTATAATCGCATTCGTGATAAACTACAGCGCCTACTTCGCTGAAATATACAGATCCGGACTTCAATCGATTGACAAGGGACAGTATGAAGCTGCGAAGGTCCTTGGCCTGAGCCGGAGCTATACATTCTTCCACATTGTGCTGCCGCAGGTCATAAAGAGAATCCTTCCCGCCCTCGGCAATGAAGTGATAACCCTAGTAAAGGATACGGCCCTTGCCCAGACAATAGGCGTTTCAGAGCTCTTCAGGGTTGCCCAGACCGCATCCTCGCGTGTTTTCTCAACTGTTCCTATCTTCATTGCCGGTGTCTTCTACTTCATAATGAACTACATCGTCTCAAGACTCTTCTCTGTTTTCGAGAAGAAGCTCAGCTATTACAGGTGATAACATGAGAGAAATGGTCAGACTGGAGAATCTATCCAAATCCTTTTCAGGCCTTGAAGTCATAAAGAATATATCCTTCACGCTCAGAGAAGGCGAAGTCCTCTCGATAATCGGACCATCCGGATCCGGAAAGTCCACAATGCTCAGAATCATCACACAGCTCGAGAAGGCCGATAACGGCACACTCACTGTCGATGGAATGACAATGTTCCGCTCTGAAGGCGGGAAAGCGGTCTATTCAAAGCCAGAGGATCTGAGGAGAATCGGACTGAAGATGGGCCTTGTCTTCCAGTCCTTCAACCTTTTTCCGCACTTCTCTGTCCTGAGGAACATAACAGAGGCCCAGAGGGCGGTGCTTAAGCGCGACAAGGCGGAAGCCGAGGAAAAAGCCATCTCTCTTCTCAGGAAGATGGGGATTGAGGATAAGGCCAGCCAATACCCGTTCCAGCTTTCAGGAGGACAGCAGCAGCGTGTCTCAATTGCCCGTGCGCTTGCACTCGACCCGGAGATGCTCCTTTTTGATGAGCCTACATCGGCTCTGGATCCTGAACTGACGAGGGAGATACTCAAAGTCATCAGGGAACTTGCAGAGGAAAAGATGACAATGGCCGTTGTTACGCACGAGATGCACTTTGCCAGGGCAATATCCGATTATGCGATATTCATGGACAATGGCATCATCGCAGAAGAAGGATGCCCGGATGAGCTCTTCGGAAACCCGAAGGGGGAAAGGACAAAGAAGTTCATCGCCTCCTTCGAAGAATGATCAGAGAACCTCGCCTGCACGTATCCCTGTTAATCTTCCACCATCAACGGCAAACTGTCCGTTCACAAGAACATAATCAAAACCGGTATTGCCATCCCCCTCTTCGCTTATCCTCCCAGGATCCGCGATGATGATGTCGGCTTTCATTCCTTCACGTATGTATCCACGGTCACGGAATCCCATTCTGTCCGCATTCTCCCCGGTAAGCCTTCTTATTCCTTCCTCCATGGTAAGAACCTGCTTATCCCTGACATAGTGCTGAAGGAAATGGACAGCAGCATGCTTTGATCGGGGATGGGGAACAGGAGAAGAATAGAGGCTATCTGAACCGAAGCTCATGAGAGGGTGTTTCATGATCCGTATAAGATTCTCCTCGCTCTGGGTTATATCGCTCATAACGGCAAGCCCGGGCTCTTCTGAAAGGATATCGAAAAGGGCATGTATAGGAAGCTGTCCCCTCTCTTCACCTATCTCTGTAAGAGTCTTTCCGGCATACTCTGGATGGCTTTCAAGATACAGCACCGAGATATCATCAGGGCCGGCCATCGCATAGATGCTGTCCCATCCATCAGGATTCACCATCTCCCGTCTTATCTCATCCCGCTCATTATCCAGGGAAAGAGCAAGACGCTGCTCAAGCCGGGTAAGTGCCAGAATATGAGGAGGGAGGAGGGAGAAAAGGCTTGTCGATCCGAATGTATAGGGATACTGATCGAACTTCACATCCGTTCCTGCAGCCCTGTATTCCTCTATCATCCGGAGCATTTCCCCGACCTTATCCTGATTTCTTCTGCCTATCGCTTTGAGATGGGATACCTCAAGTCTCACACCGGTCTCCCTTGCAAGCGAAAGAACCTCTTCCAGAGAATCAAGCACATCATCGCCTTCGCATCTGTGGTGGACAGCGAAGATCCTTCCATGGTCCCTCACAACTTCAAGAAGCCGCAGAAGCTCCTTTCTTGCTGCAAATACACAGGGAGCATAGTACAGACCGGAGGAAAAACCCCAGGCGCCCTCATCCAGGAGAGAGGACAGAATCCCTGCCATCTTCTCGATATCCTCATCCGATGCCTCTGAAGACGCCCGCTTCCCCATTACGGAAAGGCGGAGTGCTGTATGGGAAACAAGAAATGCCTCATTGATTCCTATACCTTCACTGAGAAGAACCTTCCTGTAACCACTGTAATCGCTCCACGCCCATCCGTTCGGCTTTCCAAGCACATCCTCTACCGCCAGATCAAGTCCTTCGGATACAGGAAACACTCCGATACCACAGTTGCCAGAGACATCTGTCGTTATTCCCTGGGAAAGCCTGACGCCCATGTTCCTGTCATTGATAGCCAGAAGATCAGTATGGGTATGTATATCGATGAAGCCAGGGAAAACAGCTTTCCCTGCCGCATCGATTATGCGCCTGGCTCTGGTTATGCCCATTCTGCCGATAACAGCTATCCTGTCACCGAACACAGCGATATCGCTTATGAAAGGGGCTTCTCCTGATCCGTCGTATATCAGCCCATTCCTGATCAGAACATCATACATGCCCTGCCTCCTTATAGGATGACTCGACAGCACGCTCTATGAAAGCTGTGAAGTCCGCATAGTTTCCCCTGCCGATCGCAAGAGAGAACGCAGCTTTCTCCTCATCCTGCATATCCTTTTCAAAAATAGGAGGAAGAAGCCCATGCCTCATCAATTCACCAGAGAGCATAAGATAGGAGAAAAGCTCATTGTAATCTTCATAGGGCTCTATCCTGAGCATCTCTGCATACAGCACGGATGCGGCAATAAGACCATGAAGATGCCTCCATGAAAGCTCATACTGCATGAGCGTCGCCTCCATCTGCGCCGCAACGCGTATATGCTCCTCCCCCCTGACGGAGAAACGGGTAAAGCCATCCCTGAACTCCCCTGCCCCATCATCGATTCCCTGCATAAGACGGGAATAGATGCTCTTCATATCCTTGATCACCCAAGGCTCTTTATGAGAAGCGAATGAGCGCATCACTGAACGGAAATTGACGATGATGAGATGCATATCAAGAGAAAGCGTCGGAACGATCTTCCCTGAGCAGACAGCCTTTATATCACTATCGCGGATGGCATAGCCGGAATAGGAAAGCAAGGCGGAAAGAGATCGCCTGACTATAAGATCAAAGACCTTGCCCTCAACGAGCTCCTTTGTTATCGGCACCGCCTCAGACAGCCGGGAAAGCTTATCGACATCGACAGTTCCCGGTCTTATATTCATATTCTTGTACTTCCTCAGTTCTCTGCCGTCACGCGGCTTTGGAGTGTCGGACGGAATCGTCCATGACCATCCAAGCTTGATGGCACCTTCTATCCTTCCTTCTGAGCACATGAGGCGGACACGGCGCTCGGAGATTCCCCATTTTGAAGCAGCTTCTTTGATTCCTATATATTTCATATAAATTATTCTAATCCGAAAATGGAATGGATGCAATAAATATTAAATCGGATAAACTGCCCTGTCCACTCTTGATATTATCCTACAACTTCATGTTTAGCAAGGAAATCACACGAATATCATTGCTCTACAATCGTTTTCAGTGCATAATACGTAGGGTTTGATGCCAGTGTTATAAGGAAAAGGCAAATGGAAAAATATGATGTGATCATTGTTGGGACAGGACCTGCAGGAATGGGTGCTGCATTTTCGCTTCTTGATCGGAAAAAGGATATATCAATACTCATGATCGACAAAGCCCCCGTATCTACAGGCGGGATGCGCAATGACTGCAAGATGAACTTCACATATCCCATAGGCTTTCCTTTTGAATACTGGGATGAAGCAACAGCTAACAGATACCTTGAGAAGGTAAAGGCATTCCTGAAACCTGACATTCTCCCGAAAAGCAATATCGGGATATACCAGATGAGAGCAGAGAAGCTTGGATGCTCTCTTCTTGAGATCCAGCAAACGCACCTCGGAACTGACGGTGGACTCCGCCTTATCCAGAAGCTGATGACGGAGCTTCAGGAAAAGGGAGTAACCATTTCCCTCAGAGAAGAGATGCTATCCATAAACAACGAGCAGAAATTCATCACGACAGACATGAGGGAAATCGGGTACAAGACAATACTCATAGCTCCAGGCCGCCATGGCTTCCACTTCCTCCAGGATGTGATGCATCAGCTTGATGTAGGATATATGGACAATATCCTTGATGTCGGAATAAGGGTTGAGACACGCATTGAGCATTATCCCATCGTAAAGGACTACTACGATCCGAAGTTCTACTTCCCTGAAAAAGTCAGAACATTCTGCACAAACAGCGGAAATGCACATGTGGTGAAAGAAAAGTATGTCACCGAGCGCGGTGATATCTGGTACTCAGTCAATGGACACGCATATGCAGCGGATGCCGCAAGAAACAATGGGCTTGTCAATTTCGCAATCCTCAAGACTGTAAGATTCACCCAGCCGCTTGCCTCCGGACAGGAGTTCGCAGAGCACCTTGGAGTCATGGCAGCTCTTATGGGAGGAGGAAAACCTCTGATGCAGCGTGTCGGCGATTTCAGGCTCGGAAAGAGATCGAAGGTCGCTACATTCAACAATGACCTCTATGACTTCGAGCCATCCCTCAAGGACTGCTGCCCTTCGGATATCTCTCTGGCAATGCCTTCGAAGATCCTCAGGTATATCTGGTCCGGCATGAAGAAGCTTGATACCATCATCCCAGGCATTCTCCACCCTTCCACGATCATGTACTACCCTGAGATCAAGCTCTATGCGAACAAACCGGAATACAAAGATGATAAATTCCAGGTTGTCCCGTCTGTATTCTTTGCAGGTGATGGAGCAGGTACAAGCAGAGGAATCACAGGGGCCTGGGCTTCTGGAATAAGAGCTTCAGAAGGCATGGCAGAGTATCTTTAAAGATTCGGACAGATAATGTAGAATGAACTTAGCCCCAGATGGTGAAATCGGTAGACACAAAGGACTTAAAATCCTTTGACCGCAAGGTCGTACGAGTTCAAGTCTCGTTCTGGGGACTACAGATTCTCTTACAACTCTTTATTATACAAATATATAAAAATCTCAACATGCTATTTATGTACCCTTTTATGTACCTTTTTATGTTGAAAATCTTTCAAGAGTTGCTATTATTCGAGATATGAGAAGAGCGGAAAACAAGCCTTATTACTTCAAAAACAAGAAGTCCCGGCCTGCCATCGAAGTCCGGTTTGCCCATATCCCAGGAAGATGGTTCAGTACCGGCACGAAGGATATGGCGGAGGCTGTGCTGTTCGCAGAAGCAAAGCTGCATGAAGATGGCCTAGAGAAACCGGAGAGCATTCCTACCCTGAAGGAATACAGCAGGGACTTCTATATGAAGGAGGATCCCTGCTCATTCAGGGATAGGGACAGGAAGTTCAAGAAAGCGCGTGCGCCGAAGTACTATGAGAAAGCACAGGCAATGCTCGATAACCATATCCTTACCCGCTTCGGCGACATGCTTGTGACTGCGATCTCTGAGAAAGCCATCGAGGAGTGGCTGCCAGCAATCAAGCGCGCAACGGACGGCAGGAACGCCTCGGATAACACAAAGAACAAGATCCTGGGCGTATTCAGGGATGTCATGGACGCGGTAAGGCGCGACGGATACAGGAGCGACAATCCTGCCAGGGAGGTTGAATCCATCACTGCAGAATCAGAGGAGCGCCAGCCTGTCCCACCAGACCAGGCTGCGGCACTCTTTCCTTCCGATCCAGATGAGAGAATCAAGATATGGCATTCTGATATGTGGGCTGTGTACTTCTCAATTTTTTATGATACTGGAATGCGTCCTGGCGAAATCGCAGCACTACGCGTGTGTGACATTTATCTGACCCCTAATGGATATGCGGTTGCGACAAAGCGCACGGCAAACAATGATCTCAGAAGAATCGTGGAAAAGGTAAAGACCGCAGGGAAAGGATACAGCGAAAGGCTTGGGCTTATATATGATGATACAGCTGAGCTTCTCCTTGGATACATCAAGAATCATAAGCTCACAGGCAGTTCTTATCTATTCCATGGCCCAAGAGGGGCCTTTCCACTTCGGTGCGAGACTGCGAACAAGCACTTCAAGTCCATATTGAAAGAGCACGGGTTCTTCGAAGAAGGAATGGTGCAGTACTGCCTAAGACACACATACGAGACAGACAGGCGCGGGGATATGCCTGACGATATCCTGGCGATCTCGATGGGGCATACAAAACTCAGATCAGATTATGACCATAGAAAGCCGGAGGATCTTATCCGCTCAATAGATGGCAGTCGGGATAAATTCTTTGCAAACAGGCAACGCCGCGATATGGGTAGCGATATCATCTCAATCGATAAACTCGGCATCCTAGAGGAAGGTTGAAAAGCAAAGGCTGGTCCCCATCTCTGAAGACCAGCCGACAATAAAGGAGGTTCTACCGAAAAAGCGGGATATCAGAGCAAGCTGAAATCCGCATCCAGCCCATTGATTGTGAATGCGCCTGATGGCTTGCCGAACTTGGGAGCACTGACATCAGCAATCCCTGCGGCTTTGCCATCAGCAACAGTTACGGTAACAGCCGATCTTGCCACCCCGCCCTTCGTCGTGAAGATGCCGGAAATGGAATCGGCGGCGATAACAGTCTCTGGAAGGTCCAGGAGAATGTACACGGAATCATCGCAGGAAAGCGTGATTGCTGCATTCTCCACTCTGTAGCCTGATGCCACGAATCCGGTACCCTCTGCATTCATCGCACCCGCAAGGACAAGATCGAGCGTTCCTGTTGCCTGGCGGGTATATTTCTCCGGCTCAGGATCCTCCGGATTCCTGTGGCCATCGAAGTCGTAATCCATAAGAGACAGAGGCAGTGTGAGCTCTGTCTTGATATCATTGAAGGAGGCCGGCGCTGAAAGCCTCATGCTCTGGATCATGACGCCTGCCTCATCATCGACAGGCTCTCCCTTGAGGATGTGGTCTATATCCCCGAGAACCCTCACATGGCCAAAGCTTCCAAGATATCCAGCAAGAACCTCATAATCGCCAGCGTCTGCTGCAATGATATCATCGTCTCCGGTATCCTCATCAGCAGGGTTTCCGGAGACTCCTCTGGGAGAGCATGCTACTGCTCCACCGAATATAAGCGCCACTATAAGCATCACGAAAAGAATCTTCTTCATAATTTTCTTTCTCCTCAGATTATTCAAAGCTCTATGACATCAATGCCGTAATCGACTGCGCACTGATGCTCGATCCTGCATCCCCTGGCATCAGCCCATCCGGATGCGAATACTGCAACATCCGCATCGGCAAGGAATGAGAGGGATCTTGCAAGGAAGGCCAGCGGCTTATTCTTGGTTTCGGATGCATTGAAATCCTGGAAGAAGGTATCCAGGGCTTCCGCCTCCTCTCCGATTCTCTCCTTTGCAAGCGCTATCGCCTTCTCTCTTTCCTCGCGTATGAAATCATCGGTCTTTCCTTTCATTGGCTGCGAGATAAAGATCTTCTTTGCCATTTATTCCTCCTCTCAGAACATCCAGCCTACACCAGCCCTGAATTCGAAGTTGTCCAGGCTGAAGAGGTTGTATCCGTCGTTGCCTCCGATCATGTAGTCAGCCCCGATCTCAACCATCAGCGAGTTGCCGATGCGCGATCCCACTGTGATGCCTACACCGTACTGCGGGATCATATTGTCAATGCCGACAACGCCATCAAGCATCAGATAGGGCTTTGATCCTGTCTCCTCCTCTGCCTTTGCAAGTCTGGCCTTGAGCTCGGCGATCTCGGCAGACTTGGCTTCTGAGGAAGCTCTGGCTGCCTTGGCTTCGTCGGTGGCTTCGGCGATTGCGAGGTATAGTTCGAGCGCTTCATCGCCTGATAGCCTCTTCCCTTCCTGCGCCTTTCCCAGCGATTTCGAGGGCTCTTCCGAGATGTCCTTCGAGACTGTCCCAGAGGCGCTCTTCTGCGATTCTGCCTCCGCTGTCAGCTCCTCCGTCGTAACGGTAATCTGAGGAGTGCAGATCATCTCTACCCCGTCTTCTTCCTGCAGCATAGGCCACGCCCCCAGCGGCAGCAACGCCGATGAGAGCAGCAATGAACATGCCAGGAGGGCTCTGAAGAGCCTCTTTGAACCTGGTCCATAATCCTTTCTTCTTTTTTCCATCTTCCTTGTTCTCCTTCTCCATATTGCAGCGCTCCTCCTTGCTCTCTCCGAGTCAGGCAGAGGCCGTTGCATCCTTCTTCCTGCCGGCAATGAGCGCATTGATGTATGTGTTGATGTTCGTCATAGCGGCAGATTTCTCCGCAGAGCTGAGATCGCTGGAATCAGCGACAGCGCTGTAGGTTCTGTACCCAGGAACAAAAGGCTTATCAGGGCAGAGCTCACCTTCCAGGCTATCGCCCTCGAGCCTGCAAAACAGCGTTTCCTTCAGGGCGTTCC
>CALXKZ010000070.1 GCA_944389065.1 uncultured Spirochaetaceae bacterium
CAGGGAGAAGACCGTGGTCAGGAAGATAACTGACAACGTGAAATTCCTCGGCCACTCATTCTGGCGGAACGGCGAAGGGGGGATTGCCCTTGGCATCCATGAGAAGAGCATGGCTAAGATGAAGAGCGCCCTGAAGGAGATAGCTGCGGGGAAGACGAATCTAAGCTGGGAACAGCTGAAGATGACGCTCTCGCAGAAGATAACAGGATGGGTGAGTTACTTCAGATATGCTAATGCGAGGAAGAGGCTACAGAAACCCGATAAATGGCTTAGACACCGTATTCGGTGCCTGATATTCAGAAGGTACTGGAGGCCACGCTCAAGATATGCATTTTTCACTAAGAACTGCAAAGTTCCACATGAGGATGCACTCAGGATTGCCAATTCAAGACAAGGGTTCTGGGCTTTTTCCGGATTTCATCATGTAAGCAAGTGGGTTAGTAACAACCTGCTCCGTAGAGCAGGCTATACGTTTCTGTATGATGTGTACCAGAGGGTACACGCCGAGATTTAGGAACCGCCGTATACCGGACGGTACGTACGTTGCGGTGTGAGAGGACGGGATTCTGAGAGGTTAACTTCTCAGATACCTCCTACTCGATCTTCCATGTTTGGCATGGGATATTCCACTGGAGGGCGGATGGAGAAAGTAAGGATCTGTATTATAGGCGGCGGATCAAATACTCAGTTTTTCTTGTCTAATCATTTTGGAAAATCTTCACAGATAAAGATTGTTTTCATTGCAAGCTGATATTGCATGCATTATTTTATAATAAAGCATACTTAAAGCACTCTTAATGTGTGCATGACAGAAACGGAGGAAGAAATGAGTCAGATCTCTGCTGAAAGAAACGTAAAGCTTTTTACTCCAGGACCGGTTAATATTCCCGATCGTGTCCATGTTGCTGCACTTCTTGGCAGCTACCATCACCGTACAGCGGAGTTCTCTGCCGTACTTATGGATACTCTTGAGAAACTTGCTCCGCTTTTTGGGACTGCACAGCAGGTTATGCCCGTGCATACAACGGGCCGCGGGGCTCTTGAGGGAGTATACCGTAATATATTCACTTCCGATGATCGTGTGCTTTGCTGTACAAACGGCAAGTTCGGAGAGATGGCTGCATCGACATTGAAGCGCTGTGGAATCCCTGTGAAGGAAATATTCCCAGGATGGGATACGCCTGTGGATCTTGAAGCGCTGGAGAAAGAGATTGTGGAATATTCTGCAACAGGTCTTGTCGCGGTCTTCAATGATACATCGAATGGTATAGTGAATCCTATCGATAAGATGGGTGAGCTTTCGAGAAAGCATGGGCTTCTGTTTGCAGTAGATGATGTCAGCGCTCTTGCATGTATGCCCTTCCATATGGATGAGTGGAAAGTGGATGCGGTTGTAACAGCTTCCCAGAAAGGGCTTATGTCTCCTGTCGGAGTAAGCTTCGCAGCTCTCAGCGATAGGGCATGGAAGGCATGCGAGCTGAATCCTGTACGTGATTTCTACACGGATTTCATTGCTATCAGAAAGATACTTGCAGAGAAAGGAGAGACGCCGGGTTCTACGCCTGTGAGTCTTGTCATGTCAGTCCATGAGGCGTTGAACATGATTTATGAGGAAGGGATTGAGAATGTCTTCCTGAGGCATAAAGCGATATCAGCTGGAACAAAGGCTGCAATGGAAGCACTTGGTTTTTCATTGTATCCGCTTGAATGGGAGCAGCGGTCTGATTCCCTTACTGTTGCGAAAGTCCCTGCCGGAATATCCGCTAAAGCGCTTTCCAAGAAGATGGTTGCTGATTACAGGCTTAAATTCGGCACGGGTCTTGGTGATATGGGAAATGAATATATCCGTATCGCCCACATGGGATACTGTTATGCAGAAGATATGCTTCAGTGTATTTCTGCTATTGAGTGCTGCCTAGATGAGATGGGAATATCGCATCCATTCGGAAAAGGAACCGAAGCATTCATAAACGCATATAAGAAGACCAAAAGTGAAGGAACAGCCTGATGGGGACAATCGTAGAGAAGATACTAAGCCGTAAGGCGGGGAAAGATGTCAGGGCTGGTGAGATCATAACGGCAGAGGTAGATGCGATTCTTACCAATGATGCTGCAGGTCCGCTCGCAATAGATTATTTCAGGAAGATGGGGGCTGGGAAGGTTGTCCATCCTGAGAGGATTGCAGCGATTGTTGATCATTATGTTCCGTGCCCCAACAGCCGTGTTGCTGGTCTCCATCAGATGCTCTACGATTTCTGTTCTGATAATGGCATCCGTCTATCTACGTCTGGAATTGCCCATCAGGTGTTCGATGAGCTTGGATATGTCATTCCCGGCGGGCTTATCATCGGGAGTGATTCGCATACAACAACCCATGGATATGCAGGATGTATAGCAATCGGAGTGGGGGCTTCAGATACTGCCAGCGCGATGATAGATGGCGAACTATGGCTGAAGGTCCCCGAGACGATACTTGTAGAGTTCAAAGGTAGTCTCAGAAGTGGTGTATACGGCAAGGATGTTGCTTTATATCTGCTTTCTGTTCTGGGTGCTGCCGGAGGCAATTATAAAGCAATCGAGTTTACTGGGGAGGGATTGTCTTCGCTTTCCATAGTAGATAGGAAGACAATATGCAATCTTGCAGCTGAGTGCTCTGCAAAATGCGCTGTCTTTCCGGTCGACAGCATTGCAGAAGAGTATATCTCTTCCCGTGGATTATCTGCAGGGGAAGCCGTTTATCCCGATAAAGATGCTTCATATCTGGAGAAACTCACAATAGATCTCGGATCAATTCCTCCGATGATATCAAAACCTGCAAGGGCTGATATCGCAGTTCCTGTGTCTGAATGTGCCGATCTCAGGATCGATATGGCTGTTATAGGAACATGCACGAATGGACGTATAGAGGATTTCATGGAAGTTGACAGGATACTTTGCGAGACGGAAGAGCCTTTCAGGAGCGAGACCCTTGTCATACCTGCATCGCAGGCAGTGCTTTCAGAGATGATGGAACGCGGGTATGCCCAGCGTCTTGTCGCCAAAGGCGCAATGCTCCTTCCCCCAGGGTGCGGTCCTTGCTGCGGAAGCAGCCCCGGGACTCCTCGTGATGGCATGAATGTCATCTCGACAGCGAACAGGAATTTCATAGGACGCATGGGAAATGTCAGATCGGATATATATCTTGCTTCTCCCGCGACTGTCGCTCGTGCAGCTTTGAAAGGAAGAATTCCAAGGGAGGATTGAGATGGCAGAGTACAGAGGTAAAGCACTTTGCTTCGGGGATAATATAAATACCGATTATATAATCGCTTCGAGAAGGAAGAAGGATACCATCAATCCTGATGAGCTGGTTAAGTACATCATGGAGGATATCCGCCCAGGATTCTCATCTCTGATTGAACCTGGCGTGATGTTCGCAGCCGGTGAGAATTTCGGATGCGGCAGCGCCATGGAAGTCGCAGCCCAGATAGTCAAGGCCGCAGGAATAAGCATAATCATCGCAAAGTCCTTTGCCAGAAGCTATTACCGCAATGCTATCAATAATGGCGTAATGCCGCTTGAGATGGATACCTCGGATATACAGGAGGGGGATATCATTTCGGTTTCCACCAGTGATGATGGTATCCATGTAGTGAATGAAAGAACTGGCCGCCATTCAGTTCTTCCACCATTTGCGGGAAAAGCAGGAGATATTCTGGCAGCTGGCGGCATCATCGAATATACGCAGAACAGATTTGCACAGGAGAAAAAAGGAGAGACTCAATGAAAGGAAAGGAAAAGGTAGATCGAACAAGCCTGAGAAAACAGCTTGAAGGCCCCGGTCTTAAAGTGATGATGGTCGTTGGAATAGCCTGGATGCTGTTCCAGCTTGTAGCTGCAAGCCAGCTTATCATTATCACACCGCATAAGCTTCGTATAGCGCATCTTGGCTTTGCGCTTGTGATGGTGTTTCTTGCAACCCCATTTACGAGGAAATCGAAGAACAGCCTCAGCGTAATCGATATTTTCCTCGTAGTAGTCACAGCTGTGGTCTTCATAATTGCAATATACCGCTACAACATACTCATGCGTATGGCTGGGCGTTCTGAGACCATAGATGTTGTTCTCAGTGTATTGACGATACTTCTGATGTATGAAGGTGCCCGGAGAGTATCGAGCAGAGGTCTTATTGTCCTCTCCCTTATTGTATTCGCTTACATATTCCTCGGCCCATACATCCCAGGTGCTCTGCGTACTAACTATTTCTCTCTTCAGAGAATAATGAACCACATAGTGCTTGGCGGAGAAGGTATCTATGGCTTTGCTCTCGGAGTCAGTGCAGAGACTATCGTTGTCTTCGTTCTCTTTGGTGCAATGCTTCAGGAAGTCGGAATCGCAGACTACTTCTACGATCTGTCCAATACCCTTGCAGGCAATTCAAAGGGTGGTCCGGCTAAGGTTGCAGTTCTTTCTTCGAGCCTCATGGGAATGGTCAGCGGTGAGACGAGCGCAAACGTTGCTACCACAGGTGCATTCACCATTCCTCTTATGAAGAAGGTCGGATATGACAACAACTTCGCTGGCGCAGTTGAATGTGCTGCATCAGCTGGTGGTCAGATCCTGCCTCCTGTAATGGGCGCAACAGCATTCATGCTTGCCGATACTCTTGGCATTCCGTATGTTCTTCTTGCTCTTGCAGCAGTACTGCCTGCGATTCTCTACTATGTCAGTGTGTTCTTCACGGTCCATTTCCGTGCAGTGCGCAATGGGATTTCTGGCAGCGGTGTTGATAAGACTGCATGGAAGGACCTTGCTAAGCGTTCATATCTGATGCTTCCTCTTGTTCTTATCGTTGTATTCCTTGTATTGGGATATACCCCGACGTTCTCTGCATTCTGGGGCGGTATTGTCTCATCTGTGCTTCTTTCGTTCCTGAAAAAGGAAACAAGGATAACGCCGAAGAAGTTCCTGATGGTTCTCTACAGAGCATCCCGTACAGCAATGACGCTTGGCATCGCAACAGCTGTTGTCGGTATCATCGTCGGAACATTCTCGCTTACCGGAATCACGATGACGCTTGCCCGTCTTATCTTCAATCTGGCAGGAGGTATGATGTTCACTACGCTCCTTCTGACAGCGATTGTCGCGATAATACTCGGCATGGGACTTCCAACATCAGCGGCGTATGTTCTTGCCAGCATAAGTGCGGCTCCTGCACTTACAATGCTTGGCCTTGAGCTTCTTCCTGCACATCTCTTTGTCTTCTACTATGGCTGTATGTCAACAATCACGCCGCCTGTAGCAACTGGTGCGTATACAGCTGCAGGACTTTCAGGAGGCAATCCGAACAAGATCGGATTCCAGTCAATCAAACTGGCAATCGGAGGTTTTGTCGTACCGTTCATCTTCGTCTACAGCCAGGATCTGCTCCTGTCAGGCAGTTCGAATTTCGTTTTGTCATTCTTCACATTCGGCGTGACAGCATTCGGACTGGTATTCCTCGCTGCATTCTTTGAGAAGGCATTCTTTGAACCTGTTACTCTTCCTGTCAGACTTGCGCTTCTCTTTGTATCGGTGCTTCTGATCCTCCCGAATGTCCCTATTTCGATAGTCGGAACTGTTCTTGGTCTGGCTCTGATAGTCTGGATGTGGATCCAGTATAAGAAAAATAGTACAGCTGGAAGAGCAGCCGTACAGGCATAAGAAAAGATATAACCAGAAAAAAGGAGAGAAAAATATGAGAAAGACGTGGATTATGATTCTGATTGCAATCATAGCGGTATCATCAGTGTTTGCTGGTGGCGCACCAGAGTCAGCTGCCGGTGGTTCAACGGTTCTTAGTCTTGGAACGGCAAGCCTTGGTGGAAACTTCTTCACCATGGGAGCTGCTATGGCTGCAGAGGTTTCAGGGAAAACCGATCTCAGTGTCACCGCTCAGGCAACGGGTGGCAGTGCCCAGAATGCTATACTTGTTGATTCTGGAGAGATGTCAATCGGTATGGCTCAGGCAAGTACTGTTTCCATCGCTGTCGCAGGAACGGACAGCTTTGAAGGAGCACCATGCGAAAACATCAGAACGATGTTCAATTACAGTGCAACACCGCTCCATGTCGTTGTCAGGAAGAACAAGGATGTTTCCGACATCACAGAACTTGCAGGCTGCAGGATTGAATGTCTTGTGGTAGGTGATGGAGTTGAGATGACAACAAGAAAGCTCCTTCCTGTCATAGGTGTTCCTCTTGATGACGTCACTCTTGAATTCAGCGGAAACCGCACCCAGGCCGCATCACGTCTCAAAACAGGTCAGGTCGATGCGATTCTCGATGCTACAGGACTTGGAGCTGCATGGATGGTTGATGTCCTGAAGACGAATGATTTTGATATCATCGAGCTTACACCAGAGGAGATCGAGATCATCTGCGATGCATTCCCTGAAATGAGTCCTATGACTATCCCCGCTGGCACATATGCCGGATTCGATGAGGATATCCAGACTGTAGGCAACTGGACTACGGTATTCTGCAATAAGGATCTCTCTGATGATGCTGTTTACTCGTTTGTCAAGGCGATATTCGAAAGCAAGGACGCACTTGTACAGGCCCACAGCTTCTTCCGTGATCTTGCTCCAGAGAATATCGTTGGTTCATGCATTGCTCCTCTCCACCCAGGTGCAGAGAAGTACTTCAAGGAAGTCGGAGTCATCTGATGAGCGAATACTATCCATTTCCAGAACTTATAGATAAGTCACTCATTGAAAGAGCAAGGAAGCTGGGATCTGCTGAGCTTGCAGATGGCATGAAAGGTCTCGGGATTCCTTGTGATGGTTGCTTGGATGCTGAGATTCTGCCTATAGATCTTGATAGCAGAATCTGCGGCACAGCAGCGACTGTTGAGACGTCAGGGGGTGATAACTTCCCGATTCACGTCGCTGTATACCAAGGTGGTGAGGGCTATATCCTTGTAATCGATGGGAAGAATGATAGGTCCCGGGCCTATCTTGGCGATCTTATCGGCGGTGCAGCGAAGGCTGTCGGATACGAAGGGATTGTCATCGATGGTCTTGTCCGTGACCGGAAGGGTTTTTCCGAGATGGGCTTCCCTGTCTTTTCCAGGGGGTTCCAGCAGAGAGGACCTTTGAAAATAGGACCTGGTAAGATCAACACTGCAATAGAGTGCGCTGGTGTCTCGGTTAATCCCGGAGATCTTGTTGTGGGTGACGCCGATGGCGTTACCATCGTCCCACGCGATCGTATCGAAGAGGTTCTGCAGAAAGCAGAGGAGAAGGAGGAGTACGAGAAGAAGAGACGCATAACCATCGCCGAATACTCAAAGTGCAAGGCTGAAGGGCGGCCGCTTCCTGAACTTGCTCCGAAGTGGGTTCTCGATATGCTTGCCAAGGCAGAAGGCTAATTTCCTCTCGCTTCGCGATTGATTCTTCAGCCCCTCTCCCGGTTTTTCCTGGAGCGGGGCTTCTGTTTCGGAAATGGCAGATCATGAATATTTCCTAGGATTGTTGTACAATCCATCGGTTTGCTCTAAATTCTAGAAGGGGAGATGATAATGCAGAAAGGTAATCGTAAACCAGATATATATCATACTGTATATGACCGGATAATATCAGGGGAGTATCCTTCAGGATATCGTCTCGTCGAAACAGAGCTTGCGAAGGAATTCCATGTAAGCCGGACTCCTGTGCGTATCGCCATTGAGCGTTTAGTATCAGAGGGGCTTGCAATCCACTATCCGAACAAGGGAGCTGTGGTCCGGCAGCTTTCAATCGATGATATTCTTGGATTGTATATGATAAGGGAAGTAAATGAAGGACTTGCTGCACGCCTTGCATGCAGAAATGCGGAAAAGGAAGATGCAGAAATCCTGAATGATATTCTTGATGCGATGGATAATACCGATGATATTGAAGAGTATTACAAGCTGTGCAGTGCGATCCACAGGCAGATCTTCAGGATGTCGGGGAATAAATTCCTCGAGGATTTCATCGGAAGGATTTATTCAATCACTTCACGTTTTCATTTTGCCGTACTGTATATGCCAGGACGTCCGGATTCTTCAAAAGAGGAGCATAGACTCATTGCAGAGGCAGTACTCTCCGGGGATGAGGACAGAGCTGAGGAAGTGATGAAAAAGCATATACGGCGCAATGCATCCTTTTATAGTGATAAGAATATCAGGGCATCACTGAAGGCTATTTCGAATCTCAATTGGGATTCTGGCAAGGAAGCCTGATCCCCTTATGATATATGCTCGATTTCAGAGAGAGGACTGGATATATTCATAGCTTTAGTGGCATGGCTTTCTAAGATACATATTAACTATCATCTACCATACGGGGTTTCTATTTGTATCTCCTGAATGCTAGAATCAATATATGGACGCATATGATCGGGCTTTGAAGCTATTGGCTATGAGAGAACACTCCGTGAAAGAGCTGAAGAATAAGCTTGTTTCAAAGGGATACGGGAAAGAAGAAATCGAGGATGCTGTACAGATGCTTATAGGTGAAGGAAGCCTTTCCGATAAGCGTTTTGCATATGCTTTTGTCCGCTCAAGGCTCAGACGGAATCCGGAAGGAAAGGCTATTTTATGTATGCGTCTTAAAGAGAAGGGTGTTCCTTCTGATATTGCAGCCTCCGTTCTTTCTGAATGCTGGGAAGGCGGGGAATATGTTCCATATCTGAAAAACTATGCGGAGATTCTTATCCGGAAGAAGGGGATAGATGGTGCAAGGGCTATGCTTTTCAGGAAAGGCTTTTGTGATAGTGAGATAAGGATGGTACTGGAAGATCTCTGATTGTTTCCTTTTATCGCAGTTTAGGTTATATTCTCAGCTATGGAAAACGATAAGAAAGAATATAAGCCGGATCCTAGCCTCAATGACAGGCTTCTGAAGACACGTACTGTTATGATCTCAGGTGAAATCAACAGGGATAGAGCTGATGAATTTGCTAGGGAGATGCTTGTTCTCGATAGTGAGTCATCCGATCCTATATATGTTTATATCAATAGCCCCGGAGGTGATGTTGATTCAGGATTTGCTATCTACGATATGATCAGGTTTGTCAATTCGCCTGTTACTGTTATTGCAATGGGACTTGTTGCGTCTGCAGCTGCCCTTATATACCTTTCAGTTCCTGTTGAGAGGAGAGTGGCCTTTCCGGATTCCACATTCCTTATCCATCAGCCGCTTTCCCAGCTGAAAGGGGTTGCTATCGATGTCGCTATATATGCGGAGAAAATCGAACAGCTCAGGCATAAGCTTGATCAGGTCATAGCCGATGCCGTTGGAAAGAGCAGGGAAGAGGTTGAATCCAACACCGAGCGTGATTACTGGATGACAGCGGAAGAGGCAAAAGCCTATGGAATTCTTTCCCGGATAGTACAAAGCAGATCAGAACTCTGATTTGAATCATAAGGGGCTTTGCTTCGCCTGATGGCCTTGAAAGCCCCTGCGCTATACTCAGACTTGCATATTATTCCTGATGCTCTCGACCTCACTGATAGTAAGACCTGAGAACTCAGCGATCTTGGAAAGCGGAATAGATCCATCCCTTACCATGCTTCTGGCAACTTCCTGACGTCCTTCTGACCGCCCCTTCTGAAGTCCATTAGCCTCACCTTCTGCGCGTCCTTCCTCCAGGATTTCACTCCTTGCTTCGTTTATCTTCCTCTGCATTATCTCTTCGAACTTTCCGCTCATATCCTCTATCCCCTCCATCTCCTTCTTGTAGTATGCCACTCTCTCCCTGAGCTCATTATAGTGCATCTTGTCAGGATCGGAACACCTCAGGTCATGCATGAGACGACCAAGATCGGTTCCCTCCTCAGCAAGCGATGAGCTTACGTATACTATGTGGCTTCCATCCCTGAATCTCTTGCCGGATTCCAGAACCGTCCATTCTATTGTGCTTAGAGCATTGCCTTCCCCTATGGCATCTCCCCTTGTTATGAAGATCACATAGGACTCAGGAAGCTTCTCATAGCCATCGCTCTTCCCGAGTGCCCTGCTGTCGATCATTGCGCTATAGTATCTTGCACGCTTCCTTTCAGTTCCTCTCTCATCCTTCTGTATTTCTATGTTGTACAGATTGCCCATAGCATCTACTGCATGCACATCGAGCTTCACTGAATGCTCCAGGATATTAT
>CALXKZ010000071.1 GCA_944389065.1 uncultured Spirochaetaceae bacterium
CGCACTCATTGCTTCCCTCAAGGCAGCAGGAGAAGAAGATATCATCCTCCAGAGTCATATCCCTCAGTATCTCAAGCTTCTCCTTCATGCTCAGAAGTTCCATGTACCCTCCTTCAGGAGCAGCTTGCATCTGCCCCTGTATTATATACGCGCTGAATAGGCACTTCTGACAGATTTCGGAGGAAAAAAGATGAAAATATCAGAACCGTGAAAGCATTACCACTGTCTCTATATGCTCAGAACCAGGAAACATATCCACAGGCTGGATAGCATCGATGGTGTAAGGAAGAAACCTTCTGATGTATCTCAGGTCACGCTGGAGCGTTACGGGATTGCAGGAAATGTAGATAATGCGCTCAGGTTCCATTCTTCCTGCCGCAGCAAGGAATTCCTCCGTGGCTCCGCTTCTTGGAGGATCAAGGAAAAGGACGGAGCATCTTTCGCCGTTTTTTGCCATTTCCTTCATGATCTTCGGACAGTCTCCCTCTATGAATTCAGCATTCTCAATACTGTTGATCTTTGCATTTTCCCTTGCATCCAATACAGCCTGATGGGAGCTTTCTATGCCTATGACCCTTCCTTTTGATAGAGATGATGCAATAAGAGCAATCGTACCAGTTCCAGAATAAGCATCGATGATAACATCACCATCTTCAAGCTCAGCCATATTCATCGCAATCTTATATAGTCTTTCAGCCATATATGGATTCACCTGATAGAACGACTTTGGCGATATCCTGAACTTAAGACTGCAGAGTCTGTCTGTTATATACCCCTTTCCGTAGATCACCGATACAGATGAATCATCAGGTATGACCATGCTTGTCTTCTCATTATTCCTGATTGTGACAATGCTCTTCACGAATGGATGCTTCTGATGTATGGCAGCTGCAAGATCAAAGACATGAGGAATGGATCTGGATCCATGAACAAGGACAACCATAGCTTCATCGCTGTGGGCTGCAAGACGGATCAGCACATGTCTCAGATCCCCTGTGAAATAGTCCTCATCATATGAGGTGATCCCGAACCTGTCGGAAAGAGTTCTGATTGTGCTGAGAATATGAAAAGCCCGCTCATCCTCCACCATGCATCTTTTTACAGGTATGAGCTTATGTGTTCCGCGCCTATAGATCCCTGTGACCATCTTTCCGCGCTCTGTACCGCAGACTGCCTGTACTTTGCATCTGTATCCAGTTATAGGATCGGCAGGAAGAACAGGATAGACACGGCCGAATGAACCGAGAAGATCTCTTTCGGTATTGTATTTTTCTATCAGCTCTTCTTTATATGATGAATCGGCATATACACAGCTTCCACATCGTCCTGCAAGCGGACAGTGCCGTTCCTTTCCCATAATCCCTCCATCAGGCCTTTGCCATTATACCTGTTCTCCTCAGCTTTCTGATCATGTATGCATATACAGGGATGACCAGAAGATCGGCACCTATCCAGGCAAATGGCGTAGAGAACACGACGCCCCTGTATCCGAAGATATCACCGAAGATGATGGATGCAGAGCATCTTGCCACAAGTTCGATTATACATGCAGCAAACGGAGCAATGGAATTTCCCATGGACTGCACTGCTGTCCTGTATACGCAGAGTATTCCAAGAAGCGGATAGAATGGCAGCGTTATCAGGAAAAAGTCCGAAGCATAGCCGAATACCTCAGGGGAAGCATCTGTAACGAACATCGGGACCACGAATGGCTGGACAATGAGTATTATCCCGATCATGATGAAATCCGCGATCTCCGCAAGCATCAGAGAAGACCATATGCCTTTTCTGATTCTATCTATATTCCCTGCCCCGTAGTTCTGTGCTGTATATGCAGCAACAGCTGTAAGGAAAGAGTGATTCACAAGGGACGAAAGCTGATCGACCTTCGTTGCAGCTGTATAGCCAGCTATCGCAAATGTTCCAAGCTTATTCACAGAAGCCTGCATCACAAGCTGTCCGATGCACATAACAGACATCTGGAAGCCCATGATGAATCCGACATGCATATTCTGCATGATACTCGGCCGGTCAGGCTTCCAGTACTCTCTTTCAATCCGCAGAACAGGATAGTTTCTTAAAGCTGCTATAACAGAAAGAAGAGCAGCGAGAAGCTGAGACAGCACTGTTGCAAGAGCCGCACCCCCGACCCCCATTCCAAATGGAACGATGAAGATGATATCAAGAACGACATTGAGAACAGAGGAGAAGACAAGGAATATAAGCGGAATACGGCTGTCCCCCAGAGCCCTTAGAATATTCGAAATAAGATTGTAGAAAACAGTTGCCCCTGTTCCAAGAAGAACTACCAATAGATAGACAGAGGCATCCTCTGCGATCTCTTCAGGAATCTTCATAAGATGGACAATCAAAGGAACGAGCAAGGAGGTTACCAAAGTGATGACAACTGTAACTGCAACCGATATATATACCGAGGCTGTCACCGATCTCTTGACAGCGGCCATATCTCCCCTGCCGAATCGCTGGCCGAGGATTATCGAAAAGCCCGATGTAAGTCCCTGTATGAATACAAGGATGAAGTATATGAATACCGTAGTTGAACCAACTGCAGCAAGCGCATTCTCTCCTATAGTCTGTCCGACAATGAGAGTATCAGCAATCGTATAGAACAGCTGGAAAAGACTCCCGCCGATAACAGGAATCACGAATCTTATGATGACGCTAAGAGGTCGTCCCTTTGTCAGTTCTACAGCCATAGAATTTCCCCGGAGAAGTATTACAGCATTAACCGAGGATTGTACAATACAGAAAGCGACGAATATCTGAAAAATTGCCTGCGCCCATATTCTGAACGCAGGTAATCATAGATTTCAATCAGAGAACTACAGGAGCAAAGTATATTGGACTGCCGCCCGGTCCTGAAAGCGATATCCTTCCATCAGCTTCCTTCGTGATAGTCAATAGCGATGTGCCTCCAGGAACAATCTCAAAATCCAATCCCAATGATACCTCGGCCTTCCCTGATACAGCACTGATGGATGTGCCTGTTATGGCAAAATCACCATTATCAGTGCTGACTGTCTCCTCAATTCCATCTGTGCTTGCCGTTATCTCCAGATCAGAAGCGCTGAACTTCAGCATGCATTCAATATCAATAGAACCAGCTGGATCAGGAACCGATATCGTTCCCTCATATGTGCCTTTAAGCCATTCCGGGAATCTGATAGCGATGTTGGCTGTAGCTCCATATCCCATGCGGAATATCATCCCATCAGGGCAGATAGCTGATAGCGCATCATCTGTCTCCAGTTTGTATCCGCTGCCGTTTTCCGTTATCCTCACTCCCTGGATATCCCCTTCTTCCACAGTGAATGCCCTTATCCCATCTTCATGCCACCTCTCATCACCGGAGACCATATTGCTCCCTTCCTCGAAATAGCTCACAGATAATAGATCATCCACTACAACACCTATCGAATACCTTATGGCATTGCCGCTGTTATCCGTTATAAGGCTCACCCTTAAGCTTCCATCATCTATCCTGGTGTGCCTCCCTATAGCATACCCATCGAAGGATACCAAAGCATCGT
>CALXKZ010000072.1 GCA_944389065.1 uncultured Spirochaetaceae bacterium
CGTATGAGGCAATGAAATAATTGAGATGGAGAGTATCAGGAATCTGAAACTGATTCTTCTTGATTGCTGGTACACTGCATCCATAATATATTTGAGTCAGGACTGAATTTCTGCTGAGGATTTTCTACGGTTTGCCAGTTGACTGGATGTTATGTCTTTGAAAGTGTAAATGTTCTTTTTTGATGATGATATCCATGTTCCCTCGATTGATATCACTGGTACGTTTTTGGTACGTTTTTAGAAAAAAATAGCTTATTTCTGACATAATATGGAAAATATGTAGAAAATAAATGCTTACAGAATAATAGGATAAAAATGGGCTTAAAATGTCTTTTTATGTTGCGAATTGTTGCAGTTATGATAAGCTCTAAATCGGAGGAGAAGATGCAGGGAAAGCTTATAGTCATTGCTATCGGTGGAAATTCGCTCATTGAGGATCCGAAGAAGGTTACTGTCGATGCCCAGTACAGGGCGGCTGAGAAGACTGCTCATCATATTGCTGATATCATTGAGAGCGGAAACAGGGTTGTAATCGTCCATGGCAATGGTCCGCAGGTGGGTTATATCCTGCTCAGATCGGAGTATGCGAGGAAGATCCTGCATGCTGTTCCCCTCGATTCCTGTGTTGCTGATACGCAGGGAGCCATCGGCTATCAGCTGCAGAAGGCTCTTGATAATGAGTTCATCGAGCGTGGGATGCCCAACAGGGCTGCCACTGTTGTGACTCAGGTAGAGGTCAGCGCCTCTGATCCTTCATTCGGCAATCCGACAAAGCCGATCGGGTCATTCATGACGGAAGAGGATGCATTGGAGCATCAGAAGAACTTCGGATGGGCTGTGAAGGAAGATGCCGGCAGAGGATGGAGAAGGGTCGTTCCTTCTCCTAAGCCGATAAGCATCATCGAACTCGATACCATCAGGTTCCTTTCGGATAGCGGGGCAGCCGTAATCGCAGCAGGCGGCGGTGGTATTCCTGTCGTTCGTGATGAGAAGGGTGCACTGTGGGGAAAGGAGGCTGTGATCGATAAGGATCTTGCAGCTGCGATTCTTGCTAAATCGCTCAATGCCGATGCATTCATCATCTCGACAGCTGTGGAGAAGGTCTGCCTTGATTACAATAAGCCGACAGAGCGTGCTATCGACACGATGACAGTGAAGGAGGCAAGGAAGTACTCTGAGGAAGGGCAGTTCGCCCCGGGCTCAATGCTTCCGAAGATCCAGGCTCTGGTCGATTATGTTGAATCAACAGGGAATCTCGGAATGATCACCGATCCTGAGCATATCCCCGGTGCCCTGAAGGGCGAAGCCGGAACGAAGATCGTGCGCTGATTGCATCGGATGCATATATCATCAGGGCGATGATGTAGCAGAATGCGTTGTCCTGATGGAATGGAGTGATGAGCTGTAGAAGCATTGTGATGAGAGCAATCAGCATAAGCGCCGAAGCGGAGAGTCCTATGGCTCTCCTCTTTTCTTTCCATATCGAGATAAGGTGCAGAATACCTGGAATCAATACAAGAGGGGAGATTATCAGGGCATTGGCATTCATGTATGTGACATCATGGTTTGTGAAGAACATCATGAAAACAAGTATTGATGACATGACAGCCAGTGCTATGAAGATGAAAGCGGCAATTGCGTCACCTGTTCTTCTGATCCATCTTCTTCTTGCTCCTGTCATGGAAATCAGGGCTGCGGCAACTGCAGCTACAGCTGCAGCTCTGGCAGTGAGCGTGTAATTCTCCGGGACAGGCTTTCTTGTCTTTGTCTGGTAAAGAAGCTCTGGATTCTCTCCTTCGTACTCTGCGATCGTCCTTTCAAGCACATCGGGCAGAAAGCATGCCTGATACAGGTTTATCGGATCGTCGATCGATGGTCCCTGGAGGTAGTTGAGGAACAGTGCGAAGAAAAGGGAAGGGGACATATAAGGCGTAGACCAGTCTCTGTAGGATTTCCCTGTATCGATGCTCTCCGCCCATTCCCTGAATCCTCCTCCCTCTGCGCTGTTGTAGATATCGCGGATACGGGTTGCACAGTTATCCTCATAGTAATGATAGAGATATGTCCTGTTCTCAGGCTGTGCGTTCTTTGAAAGGAATTCCAGCACGCCGCGCTTTGCCTCCGGCGAAAGATCAAGAGAGAGCCTTGTAGTCGTTCTGTCTTCGCTTATGAACTGGTCTATGCGCCATGATTCATATGCTTCTGAGACCGAGTAATACAATAGGCCGAAGATGAAGTCATGGTAGAAGCTTTCCGAGAAGCTGAATGTGCCATAGTCGAACATCACGCTTTCCTTGCCTGGAATGCTGACAGAAAGCCCTGAATGCCCGAAGTAGATATATACAGGCTCTGCAGGGGCTGCTGTTATTATGCTTATGCCAACATCGTCAAGATATTCCCTGTCGCTTTCTGAAAGCTGTCCTCCGAAATCGATCTTTCCAAGCTCCTCCTCACTGTAGAAAAGACCGGGGCGGACCTCAGATCCTCCCTGGATGGATGCTGCCATGGCTGCTGCCGGCAGCAAGGATATGATCAAAAATAGCGCGATTGCTCTCTGCATGCTCCAATGCTAGCACTTTTGGGGCATTTGTTGACAGCACTTTCCCTTAGGTCTTATCTTTGCAGCATGGAGCATGATGCAAAAGGCCTCGGCATAGTCATACGAACAGAGAATGCCCGGGAAAGCGACAGGATATCAACAATATTCTCACCATCTCTTGGAATCATAAAGGCAATATGCTACGGAGCGAGGAAGAGCGCGAAGAGCATCAGGGCCCCTTTGTACACAGAAGGCACATTCTCCCTGGAGAAGAGCATCCGCTCAGGACGCTGGAGCATCAGGGACATAGATGTGATAGCGACTCATGATTATCTTTCTGCGGATCTGGAAAGGAATATGGCGGCATCGCTTTTCTCAGATCTTGTCATAACAAGCAGGACAGCAGATCCCGGTATGTACAGGCTGTATACAGAAGCACTGGATTTACTGGAGGATACGGATGCTGAGAGCGTTGCAATTGCATTCATCGTACACTTCCTATCTGCAGAGGGGCTTTCCGGAGATTATCTTTCCTGCCCTGTATGCCTCAGACCGTACAGGGAGGATGAGGTTCTTGGCTTTTCTTCCGTAGAGGGTGTTCCTGTCTGCTCTGAGTGTGATAATATGGGCTCGTCTCTGATACTCCCTCCTAATGCCCGCCGTTTTGTGCGCCGCACGCTTGAACTGGATATCGAGGAGGCTGTGCAGCTTTCGGTAAGCGCAATGCAGAGACACAGGATATTCAGGTATTTTCTAAGACTTCTCCGCATTTCCTTTCCTGGGAAGCTGAGGAGCATTGAGTCAGGTATCTGGGATTTCGGGAAGGAGATGCAATGAAAGTAAGGATAGCAGCATCGGATCCTATGAAGGTGAGAGTGCTCAGGGAAAGGTATTCCCTGTCGCTTCTTGCTGCCACGATCCTTGAGCGCAGAGGAGTCGAGTCCGGTACTGATATGATGTACTTCCTTGAATCGGATACAGTCTATCTCCATTCGCCTTTTGAGTCCGATGATATCTATACAGCCGTTGACAGGATCAACGATGCCATTGAAGAGAATGAGAGGATCCTTATATTCGGCGACAGGGATGTCGACGGGGTGACTGCTACTGCCATCATGGCCCGTACTCTTAAGAAGCTCGGGGCGGAGAATGTCTTCACAAGGCTTCCCTCCGGCGATGAGCCGTATGGCCTTACCCAGGACTCAGTGGATGAAATCCTTGAAAAGGAATATTCGCTTGTCATCACCGTTGACTGCGGCATCTCCTCTGTCGATGAGATAAGGACGCTCGAGAGAAACGGGGTAGATGTGATAGTCCTTGATCATCATATTGCAGGGGAGGAACTGCCGCCTGCCGCTGCGATATTCGATCCCCGGATACCCGGTTCCGGATATCCTTTTGATGGTCTTGCTGGATGTGCGGTCGCTCTGAAGATGGCCTGGGCTCTTTTCTTTTCGCACACACCGCTTTTCGGAAGCGGATGCATCCTTCTCCATGCTGAGCCGCGTAACGGTACGATAAGGATCAATGCAGTAAGGCTTGAGGATCTTGTAGAGACTGACAGGATAACAGAGGAGGTCGTCGAGGGTGCGTTCTCGATAGAGCGGACAAGGCTCATAGACTTTCTTGCAGTAGGGCTTCCTGTCATTGTCCTGGACAGCGATACCGAGATGAATATGCTCAGGAAGGCCTTCGGCCGCAGCGTTGATATCTCCCTTATCGATATGAGACCGCAGCTTGAGGCATTGATGCCTTCTGCAGCCGGCCATTCTCTTTTCGATCTCTCTTCCAGATCAAAAAGCGCAAGATACCGCGAAGGAGACAGGGAGATCGAGACGCTTGTCTCTCTCTTCTGCTCAGTCTCCATCTATTCCTATCCATCCCTTTCATCGGCTTTCGATGATCTTCTTCAGTTCGCCGCCATCGGTACGATTGCTGATCTCATGCCGATGAAGGATGAGAACAGGATAATCGTGAAGCGTGGTCTCAGGCTTCTTTCTGAGCGTCCTCTCAACTGCTTCAAATACCTTATGGGCAAGCAGAATCTCGCAGGAAAGAAGATCAATACGCGCGATGTATCCTTCTATATAGCACCTGTTCTCAATGCTGCGGGCAGGATGGGCAATCCCATGAGCGCTCTTTCGCTTCTTCTTTCAGATGACATTTCAGAGGCTGAGGGCTTTACGGATACACTGCTGCAGATGAACAGGGAACGCCAGAAAGGTGAGGAGGATGCTCTTGAGACTGTGCGCACTGCTGCATTTGAGAGCTTTGAGAGGCTTGACGGGAAGATGGTGATAATATCCGACGCATCCATTCCCCGGGGGCTTACAGGGGCGATTGCATCAAAGGTCTCGAAGCAGTACTCCGTTCCTTGCATAGTCATGGCCATAGTCGATGACAGGATCTCTGCATCGATGCGCTGTGCCAAGGATTTCAATGCCCGCTCATTTCTTTCGCTATTTTCCGATCTCTTTCTGGATTTCGGCGGGCATCAGTGCGCTGCTGGGTTCTCGATGCCTCTCTCAAATGGGGAGAAGTTCATAACGATGGCAGAAAGCTATGCACGGGCAATGGATGAGAAAGAGGCTGGGGATATAGAGATAAGCGCCGATGCGGATATCCCGGAGGAGTACATGAATCCTGATCTCTGGAAGCTGTATGAGCTTCTGGAGCCATACGGGCAGGAGAATGAAGAGCTGAAATTCTCCATCAGACATGCCCAGATCTATGAGATATATCCGACAAGGGGGGATTCCAGGGTCTTCAGGTTCGCCCTGAAGTTCGGAAGGAATATATGGCCTGCGCTGTGGTGGACTCCGCATAACAGGGAATCCTTCGTGAAGGGAGCTTATGTCAATCTTGTATTCTCTCCTGATATAAACTACTGGAAAGGACAGTCCAGGATGCAGATGGTGATCGAAGAGATGGAACTATCTTGACAGCAATTCATGTAAATGGTAATTTCTGGGGGATTCTGACCCACGTGGGAGAGGAGGTGATACAATGGCATACGTAAAGGTAGACGAGAATGAGCCACTCGAGAAATCGATCAAGCGCTTCAAGAGAATGGTCGAGAAGGAAGGCATCATCCGCGAGTGGAAGAAGCGTGAGT
>CALXKZ010000073.1 GCA_944389065.1 uncultured Spirochaetaceae bacterium
GATAACTGATTACTAGAAAAGGCTGTGGTTTTGTTGCTGTTTTCCGGCTGGCTCTGGTTTTGGTTTTCCGCCGCTGTGTGGTTAAGCTTTCCCGACGTCGGAAGGTTTTTCAATCCCGACCCCAACATAATCATTGTCCTTGTCGTTACTGAATATACGATTGATGGCTTTTGAAGCAGCGTGTTGAATCAAAATAAAATCTAACCGAAAGACTTAGAAAATCAAAAATCAGAATCTAACCATAAGGTTGTCAATTCCAGTAGCTGTAAGTCTTTTAAGTCAGGGTCAGAAAGTTCTCCAGGCCCTGCATCCATCTGGTTAAAGTAAAGCCCGTATTGCCGGTTCTGGTCAACACAAGGTGTTCTTCATCTCCTGATGCCTCCATCCTTACAGGCCAGAGACAGCAGTTTTTCCTGAAACCTCTTCTCCTCATCCTTAAGCTTAATGAGAGACAGGCTGTCTTTCATGGCTTTGAATCATTCCTTATCTTCCTGTGGAACGAGAGTATCCTTCATCACCCTCTCATAAGGAGTAAGTGGCTCATCGTATGTCTTGTAAGTTCTTGCTCCAATGCGTTCCTTAGAAAGAAGCTTTACTGACGGGTAGTAGAGGTTCACAAGCCACTGCCAGTCCCAGTAAAGGTCTTCCATCACAGAATAGGCATTCTGTTCATAGCGGAAATAACCGACACATGCTCTGACCACAGAATAATTCTTGTTCTCGACAAAGCTGTTCTCGTTCTTATGGTAGGAACGTGAACGGGTGACTCTTAAGCCATGCCTGTTACACCATTGCAGAAAACCATAGTTCTTGAGTTCCCCGCCATTGTCGATGTGCAGCTCCAGTATCGGATACGGTTTTTCATTCCATATGTCTTCCAGTGCCTCCAGTATACATCTCTGAGTCTTCTGCCTGAGCACCCTGATGAAAGTGAATCCTGTTGCAATATCAGTGAGAGTGAGTGTCCACAGGCAGTTTGCAGGCTCTCCGCTGCCACAGTGACATACAGTGTCCACCTGAAAAGTTCCCGCATACTCCCTGTCCTCAAAGGAGTAATAGACCCGCACATCGATGAGCTTGTTCAGAGAATCCCCAGGGCTTGTGGTTGTGCTCACACCGCGTATCTTGTATTTATCTCTGGCTCGTCTGAGCAGACGGCTAACTGTGGCAGAAGAGACCGACATCAGAAGCTGTGTGCACTGTCCGTTTATTCTGAAGGGTTTATACCCGGCTATTTCAGTGATATTATCCCTGATGAGTTTAATCAGCCGCTGCGGTGAGATCCTGTCGAAGTATTCCCAAATCCTTTCAAGTGGCTCCCGCAGCGGACTGTATTTTGCCGGCCGTCCCCGGTGGTAGCCCACACTGCCGGCCTTACCATCCCTGCGGACTCCTGCCTTCGTGACACTTTCTCCCATGAAATCTTTAGCCGTGTAGGTTAAAATCATCTTTGACAGCTTGTGGATAACATATTTGCGGTTGTAGCCGGTGTCTTGTGTGAGATCATCAATAATCCTTGTCTTCTCCTTCTTATTCCTTCTTACCACAGCTTTACCATACTCGGCAGCTCTGGCACGGAACAGATCATCTACGGATGACCTTGCCATATTGTGTTTCCTTTTCATTCATACAGCATCTGTCATCTTTCTCTGTTATGGTTAGAATTATTTTTGATTTTCAGCTTTTACTTCGGTTAGATTATTTTTGATTCAATGCGATGTGTTGATGGTTTTATTGCTTTGATAGTATTATTTAAATGTCTCGAGGAATAATTTCCCTTGATAAATTTGAATATAGGAGGTATTGCCATGGCGACAGAATCATTCAGCAGGACTTTTACTGTGAACCCAGACTGGGGCATTAAGAACCTTGAGAAAGCTATCGACAACGGATCTCCTACTGTAAAGAGGCTGAGCACTCCAGAAGCCAAGGCTAAATTCAAAGAGGCAACTACGATGACGCCTGAAAAAGCTGCAAGACTTAAGGCGAGGTATGGTAAATGAGATTGGAGTGTACTGAGCTCCGTGAGTTCGTGGATCTCGTAGGAGAGGATAGGGCTTTACAGGCTTTATCCTCTTTTTCTGTGAAGAGAAATCCGGATGTTGAAAACTTCATCCGTACCAATGCTGTTGCTTATGAGAAGAGTGACAATGCCAGAACCTATCTTGTGACAAATGAGAATGACGATATTCTCGGATATTTCTCCTTGGCTCTTTCTGTGGTCGATATTCCCCCCGGAATCTCAAAAGCTATGATGAAGAAGATGAGAGGGTTTGGAAGGTACTCTGCGGGTTCTGTTCCCTGCTATCTTCTTGGGCAACTTGCTCGTGATGATAATGCCTCGCATGATGATCTGATGATGCGTGATTTCATTGATTTCGCAATTGAATATGTCATGGCTGCAAAGCAGTATGTGGGAGGACGATTTCTCCTCATAGATTGTGTTGATGATCTTGTGGATTTGTATGAGAAGCACGATTTCATAAAGATTAACAAGACTGGAGATCTGAACCAGCTTATCATGTTCCTAGAGTAAGGTTGAAAATTATTTGCCTGTTCTGTGGCGGAGATCTTCTTTGTCACATATCTGTTTCTGAAGCGGTTATCAAGTTCAGAGAGGTTTTCCTTGCTACGCTTAATCGTTAGGTTTGCAAACTATTTTCCATTTGTGATTTCTCCCACATAGCAGTTGCATCCTTTGCATATTGTCTTTTCGTTTGGATCTCGTCATAGGTTTTCAACGAGGAACAGATTTTGATTTGTCTCCCTATCAGATCTTGGTATGCCCATTCCCTTGTCTTGAAACCTTCTGAGAAGTATATGCTGCTTGATAAGCAATTATATGGAAGGAACGCTGATGGGGCTCATCATAATGTAGATGTCGGGAAGGATAATGTGTTATTATTGAGAGAATCATCAAAAGGTTCTGAAATTCGGCGTAATGCAATACTTGATTTGATTAGGAATAATCCATCCATAACTATTCCGGAAATCGCAATTATACAAAAGGTTTCTACTCGCACAATTGAAAGAGATCTGGATTGGTTGAAGGATAGGGGAATCATCGCTAGGGAAGGATCTCGCTCAGATGGTCAGTGGGTTATTGTTGAATAGATTATTACTCTCATGCTTAGTATTACACTTAACACTTACCAAAATTTTTGATTAGTCAAAGGTAAAATAGTTGAACTTATAAATATTTTTTATAAGTGTAATCTTAAACAGACAAGACTTCTGGAGTATTCTGCTTATTGTCCAGAGTCTGATTATATTTACCGGTTTTTCACTGACTATTCTCAGGATGCATTTTGATTTCTTTTTAGGTAAAGTTTTGAGAATCTGATTCATTTTTTTCATGAGAAATATATGCTGCCTGCAGATTATCTGCATGGCGGAAATATCAACGAAGATTATCATCGGGCCTCAGTTGTCATTGATGTCGCTGATAATATCGTCGGTAAGAAAGCCGGTGTCGTTTATGTCTGATGCAGAAAATCGGTATGTTATAATAAATAAAAAACAGAGCAGGACTTACACTATTCTTCCAGCCTGAATGAACTGGTACAGCTTTGGAGGATGCAGCAATGGGAAAGGAAAAAGAATGGCAGAAAAAGCTTGATGAATGCATCAGGAGTGTTGCAGATATCACACAGAGGTTCCGCTTCACTGAAGATGAATTAAAAAGTCTTCTGGATATCGAGAAAAGATATCCTGTCTGCATACCAGAGTACTATCTTGATCTGATTGATCCTGATGATAACAAGGATCCCATCCGGAAAATGTGCATACCAGATGCTATGGAGTTTTCACCTGGAGGTTCAAAAGACACATCAGGAGAGGGGGATAACACTGTTGTGCAGGGTATGCAGCACAAGTACCCTCAGACCGCGCTCATTCTTTCCACAAACCAGTGTGCGATGTACTGCCGGCACTGTTTCAGAAAGCGTCTTGTCGGTTATTCCTCACAGGAAATTGCAAAGAGGCTTCCTGAAATGGCTGCTTATGTGAAGTCTCATCCTGAAATCTCAAACGTGCTCATCTCCGGCGGAGATGCTTTCCTGAACAGCAACGAAGTCATAGAAAAATATCTTGAGACATTCACATCCATTTCAAGTATATCATTCATACGTTTTGGAACCAGGACTCCGGTCTCATTTCCTTTCCGCATCACTGAAGATGAGGGCGTCTTGACAGCCTTGCTTGCTGAATATTCGAAAAAGAAACAGATTTTCATCGTGACTCAGTTCAATCACCCAAGGGAAATTACAGCGGAGGCGGTTAAGGCTGTGAAGATGCTCTCTGGTGCCGGTTGCGTGGTGTTCAACCAGACTGTCCTGCTTAAAGGTGTCAATGATAATCCGTCAGCTCTCGCATCTCTTATGAACGGTCTCGTTGAAGCGGGAGTAATACCCTATTATGTCTTCCAGTGCCGCCCTGTTGAAGGGGTCAAGAACCAGTTTCAGGTGCCAATTGTTCAGGGCTTTGAGATTGTGGACAAGGCTAAGGCCATGATGTCTGGTCCCGCCAAGTCTTTCCGTTACGCTATGTCTCACCCTACAGGGAAAATCGAGATTCTTGGCAAAATGGGGGAGAATATGCTTTTCAAATATCATCAGGCCAGGAATGCTGAGGACAATGCCCGGATTTTCACCCGTCCAATTGATGAGAACGAGTGCTGGTTTTAGCGAAATTATAAGAAAATGACTGTGAGACAGATGTGTGCACTCACAGTCATAATAGGTTTTTCTTTTCAGGTCATTTAACCTGGTTTGTAAGCGTTCTGCCTTCTTCTGCTTCTTTCACATTCTTCAGCGTTGTCTCGCTGATTGCCCTGAGAGCCTCTTCTGTGAGGTATCCCTGATGGGATGTGATTATTGCATTAGGCATGCTGATGAGACGGGCAAGAGTGTCATCTGCAATGCCCTCGCTGCTCTGGTCTGTGTAGAAGATGCCGGCTTCCTCTTCATAAACATCAAGGGCAGCTCCTCCAATCTTCTTTTCCTTGAGAGCCTCTAAAAGAGCATCTGAATCAATCAGGGCTCCTCGGGACGTATTGATGATGAAAGCAGTGTTTTTCATTTCATCAAGAGTCCTCTCATTGATCATATGCTCATTGTCCTTTGTGAGAGGGCAGTAAAGGCTTATAAAATCTGAAGTGCGAAGCAGAGTATCCAGATTTGTGTACTCAACATCGAGGTTCTTTGCCGGATAGGGGTCATATGCAAGCACATGCATGCCGAATCCTTTTGCGATGTCTATTGCAACCCTCCCGATTTTTCCTGTTCCGACAACACCGAATGTCTTTTCATAAAGATCCATGCCGACAAGCCCTGAAAGCGAGAAATTAAACTCTCTTGTTCTCACATAGGCATGAGTGAGTTTTCTCACGAGCGCAAGCAGCAGGGCAAATGAGTGTTCTGCAACCGCATGAGGACTGTAAGCGGGGACACGTACTGTAGGTATGCCCTGCTCAAGTGCGTACTTGTAATCAACATTGTTGAAACCTGCTGAGCGCATGGCGATAAGCTTCACGCCTTCTTCCTTGAGGATATCTATAACCTGACTGTCGATTGTGCAGTTGACAAACGGACAGACTACATCAGCTCCCTTTGCCATAAGTGCACTGTGTCTGTTCAGCGCAGGCTCAAGATAGATGATTTCGTAGCCGTAGGCCTGGTTTGCAGCATCAAAATGCTTCTTATCATAATTTTTTGCGTCAAAAAGAACTATTTTCATTGCTCTTCCTCCTGTTTTTAATTTAATTCTAATTTAAAAGAAAGGACAGGAAAATTTTTCCGTCATGAATTCAGGAGAATGACTGCAGGAATTATTATTGCAACTCCTGCCATGCTCCATCCAGTCAGCTTTTCCTTGAATATGAGACAGCTTACTGCAGTCATGACAAGTATTGCTCCGACACTGTATGTCGGATAAGCGATATATGCGCTGACGGCTGAGAGAGATTTCAGAAGAAACAATGATGATAGATAGTTAGGAATGCCGAGGCACAGTCCGAAAGTGATTTCCTTTCTCCCGATTCTTCCTTTTCTGACTGAAGTCATTACAAGGCACAGGATGGATGCGAATATAAAAGTCGCTCCCATGAACCAGTCTTCAAGAGTATGGTTTCCATATTGTTGGAATACTTTCAGCAGACTGTCTGCAAGACCTCCAAGCAGGAGAGTGGATACAAGCAGACTGAAGGAGGGCTTTGTGGCTACGGATTTTTCTTTTTCCAGCCCTTCAGGCAGATTCATGATGATGAATGCAAACAGCACGAGGATTATTCCTGCAAGCTGGACCAGAGATGGCCTTTCTCCAAACAGGAAGATTGACAGACAGGTCGGAACCATGACACCTAGTCTGGCGAATGTGGACTGGAGAATGGCTCCGTTCCTCCTTACATTCAGCTGGTTGACGACCATGCCTGCCAGATAGAACAGGCTGTTAACTGCAGCAAAAATAAGGCAGAGGACAAAATCTGCATCAGGTGCCGGGAGCGGTTTCCCGGCTTGTGACAGGAGGAATGGAATGATGCAGGATGCGTAGTTGACTGTGAGCATGCCGTACCGGAAAGCAGGCCAGATGCGAAAAGCCTGAATTTCTCAACGGACATTTTGTGAATGACTCCGCTTTCAATCAGATTGTCAGGGAATCCTGTGTAAAGGATATTCTCTCCGCTTTTATCTGTATCCTGCCTGAAAACAGTGATTGTCTTTTCTTTTATATCAAATTCCCACAGCTGATGACTGATCTGCTCAAGGGCGGCCTGAAGCCTGGTATTCATGTCTTCAAGATGGGATTCATTTTCCTTATAGCATGTGATGTCATTGCATGTGGCAAGCATGACAGGATTGCTTCCGTCCTGTTCCATACGCACTGCACGGATATGCCACCAGCTTGTTCTTCCTGATGTGACTGCCCTGATTGTATGCTCTATCGGAGAGTTATTCTGCACACCCTCCCAGAGTGCCTGAGCAAAGGGTGAGATGTCATCCGGATGAATCACCTGGGAGATGCTGACAGGCAATGACAGAGCCTTGTAATCCACGCCGATAATCCTGCACAGGCTCGGACTTGCGTATATGAGCCTTATCGTCTTGTCCATTTCAATGAGGGCAACTCCGCTGTCAAGATTCTCAAGCAGGCTTGTCAGCGGAATTGAACTGACATGGTGGAAATGACTTTCAATGCCGCTGTCAGATTTTTCCGTACGGATACTGTAACGTCCCTTTCCGGAGTTCTTGGCCTTGTAAAGCTCAAGATCCGCACATTTGTATAGAATCTCGAAATCAGAGGAAGTACCTGAAATGCAGATTCCGGCACTGGCGGAAAGCACGACATAATCAGAATCAGAAAGGGATATCTGCAGTTTCTTGCAGATTTCATGACCTTTGTCTTCGATAGTTTCAATAGTGAGCCTTCCTGATGTGAATATCAGGAACTCGTCACCTCCAAAACGGCTGATGATGTCATTCGCATGAAAGAGGCTGGAGAGAATCCGCGCAGTCTCCCTGATTGCAAGATCTCCTGCCTGATGCCCTAATGTGTCATTGACTGATTTGAAATCATCAAGATCAATTATGAACAGTGCACACTGTTCATCCGTAGCACTGTTTTTCAGCCGCTGTCTTATCAGCTGTTCAGCAGTCGCTCTGTTGAGCAGCCCTGAAAGAGAATCACGGGATGCTCTTTGCAAAAGCTCCTTAATCTGGTCCTGAAGCACAACACCTTCCATCTGCGGCTGCATCATTTAAACAGTTAACTCCTTTTTTTTGAAAGGGGATTATGCCTGCTATGTAGGTATCAATGCAGCATCTTTCAAGTTGTCAGTCGGTGCAGAATCCTCTCTGAGGGAGAATTACAACATCTAGAATAAATACTTCCAGTGCACTTAGGGCTATTTCACTAAATTCACTTGGTTTTTCTCCGTTCAAGAAAGAACCTGAAACGTTGGCTTGAGAGAAGGATGCTATGCCTGTATTATTTCAGACCATGAAAAGGGAAAGAAGAAAGTGTCCTCATTTTGCCCGTTGCGGCGGCTGCGATATGCTGGATTTGCGTTATTGTGATGAGCTTGAAGAGAAACGGCTTGAGGCTGAGCACTACCTGTCGCGTTTTTCAAAGGTTGCTGAAGTGGTTCCCAGTGAAAGAATTCTTGCTTACCGCTGCAAAGTACAGTCTGTGTGCGGAATGGAGAAGGGGCACCTTGTCACAGGAATTTACAGGCGTGGCACGCACACTCTTATTCCGGTTCGCTCCTGTCCGCTTGAAGATGTTCTTGCCACACAGGCACTTTCCGCAGTGAGGCAGCTTGCTGACAAAGCCGGACTCAAAGCCTGGGATGAGGACAGAGGCACCGGGGACATCAGGCATATTCTTGTCCGCTCTTCATCTTACTATCAGGAGGCGCTTGTGGTCCTTGTCGTTGCTGATGAGAACCTGAGGTGCGCACCGGATCTTGCTGCCGCCATCCATCAGCGCTGTCCGTTTGTCAAATCCGTGTCCCTTGTCGAGAACCGTGAGAAAACATCCATGGTCATACCTCCTGGCGCCAGAGAGAAGGTTATTTACGGCAGAGGCTATATTCTTGACCGGCTGTGCGGTCTTGATTTCCGTATCTCTGGTCTGTCTTTCTTCCAGATAAATCCTCCTCAGGCTGAAAAGCTTTATTCGATTGCTATCGATATGGCTGGTTTGAGGAATGATGATGTTGTCATTGATGCCTACTGCGGTACGGGAACAATAGCACTGATTGCAGCTACTTTAGCCTCCTGCCACGTTATTGGAATAGAATCAAATCCGGATGCTGTGAGGATGGCTCGGGAGAATGCACGTGCGAATCATATCGAGAATGCGGAGTTCATCTGTGCTGATGCATCGCGGAAACTTAAAGAGATGGAGAAGGAAGGTAAGAAATGCTCTGTTCTTTTCCTTGATCCACCACGCTCGGGGTCTTCACAGCAGTTTCTTGCCGCAGCAGGCCGCATGAAACCCGACAGGATAATCTATGTTTCCTGCAATCCGCAGACACTCGGCAGGGACCTGCGGTACATCCATCATCAGCTAGGTTACAAGGTTAGGGCAATTCAGCCTGTGGACCTGTTCCCGGCAAGCGTCCATATTGAGACTGTGGTTATGCTTGAACGTGCGCTCAGGGGGAAGCTGTCAGCCGGCCATTGAAGCCACGGTGCGGGCATGATGATGCATGAAGGCTTTTTTCCTTCTGATGAAATAAGCGCTCATGACCGCAGTTCCTGTGATTATCCAGCTGATCGGATATATCATCATCAGCACTGTGAAATCAGGCCAGATCCTGCAGACCGTGAATGCCCATATCAGTCTCAGCACGCAGGTTCCGAATACTGTCATGACAGCAGGGGTCATTGAATGCCCCATTCCTCGCAGTGCGGCACCGGGGATTTCATATGAGCTCATCATGAAGTGCAGGCACAGGACAATCTCCATTCTCATATATGCATATGAGGCAACATCACTGCTGTCTGTGAAAATGAAGCACAGTTGATGACGCATAAGGATGAACGACCAGCTGACAATGAATGAAGAAAGCATGCTCAGCGCCAGGCTTGTCTTAAACACCTTTATGCAGCGCCGGTACTGTCCGGCTCCGAAATTCTGGCTGGTGAATGTGACAACGGTCTGACTGAATGCTGAAATGAAGAAGTAGCTGAAGTTCTCGAAGTTCACAGCAACTGCACTTCCGGCAACAGCGTTTGTTCCGAATCCGTTCAGCACGGACTGGATGATTACATTTGAGACGGAGAAGACCATGGACTGGATTCCGGCCGGTATTCCTATTGCAAGTATCTTTTCCAGATTAGCCCTGCCTATTCTCAGTTTTCTCAAATCAAGATGGGCTTCTCCTTTCTCCTTTACCAGGAAATAGCAGACAAGGAAGGCGCTTACTGCATTTGATAGCACAGTTGCGATTGCGACTCCTGCCACATCCAGATGGAAGACGATGACGAGGAACATGTTGAGTCCTGCATTTAGGATGCCAGAGATTATTAGGCAGTAAAGAGGCCTTTTCGTGTCTCCGATGCTTCTGAGAATTGCAGAAGCGAAGTTGTAAATCATTATGACAGGCATTCCGAGAGAATATATCCTCAGATAATCAACAGCATAAGGCAGCACGTCCTCAGGTGTTCCCATCAGTTCAAGAAGAGGGCGGGAGACAGCAAGACCGACAAAAAGAAGGAAAAAGCCGCTGATGATGGCGACTGTCATTGCTGTATGAACGGCACTTCCTGCTCTTCTGCTGTCTTTCTGTCCGATGTAGTTGGATACCACCACGTTGGCCCCGACAGATATTCCGACAAAAAGATTCACAATCAGATTTATGACTGAGCTGTTGCATCCGACTGCGGCTGTGGCCTGTGCCTTGTTTGCTGCGAAATGACCGACAACAGCGACATCAACCGAATTGAAAAGCTGCTGCAGGATGCTGCTGGCTGCGATTGGCAGGGCGAATATGATAATCCTGCTCAGGACCGGTCCGTTGAGCATGTCAACCTTTCTGGATAGTTTTTCCTGTGAAGCCAAAATACCTTCCTCCGAAATGAAAGACAGCTGGATTATAGTTAGACTCGTCGGATGTGTTAACCACTTTTGAGTAAAATTGTTCTCAGCCTGTGAAATCAGAACAGGAGGTGATGTTCACCTCCTGTCTGTCCTGATTATTTTCTCAGCGCTTTCTCAATGTTGTCCAGAACCTTTCTGCTCATCAGGTCATAGGCCTCTTCTGTCATACCGGCAGAGACATCCGGACAGAGGACATTCCGTCTGTTCCTGACTTCAGGCCATATGTCTCCGACTCCTCCTGCAGTGTCTGAGATGAAGATGTTGCTGTCATCGCAAATCCACTTTTTCAGCTCAGCCATGTCTGCAGCCGGACCTATGGAAGTGTTAATCATGATTTTCCGGTTGCCAAGATGCCTGAACTCTTCCTCATGAAGCAGGATGACCCCTTTGTTCAGACAGGTGATAACAATCTCTGACTCTTGAAGCAGGGTATGTAGATCCTGATAGTGCATACCTTCCTTTTCGCAGTCTTCCTTGACTGAGCGGGCGTAATAAGTGATTTCTGCTCCCATTGCCTTCAGCATTCTTGCTGTCATCTGTCCGCTGGTGCCGAAGCCAACGAATCCGATTCTCATTCCGGTTATTTCTTTCGGTCTGGATCTCCACAGAGGCCAGTCATAACCATGGAGAATCCTCACAAGGGCATAGATGACGAATTCAGTGACACCTTTGTCTCCGTAATCCCTGATTCCATATACTGTGATGCCGTGTTTCTCCGCATAGTCGATATCGACATTCGCACTTTCCTTCGAATAGAGGGAGCAGCACATGCCGACATATTCCAGATTCCTGCATCTTGACATGACAGATGCCGGAACAAGAGGGAGTGTGCGGACCAGGAGCGCATCAGCATCCCCGATGCGTGATATAAGTTCATCCTCGCTTTGAGGCAGTGAGTCGTATCTTATAATCTCGCAAGCGTATTCAGCCAGCTTTTCCTCTGCCCAGGGCTGGAGACCTACCGGTCCTGCTTCCACCAGTTTCCTGAATTTCCTCATACAGGCCTCCTAGAAGAATACCATACTGGAGGAAAGATTCCTCAAAAGGGCAACCACAGACCAGGCAGCAATGTCGCTTGTTGCGGAGTAAATGTCTGAGACAGCCTTAAGGCCTTTTGTCTCCACAGTGATGCAGTGGTCATCTCCAATGAATCCCGGCACGCTTGTGATTACTGCCTGCGCATTTTGAGGGCCCGTTGTAGCAAGAGCGGAAGCCACAGCGACATTTACCTTTGTAGGAAGAAGAGCGATGGCTTCTTTTGTAGTGCCGCTGAAAACGCATTTCTCCTCTTCCTGGAGGTCATCAGAATACAGCGGGGTGTTCTTCAGTGAGTCAGGACCCTTATGTGTATGGATTCCTGCCTTTATTTGCCAGCCTTCAGCCTGGGCCATAAGTGCAAGTGTGCTCAGCACGTCAAAGCCGCCGACAGCGCCAGAAGGAATATAAATCCTTGCTTCAGAAGATTTTGCTGTTTCCATTGCTTCTTTCTTGAAGTCAGCATCGGCAAAAGCTCCGATAGAAAGCGGGATTATGCTGATTCCTTTTTCCAGAGCACTGATAGCAAACTCTTTAAGAAGGGCTATTGATGCTGTTTCAACAATGAAGTCTGGTTTTAATGAGATAATCTCATCCATAGATGAAGCGGCTTTTGCATCTGTTCCTTCTATAAGTGCCTGTGCATCGGTTTTCTGTGCGGAGAATGCGCCAATAAGCCTGTAGTCTTCAAGCAATCCTTGTTTATATGCTTTGCAGACAATCTTTCCCAGATGTCCGCAACCTGCGATGGCGAATGTCTTCATGAAAGACCTCCAAAAATATGTTCTTCTCAATACTTTTCCAAAAAAACGAATAAATTTAAAGATGCTTTGTCTTTCGTCAAACAAATAGTCCGTATATTGCCCAAAAGTGTTTCATTTTGCCCAAGGTCACGGGCAAAAAACCCGAAACCCGTTGGTCACATTTTGGTCACACGGGAGGGTAACAAAAAAGCAACTCCTTGTTCTTCAAAGAGTTGCTCCATAAAAAAACTTCGTGAGAGACGGGGCTCGAACCAAAAAGCCACGAATAAGTCTAAATCACTCCACTACAAATATTTGTATAGCACGTTGTAAAATAGATTTCAAGCCTGTGAAATGGGTTTTCAGCCTTGTGCAAGACAGTTGCATTTTCAATTGGTCAGCCCTGTGCCGCCAACTTTTCCCCCCGTCTCCTCATCTGCTTGGCAAAGATAAATCATTACAATTCTTGCAGTTGTGTTTCATTTATGTGCAATGCTATTTCCCCGTCGCCTGTCAGTGGCTCAAAACGTGATTTTCCGTGCTGAAACATGACTTTTGGGGAATCATGCTATGAGGTATGTGAATGAGGTGAGAATTTTCTGTTCTCAGCTGCATCATACAATCTTCCAAAGGAGGATTGTCATGACAGAGAAGAAGACAATCAGAGCATTGGAAGAAGCATATAGAGCTGTCTTCCAGCATCTTCTCATACATAAGCGTAAGCCAACCATTTCTCAGGAAAGATCATTACAGCAAGGGATGCAGGCTATAACTGCGGTGAGGTCAATGAATTCTGGTGTAAGGTAAGTTCTTATATTTCTTAGAATCTCCATAATTCAGCCCTGATATTGCTTCTGCTTCCGCTCTTCGCATGATACAATGAGTATAAGCTGTATTACGTACAGGAGGTTAGAGCTATGCGTAAGAAACTGCTTGCCCTTCTTGCTGGTCTGATCATTATGATTCCAGCTGCCCATGCTGATACGACCTTCGATCTCGTAGGAGGATTTTCAGGAATCACGACGCCAACATCGATTGGAATCGGCTTCGGTACGACAGGAAATTCAGGAGGAACAAACAGCAGCAATTTCATTTTCATGCTTGGTGCCGATGCTGAAGCGGATATCTTCTTCTCTGAACAGCATGGAATGTATGCAGGAGTCGGTTTCAGCGTCAGCAATGTCAGCGGAACAACTGACGTAGGATACAATGTCGATCTCGGATACGCATATAAGATGTATTTTGATGATTTTGACCTACTTATCACTGCAGGACCGCATGTGCGCGGAACAGGCAATTCCGGCACCTACGGCCTTTCTGCGAATGTATATCTTGATTTCTATCTTACAAGTAATCTGTTCCTTCGCGGAGGAGGCGGATTGAGCATGGACTTCGTCAACTTCGGAAGCAGAACTCAGGGCTTTTTCTGGATGTCGATTGAAGGACCATATCTCGGAATCGGCTATTCTTTCTGAAACTATTATTAAGCTCTCAGCTTGTCATGAATCCTCCAAGCTGGATGGAAAACCAACCTGGAGGGTTTGAAGATGCTTGGCTGAGATCCTGCTTAAATTGCTGGATCCCATCCGGAAGAATGGTTTTCCGATCCATCAAAGATACTGACAATAGACGATCCTACTCTTCAGAGTCCCTGCCTGCAGGAAAACATCGGCAGTGCTTGCTCTCTCAACATAGATCTCCTTTATATTCTCCGCACCATAGAATGCCATCATATCAATATTCAATATGGACATCGGAAGCATGATGGAAGTTATGGCAGACTCAGCGAAAGCCTCGCGTCCTATCGCAGTCAGGCCGGAAGGAATCACCACTGACCTTACCCCTGCCCCTCGGAATGCACCATCAGCTATTGCAGCTGTTCCATTCGGCACCGCATAGAGAAATGAATCGCGGCGGGAAGGATATCTCAGAAGCGTACCTGATTGGGAGAACAGAACACCATCGACTGACCTGTAATGGGAATTTTCTCTTGCAACATCAATCCGCTCAAGAAAACCGATCTTATCCTCAATCCCTGATTTCAATGAAGCGGGGACGGAAAGCATTCTCAGATTGTCTGAAAGCATGGAACAGATCTCTTCAACCCCTTCGGGAACTGCATACTTCGCATCAGGCTTCCCTGCAGGATAGAAAACAAGCTTCTTCCCTTTGAATAGCACTCCATCCTGGACTTTCATGGATTTCATGCCATCATCCGCTATTACAGATTCAAGAAACGGAAGAGATGAAGGATCTGGAGAGAATGAAGAGAGAGAACCGGGGACATACAGTCTCTTTATGAAAGCGGATGCGGAAAATGCACAGGAATCAACTGACGTCACAGAAGAAGGGATGACAAACTCCTCCCCCTCCTTCTTCGGAGGATAGAAAAGCAATGTCTTCATCTGACCATCATACAGCACACCATCAACGCTCCTGAGTCTTTTCCCTGAAGCAGAAACCGATGAGACATTCTTCCAGGCTGCGAACGCATCCGGGTTCACGGCCTCCACAGAAGGAGGCAGGACAATGGATGACACCTTGTTTGTCTTCTTCAGGAACTGCGGCCCTATCTGGACAATCCTGTAGCCATCAATCTCTTCCGGTATCGTGACGACCGTATCACTGCCAGCATATCTTACAGCTTCCGCAATCCCCTTTCCTGTCCTCTTGATCTCATAGTCTCCTGAGCGCATGGAACGATAGTAGCATATAGTGATGAGAGAGGGAAATATAAGCAGTCATCACTGATTCCCATTCATTGTATATGGTCAGCCTTTGATAGCTTTGATGATCATCCACGGACCATTGACCCGAAGGACTTCCACAGATCTGAAACCTGCCTTTTCCAGCATATCCGCAAGTTCAGAAGGTGTCCTTACATGGATATACCCGGATTTAAGGATCCATTCCGGAGCATCGCCTTTATCGGAAAGCTCCGATGCGATATAGAAAGAGCCATCGCTCCTGAGGACCCTGCATACTTCCCTGAAGGACTTCTCGATATCCTCCCAGTAGATCACGGTATCCGCAGCCAGAGCTGCATCATATGAACCTGAATCAAATGGAATGGAGCTGGCATAGGCTGCAGATACAGTGCATTTGCTGCTGAACATGCGTGTTCCTTTCAGTGCTTTCCTCACACATTCCCCGGACGGATCGATCCCATCCGCTCTCCTGCACCCCGCTTTGATGAGCTTTCTGATATAAAGCCCGGAGCCGCAGCCTGTGTCAATAAAAGAAAGAGAGGATACCTCTCCGATTGCTGCCAGGACCCATGATGCGAACGGACGGTGCCAGAAATCCATAAGGAAAAGCAGGATGCGTCCTGCAATTCCATGGGGCATTCTGCACTGTAGGATGTACTTTGTCTTTAACATCGTGTGAATACAGATTATATTATAGATAGGATTCTTGTTAAAAGAACGATTCTTAGGAGTGATTGCGATGACATTTGCTGAAAAGATGAAGGGTCTGGCACGGGAAGCTGGTAAGCATCTCGTACTTGCAGAAGGTCTTGAGCCAAGAACAGTTAAGGCTGCAAGAATGATTATGGATGAGAAGATTGCCAAGTCTGTCACGCTCGTCGGGAAGACCGAAGAGGTAACGGAGAATGCAAAGAATCTTGGGGTTTCCCTTGATGGTATTGATATCAGCGATCCTGAGAAGAGCGATAAGAAGGCGGAATTCGCCAATGAGTACTATGAGCTGAGAAAGCACAAGGGAATGACACCGGAGCAGGCTGCTCAGGATATCACGGATCCGCTCAGATGGGCTGCTATGCTTGTCCATCTCGGATATGCAGATGCGATGGTCGCAGGTGCTGAGTCCACAACAGCGAATGTACTCAGAGCCGCTCTCACGATCATAAAGACAAAACCTGGCATCAAGAGTGCTTCCTCATGCTTTGTAATGGCAACAGACAAGAAGGAGTTTGGCGTTAACGGCTCTCTTATCTTCGCTGACTGCGCAACTATTCCAAATCCTACATCCGAGCAGCTTGCGGAGATTGCAGAGGAAGCTGCGAACAGCTGCCGCGTATTCCTTGGAGCAGAGCCGGTTGTATCGCTTCTCTCATATTCGACAAAGGGATCTGCAAAAGGAGAGCTCATTGACAAGGTTACTGCAGCGCTTGCCCTTGTGAAAGCAAAGTGCCCGGAACTGAAGGTCGATGGAGAGCTCCAGCTCGATGCATCCATTGTTCCTTCCGTTGCTTCCCTTAAGGCAAAGGGTTCGGATGTTGCAGGACATGCAAACACACTTGTATTCCCTGACCTCCAGGCTGGAAACATCGGCTACAAGCTTGTACAGCGCTTCGCAGGCGCAGAGGCATATGGCCCGATCCTCCAGGGATTCGCGAAGCCTGTATCGGACCTCTCAAGAGGATGCTCAGCAGAAGATATCGTAGTGACATCGGCCATCACATTGGCACAGGCTGCTACAGTATAATCAAAACGAATTTCTGCATAGCCCTTCACGTGAAGGGCTATTTTATTGCTCTATAAAGAGATATTAATTTCTTTGCATCAAGGGTCTCGGCCCTTTCCCCGCCTGTGAGAGAAACAGAAGAGAATGCTTTATCGATTTCCTCGCGCCCCTTCAAGGCAAGCGGAGATGAGAGAATATTGTTGCGGAGCGTCTTCCGCCTCTGATTGAACACCATCCTGACAAAAGCAAGAAAGTCTTCCCTCTCACCGTCCAGCAGAATGGAGCTTTCCTTTCTCTTCATAACTATCACAGCGCTGTCCACACGCGGTGCAGGAAAAAAAGATCCTGCTCTGATTACATAGGGGATTGAATTATCATATTCCAGCTGGGAAAGAACAGAAAAAGAGGAGTATGCATCAGATCCTGCGTTTGCCGTCATTCGCTCTGCAACCTCTTTCTGAAGAGTGAATACCATCAATGGAGGAAGAAGCCCGCGCTCTATTATCCTCGCAATTATCTCTGATCCGACATTATATGGCAGATTCCCCACGATCCTCTCTGCATCAAACGGAATCTGGAACAGGGTTTCAAGCGCATCTCCCTCTATTAGAGTAAAGTCTTCATCGCTGAAGGCCTCATTACGCAGAACCGATGCAAAACCATGATCGATCTCAAATGCCGTCACAGAAGCTCCTTTCTTCAGAAGAATGTGGGTTATGGCACCAAGCCCTGGGCCTATCTCCCAGACGCGCATTCCCTTCTCTATCTGGATTGAAGCTGCTATCCTTTCCCTGGCATCGGGATTGATGAGGAAGTTCTGTCCGAACTTCTTCGTCATGGCAAGCCCTTTCTCCGCAAGAACGGATGAGATCTCATTTATGCTGCTGTAATTCAGGTTCCACATATTTCAAAGAGGATAATCGATAGGCAATATCGATTGCAATGAGAAGGATTGAAAGAAAGAGGAGAATGGAGTATCCCGTCCATCCTTCTGATTGAGGAAAGAGCGCAGATACTCTGAAGATCACAGCAGCCGCTTCGTATGCTGCTTCCAGCAGGAATCCAGAGAAAGGAAGCATTGCTGCAGCAATCGAAAGCCCCATATACAGTGATATGATCATCGAAGCAGGGAAAGATGAAATGATTGTTCCCAGCTGATAGCATCCGAAGACATCAAGTGTCAGAGGGATAGAGAAAAGAAGAGCAGATACAGAAGCCGCGGCAGAAAGAGAGAATGAACGTGGAATCGGAAGCAGAAGCCGGAGCGATCTGTCAATTGATCCAGAGAGCATGAATATGCCTGCAAGAGATATAAAGGAATATATAGATCCAAGATCGGTACATGAATATGGAAATATAATCTGAAGAATAAGGAATGAAAGCAGGAATCCAAGGTCTTTGTCCTTTGAATACTCTGCTGCAAACCGGAAGATCAGGGCCCTTACCAATGACGGTCTCCAACCAGAAAGGAATGAGAAGAAAATCAGAAAGATATGAATTGCAATGGATCTTTTCCTGTCGCTGACCATGAAAAGAAGAAATGACAGAATCAGAGAGAGTGTCGACAAATGCATTCCGGACAGCGCCAGAACATGCATGAGACCGGATAGGGATGCATCTGAAGAAAGGCTGAACCAAGCCATATCCCCATATCCAAGAAGAAGCCTCATTCCAAGCTCCCCGGCCTCTCCATGGATCCTCAGCCGTGATTTCATCAGATCCACAATGGAATTCCTCACGCAAAGAGCTTTAACTGATCCATGCTCCTTCACTGTATCTGCATAGAATACAGGACCGGAGAATCTTCCGTATACCGATACCCTGTCCCCATACCTTACATCCGATGCCTCTGCTGAGACATAGAGAGAGCCCGATGCGGAGAAGAGCGATCCCGACCGATCCCCTGCGGCCCTTACATCCATTCTGAAGCCAGACCTTCTACCCGTCTTTCCTGTACTGTCCTGAATGGCCTTGCCGTAAAGAACAGTAACACGTGAATGGTCTATGGCCGCTTCTGCATTTCCCGGAGCTTCCACCAAAAGCAGGAATGCAGTGAGAGCAGACAGAAGATAAAGAGGAATGCTGCTATGCTTTATGGTGATGATGATGAGCATTGCCATGACAGAGATGAAAACCAGAGGACGGGAGAAAACATCTGGAACGAAATGACGAAGATACAGAAAAAGCGTCACCAGTAAATAGCTCATATTATATATACGCTTCAGGTGACGCTTTATGACATTACTCAGAGAGCTTTCTGGAATTCTTCCTTGATCTTTCCTACAGAAGCCTCGAGAGCCTTCCTTCCGCCCTCGCCCTCTGTCAGGAACAGATAGTACTTGATCTTAGGCTCTGTTCCGGAAGGACGCACGACAAGCTTCTCGCCGGACTCAAAGCGGAATATGAGGACATCGGACTTCGGGAATCCGGTATTATCTCCAAGAAGATCCTCCTTACTGGCTATCTTCCTTCCCGCAATCTCATCACCGTTTCCGAGTTTCCGCAGTCCAGACATGATTGCCTTCATCTTCGCCTTGCCCTCTGCCCCATCGTACTCATTGGAGAATACTACTTCAGTTGAGTAGCCATACTCGGCATAGATCTCATCCAGTCTCTGCTGGAGCGTCTTTCCGACCGATGCATAGTAGCACATCATCTCAACAGCCGCGACTGAGGAAGATACTGCATCCTTATCATGGACACTTGTCACTGTAAGGAAACCATAGCTTTCTTCACAGCCGAAGAGGAAGAAGCGTCCAGGATTCTTTCCGCTCTCAATATCCTCTATCTGCTCAGCGATGTACTTGAAGCCTGTAAGGACATCCTTGCACTCTCCTCCGTTCTTCTCTGCTATCTTCCTTATCAGATCTGTTGTGACAAGGGACTTTGCGATGAAAGGAACCCCCTCTTTACCCATCTCCTTTGCAGTATGGAGAAGATAGTCCGCAAAAAGCGTTGCGATCTGGTTGCCTGTAAGAAGGAGATAGTCCTTCTTCGATGGATCCTTCGGAATCGCTATGCCAAGCCTATCTGCATCAGGATCGGTTCCAAGGACAATATCGGCCCCGATGTTCTTTGCCAGCTCGATTGCCAAGCTCATTGCCTCTGCGCTCTCCGGATTCGGAAGCTTGACTGTCGGGAACCTGCCATCAGGCAGCTCCTGCTCCTTAACGACCTCGCATCTGATGCCAAGTTCCGAAAGCATATGGCGAACAGGGACATTCCCAGATCCATGAAGCGGTGTATATGCAACTGAGATCTTCTCCGTTCTGATAAGATCTGTACGTCTTAGAGATGAAAGGACCATGCTGTAATATGCAGCATCGACCTCATCCGGAACAGAAGAAAGAAGCCCTGAAGCCCTTGCCTCATCCTCTTTCATATCCTTTATGTCAATAGCCCGGACCTTGTTCGCAAGATCTGCTATCCCTATATCATGAGGAGGTGTCACCTGACCGCCATGGCCCCAGTAGACCTTGTAGCCATTATACTTCGACGGATTGTGGGACGCAGTGACAACGATTCCTGCGCTTGCTTTCAGATGCCTTACGGCAAAGGAAAGCATCGGAACAGGATGCAGGGTGTCATATAGATATACTCTGATGCCATTGGCGGCAAGAACACATGCAGCACTTGATGCGAAGGAAGGCGAGAACAGCCTCGAATCATATGCAATCACGACAGAAGGGGAAGAGACATTGGCAAGAAGATACCCGCTCAGCCCCTGTGTGACCTTACGCACCATATATGTATTGATTCTGTTCGTACCGCCCCCGATTACTCCGCGCATGCCGGCAGTCCCGAAAGCAAGAGATGTGTAGAATCTATCATAAAGTCCATCCCAGTCGCCCATTCCGATAGCATTCTCGACCTCATCGCGGAATACCGGATCGGTCTCAGCCTCGATATACTCCCTTGCCTGAGCCAGGACTTCTTCTTTCATCTTATCAGTGAATTCCATCCATTCCTCCTTATTGCAACAGATCCATTCTATCATGTGTTGCTGAAATAAGCACACAGCAAAGAGGCTACCTGAGAAGCATTTTCCGCAGTTTCTGCTATTCCTGCGGCCTTCAATGCCTCTTCTGATCTGAATCCATATGAAACTATGATTGCAGGTATTCCTGCCTTTTTTGCTGTCTCTGAATCAACCTCGCTATCTCCGACATAAACTGTATGATGCTTATCAGAACCAACTGAAGATATCCCATGAAGAAGCAGAGCAGGATCTGGCTTCAATGGATAGTCAGGACGCTGTCCTGAGACGAAATCAAAGCTGTAGCCGTACTTTTCAAGAACAGCTCTGACAAGATCATCTGTCTTATTCGATACAATCCCGATTGCGTTCCCCTTTTCCCTAAGGCATTCAAGCAGCTCAGGAATTCCCGGATACGGCACTGTATGGACACAGGGATGGTTGCGGTAATAGCTCATCATAAGCTTTACCATCAGCTCGAATTCCCCCTCATCTGGGATAGGAGGACAGTGCTGGGCGACAGCTTTTGCAAGGGCCCTCCTCAATCCCCTTCCGACATAGCTTCGGACCTCTTCCTCATCCGCTTCAGTGCCATCATATGCTTTAAGGGCATAGTTTATTGCCGCTCTGATATCGCCAATCGTATTGAAAAGCGTTCCATCAAGATCAAAGAAAACAGAATTCATCACATTGATGATAGCGATATGAAATGAGATTGACCATAGCAAGCAGCGATTGGTACGATTATCACATGTATCGGATTACGATCAAAGAAGGAAAGGAAAAGCTTCCGATGAAGCACCATCCCTGGATATTCTCCGGGGCTATAAGCAGAATAGAGCCGCGCTTTGCTGCAGGTGACTGGGCCGATGTATTCACAAGCGATGGCAGATTCATAGCACATGGCTGGTATGATGAGAAGAGCCACATAATCCTCCATCTCCTCTCATGGGATGAGGATGAGACGATGTCCGGGAAGTTTGTCCAGAAACTTGCAAAAACCAGCATCGCACGGAGAGACGGGATGCTTGGTGAAGATGGGACGAATGCTCTTCGTCTGATACACGGAGAGGCAGACTTCCTTCCCGGCGTTGCTGTTGATATCTATGCAGGAATAGCCAGGATTGTCATATCATCACGCTTCGGCGATCACTTTCTGCAGGATATAGTCAGAGCAGTCCAGGAAGAGATAGATCCGGAGAGGATAGAGGCAGTTGTCGATAGATCATACGCATCAGCAGAGAATCTCAAAGCCTATAGGCGCATTTTCATAAACGGGGAGGAGATGGAGAAGGATGAGAGCTTTGCTGATCATCTTTTCCTTGAGGATCACCTTCTCTATTCCCTGGAACAGGGGAATGTGCAGAAATCAGGCTTCTACTGCGATCAGAGAGAGAACAGGAAGATAGCAGAAGGCTATGCCGAAGGGCGCAATGTCCTTGATCTCTTCTCCTACACAGGTGGTTTCACGCTGCATGTGCTCAGGGGCGGATGCAAGAGCGTAAAGGCAGTCGACTCATCAGAGTCTGCGCTGCAGGCATTGATGGAACAGGTGAAGCTCAATGAGAATCATGGGAATATCCCAAAGGGATCCTCTGACAGGCTTTCAGCAGAGATGGCCGATTGCTTTGAATACATACGATCCATCAATGAAAATGAATATGATATGATGATTCTCGATCCTCCGAAGCTCGCGAAAACAAAAAGCGCGCTGGAAAATGCGCTCAGGGCATACAAGGATCTCAACAGAGTTGCAATGATGAAGATCAGGGACGGAGGGATCATATTCACCTTCTCATGCTCGGGGGCTGTATCAAGGGAGGATTTCAGGATGATGCTCGGATGGGCTGCAAAAGATGCAGGAGCTGAAGTCCAGATTCTCAATACGCTCTCAGCAGGCCCGGACCATCCGATACGGCTCTCTTTTCCTGAGAGCGAGTATCTCAAAGGGTATGCGATCAGAGTACTGAAATAAGGAAGGGGCGGGGATTATCAGTCCTCCCCCTCTAGGACTTCCTTCTTTCTTCTGAGATATTTTATCTCCGAAGGTGTTCTCTCCTTCTTTCCTCGCTTGCGTTTCTCTCCAAGATTCGCCCTGATAAGAGATCTGTTCTTCCTGTCAGAAATGATATAGCTTCCGATGAGGGCAGCGGCAATGCAGAACCCGAGAAGGAACAGCCAGGCCCATGGGCTGTCAGTTCCAGGAATCAGCACATTCATCCCAAAGAAGCCTGTCACGAATGTCGGGAACATGAGGGACAGGGATATAACAGTAAGGCGCTTCATGATGACATTCATATTATTGCCGATGACAGAAGCGAAAGCATCCATCGTTCCTGTAAGGATGTCAGAATAGATATTGGCCATCGCAATAGCCTGCCTGTTATCTGTTATGCTGTCCTCAAGGAACTCAGCCTCATCCTCGTTGTTGACATGGAAAAGGGGTGTTTTCTGCAGCTTCTCAAGCAGGACTTCATTGTCTGTAAGACCTGTTGTGAGATATACAAGCGACTTCTGTATCTGCAGAAGCTGTATCAGCTCATAGTTCATGATGGATTTATGCAGCTGCTCCTCAACAAGATCCTTCTGTCTGTTTATGTACTTCAGAAGACGGATATAGACCAGAGCCGCACGGCCGAGGATGGAAATAACGAATCCCTCCTTGGTGCTTACAGGGCATTGTCTGAATCTGTGACGTGCAAAATCATCGATGACTATGCTGTCACCGCGGCATACTGTTATTACTTTATCCGGAAAGAGCAGGATTCCAAGAGGTATCGATGTCCGCTCCAGAGGCCTGTCCTCGTCCTCTTCAGACGATGGCAGACGGCAGATTATGACAGTATAATCATCCTCTTTCTCAATACGGCTCTGCTCATCGGCATCCATTATGTCGGCAAGAAGCTCTGAAGATATCATGAACTCATCGGTCAGTACCGAGATATCATCCTTATCGAGCTCCCTTACATCAATCCATGTGAACTTCTGATCCGGTGCTAAATCTGTCCTTCGTGTGATCATCTGGCTCTCCTCAAGCCTTCAGATCCCTACCAAGGCAAGGAAGCGAAGGCCCTAATCGATTCATCTGCTTTAGGTAAAGGGTTTATACTTCCGCCTTCGTCCATTGCGTTCTCCTTTGTCAGAAGGAATAGTATCACAATCGGAAAACAAGGAAAAGCCAGACAAAATGAAAAGATGCTATATGCCGAAAGGAGAGAAAGGATACTCCTGCTGGGCATCAATATACAATTCATAAGCATTGGCTGGTACTGACGGAGCATCACGGTCCAGACCGAATACTTCAGCAGCTCTCCCTCCGAAAATCGATGAAAGACGCTCTTCGCTGCACCCTGCTTCCCTGAGCTTTGATAAAAGAAGAAGCATTCCAGGAAGGCCTGGGATGCCGGAGGCTCCTTTCTCTTTGTCCTCCAGAGAATGCGGCGCATGATCTGACTCAGCCCAGTCGATGGTACCGTCCATGAGCGAAGAGAACACACAAGCTCTGTCACTCTCACTCCGGAGAGGAGGATTCATCTTAAGATATCTTCTATGATCCTCAGCATCGTGCACTGTCAGAAGAGCATGGTGAGGTGTTGCCCCCATTGTTATCCTCATGCCATCCTTTCTAAGGCTCTTGACAAGCTCTATTGTTGACGCAGCAGATACATGGCATATATGGAGTGTGCCTCTGAACCCACTCTCTTCTGCTATAGCTGCTATATCGCGCACGCTTTCCGTCTCCGCCTCGGGAGGACGTGCTTCTGAATGGGTCTCGAACCTTCCGGGGATATACAGATCCTTCTTCAGAAGCTCTTCCTTCTCTGCATGGATGGCAAGAACACCTGTGTAACCGGCATCGGAAAGCGCCCTGAAGACTTTCCTCTGATTCTCTGTTCCGATTATCCCCATATTCCCCGTGCTCTGACCTGCAAACAGCTTCAGGCCGATGACAAGCGGAAAGAGCTCGGAAGATAGAGATGCCATCTGCTTCACCTGCTCTTCATCCGCTGTCAGCCCTGCATAGAGATGATAGGAAACACCTGTCATCTCCTCTGCTTCGCTTCCTGAAGCAAGCCTGTCAAGAATCACACCTCTGGATGTGCATGCAGGATCTGTATTCGGCATGTCAAAAAGGTCTGTGAATCCAAGAGCGGATGCGACCTTCATTCCATGCAGGATCGTCTCCTTTCCGCTCTGCTTCCAGTCCCTGAGATGGACATGGGGATCAATCATAGCACAGCTCCATTTTCCTTAAGGGTCTTCCATGTGAAGAACGTTCCCTCCTTGCATGGAAGGTGGCCACCGCACACGCACTCGCCGCACATGCCGATACCGCACATCGTATTCTTCTCCATTGAAAGATATATCCTTTCAGGAGGGAATCCCATAGCCTCAGCATTAAAAGCAGCCTTCTCCATCATCTTTCCCGGGCCTACGACATAGAGAGCAGTATCGCCGGAGAGATCAGACTGGGTTATCGTATCAAGAACCCGCCCAGGCTTGCCATCATCAGCAACTGATATATAGCTTCCATATGATGAAAGCACATCCTCAAGAGGATCCTTGCCCTCTTTATGCACCACACCGATACGGATATCCATCTCAGTTCCATCCTCTGCAAGACGCTCTGCAATAAGAGGAAGCACTGCAGCGCCGGTACCGCCTCCGATCAGAACAGCCTTTGCTGTCTTCTCATAGACCATCGGACGGCCATACAGACCTCTTGTGTATATCGTATCACCCACACCGATGCCGAAGAAAGCCGATGTGAATATCCCACGCTTCTTTATAAGAAATGTAAGAGGCTTGTTCACTGCAACAGAAAATGGCTTCTCCCCCATTCCAGGAACCCATATGAATACGAATTCCCCTGGATTGCATCCCACTTCCCCTGTTACGGTAATCACCATGACATCATCACCATGCATCTCTTTGGTCAGAACAGTATGCGGCGTATATTCCAATGCATTGTCCTTTGAAAGATACAAAGCGGTATCACCGCCGGTCTTAAGCGCATGGAAGAAAGCCTCATAATCAGAGGGCATTACACGGGAGAGCGCAGACCCCACACCTACGCTGTCAGCTCCGGCCTTCATCATGTTGACAGCATCCTCGTATGACGAGACACCTCCCATACCCAGGATTATCGGATCATCGCCTATAGCTGTCCTTATTTCCTTTATGCATCTTAATGCATCAGCCTTGACCCATTCTCCCGAAGCTCCGCCCTTTCCTCCAAGCTTGTTGTTGAGGATAGGAGATCCTGAATGAGGCTCGATATATAGCTTCGGGCCAACAGTATTGATTGCGGCGATTCCATCAGCTCCTGCATCAATGACAGCCTTAGCTATCGCTCCGATATCATCGGTATTCGGAGTGAGCTTTATGATAAGAGGGGCCTTCCTTTCAGGATATGCCTGGCAGATACGCCTGACATAGTCCGATGCCACAGTCTTATCGCTTCCTATCGATGCACCAAATCCTGCCGCTGCGTGGGGGCAGGAGAAATTCAGCTCAATAAGGTCTGCGAAGGGATCAAAAGCCTTCACTAAAGTGATGAAGTTCTCAGGAGAATCAGCTGCAAGCGAAACACAGAGAAGCGCTCTCAGGCCTTTTCCCCTAAGCCTTCCAAGCTCAGAGAGGGCCTCCTCCATGCCAGGATTCCTCAGTCCGACGGAATTGCCGAAGTTCCCTGCAGACGGGGAGCATACCACAGGCTCCCTGTTTCCAGGTGTAGGCACAACCTGGAATGATTTTGTCGTGATGATATCAAGAGAAGGTACACGCTCATCAAAGAGCTTTATCATCTCCTCCTTCGTCGTAAGGACACCTGAGACAGTCGCCGTTACGATTCTTCCGCTTTCATGGTTCCTTCTGAGAAGTGTCCTCGCATCCATTAGACAGCAGCCTCCACTGAAAGCTTCCTTACTGCCGCCATTACCTGATCAAGCCAGTCTTCCGGAGCAGCTCCCTTCTTCCATGGATGTGTCAAACCCGAAGAGGAGTTTATTCTTGCAAGCGCTCTATCGTAGCCGGCATCTCCAAGTCTCTTCATGACCTCTTCAGCGCTTCCTCCCTGCGAACCGACACCAGGAATCAGCATAGGAATATCCTTGCCTGCATAGAAGACAGCGATAGCAGAAAGCTCATCTGGGCTTGTCGCACCGACAACAGCCCCAAGTCCTGGATGCTCTGATGCCCAGCTTGCGATCATATGAGCGACAGCCATATAAAGAGGATAAAGCTCCTTTTCATCGATTCTGTCGACTACAAGCTCGTTCTGGAGTTCCTTTGCTCCTGGATTTGATGTTCTGTTAAGGATATATACACCCTTATCCTCATAAGCGAATGGGAAAACCGAATCATGGCCCATGTATGGAGAGACTGTAACAGCGGAAGCACCCCACCTGTCAAAAGCCTCCACTGCATAGTTGCCGCTGGATCTCGCGATATCACCGCGCTTTGAATCGAGAATCACAGGAATGCCAGGGAAATATGTATCCAGCATGTCAAGGATATCCACAAGGGCAAGAGAGCCCTGGAAATCCTCCTCGCGGGGATTATCAAGGGATGCATAGTACCCGATATTCGGCTTGAAGGCAGCAGGCGAAAGCCCTTCCAGCCTCATGCGGCGGAATATCTGTGAGAAAAAGCCATTGAGCCGCTCGCGGACAGTGGCATCGGATTCCGGCAGCACATCCATCACAGGATCAAGTCCCATGCATACGATATTACCTGTCTCTTTTGCGCTCTCACGCAGCAGATCTATATAGCTCATTCCCTGACCTCCCTTTTCCAGCCTCTCTTCTCACCCCATCCGAACGGATCTTCCCTCCACTCATGGAGAGCCTCTGCATCGGAGGCTGAGATATACCCGGTCTCAGCAGCAGTCGCTACCATGACATCATATGAGAGGATTGTATGGAAAACACATTCCGGATCGAGCGCAGCAAATGCATCCTCAGCCTTCTTCAGGCCATAGGTGAAGATCGCAAGACACAGATTGCATACACCATCTGCCTCACGGACGGCTTCGACTGCCTTCAATGATGACGAGCCAGTAGAGATGAGATCCTCAATCAGGAGGACATTCTTTCCCTCATAGGATCCGCTCCTTCCAAGCCCTTCGATCTGATGGCCAAGCCCGTGATCCTTGCTGGAAGAGCGGACATATGTCAGCGGCTTATATAGCATATCCGCAAGGCTGGTAGCATGGGGAATGCCAGCTGTTGCCGTTCCCGCGATATTGTCCGGATTCACTCCGAGAGAAGAGAGCATATCCGCAAATGCATCGCGGATAAGAGCTCTGTATTTCGGCATCGCCAGAAACTGCCTGTTGTCATTGTATATAGGCATTCTATATCCGGATGCCCAGGTAAAAGGGTCGGAAGGCGAAAGCCTGATAGCCCCGAGTTCGAAAGCTCCCTTTGCAAGAAGCGGTCCATAGTATCCAGTAATCTCATTCAGTGTCTTCATAACAGCTATTCTACTCCCTTTCAGTGCTTTTTCCAAATTTCCTTGAATGAATGGAAGCGACCACAGTAAGCACATGCGAAATGGCCATCAGGCGTTCTGTAGAATGCGGCAGGAACACCTTCTCCATTCACAGGATTGGATATGCATGCCTCATTCTGGCAGCATAGATCATCAAAATTGTAGATCCTTGGCGGCATATGGGTCCTGTACTTCTCCAGAACCTTCCCATCCTTGATTATATTCAGCGTACAATGCGGCGCGATAGCAGCAAGACGCTTGAGATCCTTGCGCTCGAATTCCCTTGCGCCTGGGCGGAATATGATACCCTTGTATTTGCCATCTGCTCCGCATGACACCCACTCTCCGCCTCGTGACTCATCAAGCCCAAGCACAGAGGAGATGAGACGCATATGGTTCCTTATCTCAGCAGGAGTATCACCTTTGCAGATGTGGTCGATCACGATTCCATCGGAAATGGGGCGCACTCCCTCTGAGTAGTTCTTCTCCTTCTTCTTCGGAGAAGGCTCTACCTTTATGATATACTCCTCGGTTTTCCTGTCATCGTCATGCTCACCTGGAACGGGAACGTAATCATCACCTATTTTCCCTCCGATAAGCGAAAGAAGGACGATGCGGCAATACATGCCGTTTATAGCCTGTCTCTCCCAGGCATTAAGCGGTGTCTTATCAAGCCATGTCGGAATCGTGGGATGTTCCTTGTGCCGTGGAAGCGGATGATAGAACTTCGTATTCTCCTTGAGAAGCGGAAGGAACTCACGGCGGAAAGTGATTGCAGAGCGGAGCATCTCCTGCTTCTGGAGTATCCTCTCGCCCATCCTTTCAAGCTGAGGCCGCGTAAAGTACCAGAGCCTTGCAGGATCTCCTGATGCAAGATACTCCTCGATTGAAGGATAGAGTGTGACGCTGAATCCGTTCTCCTTCATCTTCTCGATGTAGCTTTCAGGCATCATCAGCTCATCCGGAGCGATCAGATCGACCTTGACGTGATCGAATATCTTCAGCCCATCAGCCTTGGAATGCACAGTCCGCCCATGATAGAGATCACCGACAAGAGCCACATGGATGGAATCGAATGACATATCAAGGTCCTCGAGGAATGAGAACTCGTCAAGCAGCTCCTGGGTCGGATGCTCATGCTTGCCATCGCCAGCGTTTATGAATGCAGGCCTGTATGGCAGGTGATTGCGCTCAGCATACTCGCTGCACTCCTCAGAAAGCCACTTCGTTAGTCCTTCTATCTTGCTGCGGACGATGAATATCGAATTATGATAACCGGAAAGCATGTTGAATGTATCAGCATAGCTTTCTCCCTTATTTATCGATGATGATGTCGCCAGAAGCTCAGAAACCTTCGCATGGTGGAACTCTGCAGCATTCCTGAATGATTCCTTGGTTCTGGTACTATCCTCAAGGAATACCTCATATATGCCGAAGTCAGGATCATCGATCCTGAACCGGGACATAGTCTCCTCATCCCCTGCTTCGATTGCTTTCTTCAGTTCACTGACTTTCCTGAAAAGATAACGGCGCTCATTGATCGAGAAATCCTCGATGATGTTGAGAGACCTTGTCGCAAAAACGTTCATGCCCACTCCTTGAAAATTCAAAAAAAAACCGGTAATACCGGCCATCACTGCAATAAATGATCATGAGCTGTAAAACATGATACTGAATCAATGTATCTGCCGCTCATCATTCACCTCTTCCCCTGAGAATAGCAGAAGGATGGAGCGTTGTCTATACAGCGGAAAATCCTGGAAGGACTTTCCGCTTAAGTCGATCAGACAAGTGCAATGACCTCAATCTCCACCTGCACATCCTTCGGAAGCTTTCCGACCTGGACAGCTGAGCGGGCAGGGAGAATAGGAGATGCCTTGAATGCCTCAGCATAGACTTCGTTGACAGATGCAAAATCATCCATGCTCTTAAGGAATACCGTAGCCTTGACTACCTTGGTTATATCTGTGCCTGCAGCTTTCAGAACTTCGTTGATATTCCTGAATACCTGCTTGGCCTGATCCGTAGCAGTGCCCTCGACGACATTGCCAGTTGAGGGATCAACAGGAATCTGTCCCGAAGCGAATACCATGCCGCCAGCCTTCACAGCCTGGCTATATGGCCCGATCGCAGCAGGTGCGCTCTTTGTCTCGATTTTCTCTATCATACTCACTCCTTCGGGGTGAAGCTGCTGGTATATCCCATAGGGCGAATCCGCATAACCTTCCCCTTTTCTGAATCCGAATCCATAGCCAGCACCGATGAATGCGGTACCGGCTTCCTCTGCTCCAACCATATCCGTAAGGGTATCGCCGACCATCACGGCCTCTTCTCCTTTAACCTCCATACGATCAAGAGCAAGTCTTATTATATCGCTCTTTGTCCTCGTTTCCACTTCATTTGAACCGCAGACAGCATCAAAGAAGGAGAGAATGCCAAGATTCTCAAGGCAATGCCTTACAAGCACCTCTCCCTTGAATGTAGCCACTGCAAGCTTAAACCCTTCTTCCTTCAGCATTCTCAGAATCTCTTCCACTCCAGGATACAGGCTCATCATATGCATTCCCTGCCGTCTGTATTCTTCTCTGTATATGCTGACAGCTGGATCAAGCAGCGATTCATCAAGGTCAAATACAATGGAAAAGCACTGCCTGAGAGGAGGGCCTATGAATCTTCTCATCTCTTCATCGGAGTACTTCTTCGTTATCCCAAGCTTTCCTGCGGTATACCGCGCTGTATGGAAGATCCCTAGTGATGAATCGGCAAGAGTGCCATCGAAATCAAAAAGCACAGCCTTAACCATTGATACACTCCATCATAGCGTTATGGGCCGATTCCGATGATGCTGCGATCTCTATCCAGTCCTCATCTTCCGTAAGAAACGTGACCGCTCCTCCGGCCTCTCTGACTATTATGATTCCGGCCGCGCAGTCATAGATATGGAGCCCGAGCTCATAATACATGCTTACCCTTCCTGCAGCGACATAGCAGAGGGATATCGCAGCCGATCCAAGCGATCTCATATCAGAGATGACGGAATAGAACCGCTCCATGCGCTCCATATATCCATGAAGGAATTCATGATGGCGATGAGGAGGGACAAGGATTGCCAGAGTCTTGCCAAGAGGAGTGGTCTCATCTGTATGTATCCTTGATCCATTCAGGTAAGCCCCCTCTCCTCGGAAAGCAGAGAATTCCTCGTTCTGCCGTGGTACCATGACAATGCCGAATGCGATTCCATCCTCATCTTCGAATGCGACGGAGACCGTATAATCGGGAAAGGATGCCATAAAATCAACAGTTCCGTCGATCGGATCTATTATCCAGCGGCACTGTCCTTCTCCTCTTGTCCCGGATTCCTCCCCGAGAAATGAGTCGTCTGGGAAGACCCGGGAAAGAGAGGAGATCAGCAAGCGCTCGCACTCTCTATCTGCCGAAGTGACATAGTCATTCTCGGCCTTCGTTGTTATCGATGTCCTGAGATTCTCATGCGAAAGAAGGAACAGAGAGGCCTGATGGACAGCCTTCCTCGCCTCCGTGAATCTTGACCGCAGCGCATCTGTTTCCATCACTTTCCCCTCTGTATCAGCTGCTCACCGATTATACTGCATATCTTCCAGTTTGACGGCGAGAATGATGACGGAGTGATCACAGTCTCAAAGGCATCCTCGAGTTCATAGGAATCATCTATGACAAGCACAAGGGCATTCCATTCTTCCTTATGCCTTGAATACATCACCGCCCCTGCATTGTTCAGCAACGCTTCCTTCCTCAGCTCGTCACGTACAGCATTCGGGGAAGCAAGGATCACCGATATCGAATAGTCGAATACAGAGAACATCTTATCCTTTCCGTCTGCCTGCTGCTTCTCCCAGCTTGCATGTATGATGCGTGAAAGATAATCAAGCATATCGCCATCTGCGGCAGCAATGAAACGCATGAACGGCCCTTTGCTTCCAATCCTGTCAGAGATATCCTTAAGAATGCCATCAAGGACAGGAAGCTCTTCATCTTCTTCCTCATCCTCTTCATCCTTGACAATCACATCCTCAGTGCTGCCTGACATGACAAAGACGCTCTGTCCATCATCTGTCTCTACCTTGCGGACAATTCCTTTATCAATAAGAGTATCTGTTGTGACCTCTTGATCTGAATGCATCTTTGCATCCACATCCGTATCGGCATCAGCTGCATATTCATCATCGGAATCAGGGATTCCAGCCTCAGCTTCCATCTCCGATCCAGAAATGCTTTCAGAGCAGGGTGAATCAGAAGATAAAGATACGGCAGCAACGGAAGGAATTGGTTCCACGTCCGGCTCAGGAATCTCATTCTCAACGTCTTCAACCTCTGGGCAAGTGCCGGGAATCCCATTTTCTTCCCTTATAGCACACCATTCCCCGGAAGCCTCTTGATCAGAATCGGGATCAGGCTCCGGCACCTCCATGCTGGCATCGATTCCTGAGTCATTCTCAGTGCCATCCACGCCATAATCAGGTGAGGATAATTGCTCTTCACAGGAATGATGGAATACTTCCTTCTCTTCAAAGGAATCCGGAAGGACCATCATAAGAGGATCGGATACATCAACAGAGGGGAAAGCAATCTCATCCTCAGTTATCCTTTCATCTCTAAGAGGATCATCAGCCTCATCATCCTCACTTGCCATCTCTATGCTGCTCTCAGCCACATTCTCCGAATCAGTATCAGCAAAGGCTGCGGCCTCTGCTTCCTCCTTCATATAGAGATGCTCTTCCTCCTCTGCATCGATCTCGGATTCAGTCTCACTCAGAAGCTCATCAAGGAAAGAAAGCTGGTCTGGATCCTCCACGGTCTGATTGTCATACTCATCAATCTCCTCCGCCTCATCATAGAACTCCTCATTCTCCCGTTCTTCATCCTCACTATCATCAGAAGCGGCTTCCAGATCATCATCATAAAGATAGTCATCATCATCGAGTTCCTTTTCGTACTCGTCAGCCTCTCTTTCCTGCTCCTGATCTTTTTCTATGATATCCTCAGTAAGCTCATACTTATCCTGAAGAGCTCTGATCTCATCCGCCCGCATCACAGGCTCAAACTCTCCGGGATCCTCCTCCAGCTCTTTCTCCTTCTCCTCCAGAGTCCTGGCCTTCTCATCATCATCCAGGGTATCATATTCATATTCATCGGACACGTTATCATCTACTGGATCATCGCCCTCTGAAGAGAAGTCGAGGAAATCCTCATCCGCAGCATCGAAAAGCGCAGACTCCTCATCTGCAGTCCCCAGATCAAGGGTTCCGAAGATATCATGGAGAAGATTTCTTCTCGATTCCTTATCGCGTACAGCCCTGAAAAGGTTATATGCAGATATCATGAAGATATCATCACCAAGCTTTCTGAGCTCTGCAAAGCCATCCGGATCGACAAAAAGAAGCCTGTGGCCAAGCTGCGGCTTAGCCTCCATATCCTCTATGCGCCTTCTCATCCTTGATGCATAGAATTCAGGAGACATGAATGCATTGACCTCTTCAAGCGATGAGATCACATGGATATCGATCTTATTGCCATCAAATGAATATACATCAGGCACTTCCGTATTCGTGAAAATGAGAGAACAGGCATTGTATGCGGCTTCAGTATCCGTAAGATAAAGAGAAGCATTCTCGGCAAGTATTCTCTCACCATATGAGAGTATGTGCCCCGCAGTAAATGAATAATACATGCTGCCGAACCGGAGGAATGGAAAGACCGTTGATGGCCATACGCCTTTCTTAAGATACTCCATTATGTCCAGCGTGCCAGGATAGACAGAGAGCGTCTCGTAGGCCTTTGCAGGAAGGTCAGCCACGAACTCAGGACGGAACAGGTCGAAATCATCACGCTGTCCGGCAAGCCTTGACACCCTTCCTTCCCAGCCTTCCTCGTGGACAATCATATCCCTCAGCTCATCCTCGCTCATGGAGGAATAACGCTCTTCGCTTCTCTTCTGAGCCATCAGGAGCATCATCTCAGCTTTATATACCGAGATATCATCGGTCAGTTTATCAATACCGCTTATTCCCTGCAGGGATACTTTATACAGCTCATTGCATAATCTTTCTGGCTCAACGTCGAAAAGCTCACGGCATCTGGCTGAGTCGGAAGCAATTGATCCATACCAGATATACATCGACCGCTGGAGATTATCCTCAGACTCGGAAGGAGGAAAGAGCTGGGCGGATATAGTGCTTCGGTAACTCTCTCCTTCATTCTCAGCGATCTTTCCGCTTTTTATCTGGAAAACGGTATAAGCATCGATATACCTGAGAATCCTCCTGACCATATCCTCAGTCAAAGAGACCAGGCGGTTCCAGTCCTTCTGCTTTATCGCCCTATTCGATGATATGCCATTTCTGACATCAAAGAGAGTCGACTGGACAACAGACTGCAGGAGAACAGGAAGAAGATGGGCAAGAAGCTGTGCTTCGGGATCCTTTGCCCTGCTCCTGCTTATTCTTCTCTCCTCCCATGCCGCCATCTTGAGAACTTCAAGCGGATGATAAAGTCCAATGCATTTCGCGATGTTGCCCAGATCCAGGAAAATGTAGTTCCGGGCCTCTTCCATATTCTTACCGGCCTTCTCTTTCGTCATTGACAAAAGGGATGAAAGATCTGCAAATAAAGCCACTGCTCTCTCCTACCAACAAGGATTATATATTATAGCCAGAGACACAGAAAGCCCTATAGAGCCTTAAGTGCCGCAGATACAAGCTTATAGGCATTCTTCACAGCTTTCATCACCGAAATCTGATTGTCCCTGACTGCCGGATCTGAAAGCGAAGACAGTGATCTGAGAGCTGCCGACACAGATGAATGCGCGCTTTTTAGCGATGGGATCTCCGGATGATCATATGAGCATGCCCCCAGAAGCCGCTCTGCTTTGACTGCATGCTTCCGTATCCATTTGATTTTGCTGAGTCGTTCCACATTCTTTTCCGATGCAGCAAGATAAGAAAGCATCGCATCCGCCTTGATCAGATGCTTCCTGGCAGGCCGCAGCGTACTGCCGAAACAGCCAGTAAGCAGAGCTGCGATGAAAAGAACAGCAATGACAACAAGCCAGCCATGCACGTACTCTCTGATATAATCCCAGATGGAAACAAGCCAGAGTATGATGCTATTATCCATTGCTGCCCTCACTGCTCTTTGCTGCTCTCCGCCTCATGGTCCTTGGTTTTCTCTCGCTTATGACAAGCTGTTCGAATGGAATATCTATACCAGCTTTCCTATATGCATCATAAACAGCCTTCTGCACTGAAAAATACGTATTCCAGTACTCCGTGGAGCTGGTCCAGCACCATACGCTTATATCCAGGGAGGAAGCAGATGCTGAATAGAACTCCACCCGCGGCTTCGGATCTTTAAGGACGTATGGACTCAGGGCCACAGCTTTCTTCGTAACGCAAATCGCTTCATCAAGATCAGAGGAATAGTCAATAGTGAAAATGAAATCAACACGCCTAAGAGGATTCGTATTGTAATTCACTATTCGCGACGTGAACACCATTTTGTTCGGAAGCACCAGGCGGCGGTTATCGACAGTGGTAAGAACGGTATTCATCAGCCTTAGCTCCTCGATAGTGCCCTCATCGCTTCCTATCTGGACATAATCGCCGACTTTGAAAGGCCGCGTTCCGATCATGATAAGGCCATTGGCCACATTCGCAATGCTGTCCTGTATTGCAAGACCTATAGCGACACCTGCTGCAGAAAGCACTGCGATCATCGATGTAAGCGGGATCCCTGCCTGCTTCATGGCATACAGAAGAAGCGCTATACCGAGAAGGACACGGAGTGATGTGAGCATGAACCTGATAAGAGCATTGTCGACAGCAGAAAGCAGCAGAAACCGCTTCGCTATTCTCAGGACAAGCTTTATTGCAATGACACCGAATATGATTGTTGCAAGAAGAAGAGCCATGGTCTCCGGAGAAGAGGCCGCTTCGACAACATACTCGATGTCCTCAAGCTCAGTCACGGATTCCCATCACCTCGGATCTGTATACCTTAAGCCCCTCCTCAAGGCATTTTGCAGCCATCACCAGCTCATCCTCGTTCAGCACATATGCAAACCTTGCCTGCCTCTTCCCAAGCCCTTTTGTGACATAGAAATCCTCTGCAGGAGCAAACATCACTGTATTTCCCTGGTATGAGAAATCGCGCAGCATGAACAGTGCGAATTTCTCCGCGTCATCCACCGGAAGATCCGCTACGAAATAGAAAGCACCCTTCGGCAGACTGCACCTTACGCCGGGAATGCGCTGCATATGCTTTATAAGGACATTCCGGCGCCTCTCATACTCAGAGCGGACATTCTCGACATATTCATCTGGAGCTGTGAGTGCCGCAGCAGCTGCTACCTGTTCAACAGCAGGGGGACAGAGCCTTGCCTGCGCAAGCTTGAGGGCCGACTCAATCACTTCATGGTTCAGGGATACGATCGCTCCGACTCTGGCACCGCACATTGAGAAGCGCTTTGAGAATGAATCAATGCATATAACCCTATCCTGATACTCAGGGAAGGAAAGAACTGATGTGAACGCCTTGCCATCATAGCAGAACTCTCTGTAGACTTCATCGACGACGAGGAAGATATCATGCTTCCGGCATAGCTCAAGAAGATTCCTCAGCTCCTCAGGAGAATAGACATGCCCTGTAGGATTATTCGGAGAACAGAGAAGTATGCCCATTGTCTTCTTGTTTATCTTCTTCTCGAACTCAGCAATCGATGGCAGCACGAAATTATCATCGGAGGAAGAAGTGACAGGACGGAGCGTTACCATCGCTATATTTGCGAATGTCGCGACATTTGTATAGTACGGCTCCGGGATTATGAACTCATCATATGGATCGCAAAGCGTCATCAGCACGAACTGCAGTGCCTCGGATCCTCCTGTTGTTATCAGGATGTCATCAGCAGATACCTGGATGCCATAACGCTTGTAATATGAAACAAGCGCATTTCTCAGAAAGAGCTCACCTTCTGAAATACCATATGCGATTATATCCTCATCATACCCCTGTATAGCCTTTATAGCTTCTGTGGGGGTTTTGATATCAGGCTGTCCGATATTAAGATGGATCACATGTATTCCCTTATTCACTGCATCGCGCGAATAAGGAACAAGCCTTCTTATCGGGGAACACTGGAACCCCGATATCCTGTTTGACATCTGCATGATTCTCTCCTCAGTCCGTCATTGCCGCGCTCTCGGAAATCAGCGGAGCATCAGGATTCGCCTGTGATGTATCTATGAGCTTCTGTATGAACTTCCTGTTATCAAGAAGCGGAGATATCGGGCGGCCATGATGAAGACGGGATATGACACGGGCAAAAAGCTCCGTGACATCGGCCTGGACAAACCACTCTTTCTCCAGCAGTCCCTTTCCCTGATAAACAGCATTCGTTCCGATGATCCGCCAGAAAACACCCTCTTTGTATGCGGCATCGAAGTTCTCGATCGCATTGCCATTGAAGAACGGGAGGGATACCATGCAGATGATCTTCTTCGCGCCCCTGTTCATCAGCTCGCGCATAGCGATGATCATCGTACCGCCTGTCGCAATCATATCATCGGCCATAAGCACGGTCTTGCCTTTCACATCGCCGAGGAGATTTATCGATTTGATATTGGAATTCTTCGCATCCTTCGATACGACAGAGTAGTCACGCTCCTTATAGAGCATTGCAAGTGGTCTATGCAGTCCCTGGGCATAGAACTTATTTCTTGAGACAGCGCCTGTATCGGGAGATACGACGACAAGATCCGGATCTGAGAAATCTATAAGCTTTCTGAGAGCGATCAATGTCTGATATGATCCATGGAGATTCTCCAGATGGCATGTCGTGAATGCATTCTCAATCTCTCTTGAATGGATATCAAGCGTAATGATGCGTTCAACTCCAAGTGATTCGCAGAAATGGGCGAACATCGAAGCAGTAAGCGCTTCACGTCCTGCCTTCTTATGCTGTCTTGCGTATGGATAGGTCGGCAGAACAAGCGTAACGGAGAGAGCCCCCGCGAGCTTGACAGCATTGATTGTAGTGAAAAGGAACATCAGATGGTCATTCACAGACATCGGCTGCGGTTCATCAAGCCCTGCTACCTTTATCGGCGCGCTGTTGGATACATCGTGGATGATATACACATTCAGCCCCCGGACAGGATCGATTATCTCTGCTTTCTCCTCACCATTGGCAAATCTGGTATACTTCACATTGATTGTAAGATCCGGACAATGGAATGCGGAAGGAAGCTTTCCTGCCGGTATCTTGCGGCTATCAAGATCGTCCACAAGCGTAACGAACTTCAGGAGTTCCTCCGGTGTCATATCGTGACGCTTTGTCAACGCCTCGGAGATCTTCTCATAACGGTCTATATAAAGACGCCTCAGATGCTTTACTACCTTTCCGGTAAAATACTCAGATCCCGGGCCTGCAATGACACCGAGCTTATGGGGTTTGATGATGCTCATGGCTAAACTCTATTGCATAAGATGTAATTGTGCAAGACGATTAACAGAGGATTAATATGTCTATGGGCCTCTATAAATCAGAATAATCCATTATTATACAACGAATTGAATTGCCCGGGATTATCACCGGGCAATTTTCTGGGCATCAGTTCAGGCTATCATCGTCATCATACTTCTGGACTTCGGTATTCTTGAGCCAGAATGCATCCGCGGTATCGCGCTTCTTTGTTGACATGAATGTATCATATCCATATGGCTTTGGAGCATTGCGCTTTCTCCTCCCCCCTTCTTCAGGGCTATAAGAACGGCGGTTTTCATCATCACGTCTGTAAGGACGGCGCTCATCATCTCTATGGAAGCCTGTACGGTACACGCGCCCTGTATCATTGTCCCAGTCACGTCTGTCTCTGCTTCCGGCGCCACGCTCATCACGCCTGTAAGGCCTGTCATACTCATCTCTGCGTCCGGGGAAATCCCTGCGCTGCTGATAACTGCCACGGTCTTGGTAATCTCTATCACGCCTTTCCCTGAAACCACGGTCCCTATCGTCATAGCGCCGTGAGATCTGTCTATCATCACGATAGCGTTCACGCCCCTCTGAGCGATATCCACCATCATCATAGCGATCCCTGGAACGGTAGCCTCCATTGTCACTGAAACGATCACGGTCGTTCCGCCTGTCCTGGCGATAAGGACGATCCGCCCTGAAAGAAGGCCTGTCATCTCCCCTTCTTCCATCTCTCTTCCATCCGTCCCGGTTCTTCTCCATTCTTCTTTCTCTTCCTGGCGCACCACTCTTCTGGCCACGCCCTTCTCTTCTCTTTTCTTCCATATTCCTGCTCATACCATTCACTTCCTGCATATCCGCAGTCTTCTTAAGCATCCATATCCTCAGACCGCTTCTCTTTGCCGAGAAACCAACCGGCCTGACTTCCTCTGTTATCTCCTGGACCTTCCACCAGGGCTTCAGGATCCTGCGTGCCAGACCGAACCCTGAGAGATTCTCAGAGAAAAGGCACACACCACCGGGTGCAAGGACCCTGCTTATCATATATAGATATCCCAGATAGTCTTTCTTCACATCGAAATCATCTGCTTTATGGGAGTTTGAGAAAGCAGGAGGATCGAATATGACAATATCATAGACCTCACCATCCTCTGCAGCTTTCTTCAGGTACTTACCAGCATCCGATGTGACAACCTTATACTTATCCTGATCTATAAAACCATTGTTATCCAGATTACGGCGGCTCCATGCGCTGTACACGTTTGACAGATCAACGCTTACAGTCTTCTCCGCACCGCCTGCTGCTGCATAGACAGAGAAAGAAGAAGTATAGGCAAATAGATTCAGGACCCTCATTCCTTTTGACATTGACCTGATTGCTTCCCTTGACAGAGCCTGATCAAGGAAAAGACCTGTATCCGTGTATTTCTTAAGCTCGCATTCAAAGGAAAGGCCATTCTCACGTACATCGACAACCAGAGAGCCATCAGAGATGCCATGCTGCTCCCTTCCTTCCCTTTTCCTGCGTTCTACATAGATGATCCTGCTTTTCTCTACATAGAGGAAACGCGTGATCAGATCCAGCATCACCGTTAGCTCATCCTCTGCCATGCCGCCATCAGAGTAATCAACGACACGGGCATAGCCAGAATAAAGGTCAATCGTAACAGGAAATGCACCAAGATTGCGATCATAGACGCGGACTGCGGATGAATCGGTTGAGTTCATCCATCTGTGGCCCTCAAGGGCATTCCTCTTAAGGATTTTTGCAAAATCTTTCTTCTCGAATTCCTGCATTGCCCCGTTATGTTATCGTAGGGCCGGAAAAAAGAACAGAGGGTTGGCGAAAAATCCAGGCAATTGCGGATTTTGGATTTCTCTGTCAAAGAACCTGCAGTTCAGATACAATCACTATATGGACAATAATGAAGCTATCGCTTTCATCAAGGAGCGGGAAGAAAAGCTTGGAAGCAGGATCCTCTATAGGACGTACAGCACATGGTATGGCCGGATCGGGAAGGAAAAACGGGAATACGGAGTTTTCCTATACTCCGATGGAAAGGTCTTCATCTATGAGGATTTCGAACGGACTCCCCAGATACTTGGCATACCGATAAAGACAAGGAATAAGGAAAAATATGAGAAGCTTGAGGTTTCATTTCCTGCAGCTGCCATCAATGAGATAACAAGAGTGACAAAAAGATCGGCAGAGATTTCACTGTACAATGGCAAGGATCTTTCCAGCCCTGCAACACTCTTTGACAAAGCCCTTAGAGCCATCGTAACAAAGGTTGTTCTTGACAATGGAGATGTCCTTTTCTTCGAGCTGATGGATCCAAAGCAGTTCGAAAAGCAGGCCTGGGAATACAAGGAGAATTCATGAGCGTATTCAAAGCATATGATATAAGGGGAATATGGGGAAAGGAAATCGACGAGGATCTCTGTTATAAAGCCGGGTTCTTCCTCCCGGGGCTTCTCAAAGCCAATGAGATCGTTGTCGGGAGGGATATCAGGCTCAGCTCTGAAGCTGCGCACGATGCTCTTATCAAAGGGATAACGGACAGTGGAGCTGATGTTCTTGATCTTGGAGTCAGCACAACGCCCATGGTCTGCTTTGCGCTTGTTTACCTATCAGCAGGAGCATCCGTGCAGATAACTGCATCACACAATCCCCCGGAATACAATGGACTGAAGATCAATAGCAGAGGGGCTGTTCCTGTAGGAGGCGACTCGGGTCTGAAAAACCTTGAGAAGCTCTGTGCTGAAGGCACTGTCAATATGTCGCCATGCAAAGGAGTCATCAAGGATGCATCCTATATAAAAGATGCATATACAGCATTCCTGAAGGACAAAGCAGAGGATTATTCATCTATCAGGATGACGATAGATTGCTCAAGCGGCGTAAGCTCACTGATCATCAAGGATATCCTTCCCGATGCGGATTATATCAATGATGCATTCGATGGAACATTCTCATCCCATGAGCCGAATCCGCTCGACGAGAGCAACTGCAGGCAGCTTGAGGAAGAAGTGGTAAAGAACCATAGCGATATCGGGATAATCTATGATGGTGATGCCGACAGGGTTGTTTTTGTAGATGAGAGAGGCAGATTCATACAACCAGACTACATGATTGCGGTTCTTGGACTGTACTACAAGGCCCAGAATAGAACAGGAAAAGCCCTGCAGGACATAAGGACATCCCGTTCTGCAACGGAATACTTAGAGGCTCTGGGTTTTGATGTCCATACATGGAAAGTCGGACATGCTTTTGCAAAGAAGAAGCTCAGGGAGATAAAAGGCGTATTCGGCGGCGAGCTTGCAGGACACTATTATCTTGGGGATTTCTACTGCTGTGACAGCGGCATCCTTGCTTCGCTTCATGTTCTTTCTGTTCTGAAGAAGCTGAAAAAAGAGGGAAAGACATTGTCCAGTCTCATAAGCAGCATCGTGAAGTACCCTAACAGCGGAGAGGTGAATTTCAGGCTGGAGCAGAAAGATGAGGCAATACAGGCTTTATATGACAGATATGCTCCAGAAGCATCAAGGATCCTCGATTTCGATGGATACAGGATTGAATACCCAAGCTGGTGGTTCAATGTAAGGAAATCGAACACTGAGCCCTATCTGAGGATTGTCGCAGAAGCCGATACAGAAGAGCTTCTTGAAGAGAAAATGAGCGAAATACGGGAGATTATCGGAAGATTTTCCTGATTTGCAGGAAAATTATGCATCTGATTCTTTCTTACTTAGGTATAGCATCCTTAATGGAGGTAAATATGAAGGTACTGTTATTCGGAGGCGCAGGATATATAGGAACACACGTTGCGCTTGCTTTTCTGGACAGAGGGGATGATGTCGGGATTTATGATAATCTTTCATCAGGTCTGAGATCGAATGTCCCAGAAGGTGCTTCTTTCTATGAAGGAGATATACTGGACAGGGCCAGGGTCTCTGAGGTCCTTTCTGAAGGATGGGACGCTGCCGTGCATCTTGCTGCATTCAAGGCTGCAGGCGAATCGATGCTGAAGCCTGAGAAATACAGCGAGAACAACATCACAGGTTCTCTTATACTCATAACAGAGTGTGAGAAGCATAACTGCATGAATTTCATTCTCTCCTCCTCTGCTGCGACATACGGGGAACCGCAGTATCTGCCTATCGATGAAAAGCATCCCAACGATCCGACGAATTACTACGGATACACAAAGCTTGCAATCGAGGAGAACCTCAGATGGTACTCAAAGCTCCGCGGCATGAGATTCGCGGCCCTCAGATACTTCAATGCTGCCGGTTACGATACCGACGGAAGAATGACAGGGCTTGAACGCAATCCTGCGAATCTTCTTCCTATAATCATGGAGTGTGCATGCGGCATCAGAAAGCAGATAGGCATCTTCGGAACCGATTATGATACTCCTGACGGAACATGCATCCGTGATTACGTCCACGTCTCCGATCTGGCAGAAGCGCATGTGCTTGCAGCAAAGTATATCAATGAAGAGAAAGAGAACCTTATCGTCAACCTCGGCTCAGAGAAAGGAATATCCGTAAAGGAGATGGTTGAAGCTGCAAGACGGATCACAGGAAAGGAGATACCGGCAGTCGACAGCCCCAGAAGAGCAGGTGACCCAGCTCGTCTTGTCGCCTCTTCCGCACTCGCCCATGAAAAACTAGGCTGGAGTGCCAGAAAGTCCGATGTCGATACTCTGATCAGCTCTACCTGGATGGTCTATCAGAAAAATTTTATTAAGTAAAATACTTTCAGAATCCGCAATTTAGCACTGGTTGGATTGCGGATTTACTTAAAATATTCAATAAATCATTCTGCATATTGAAATTATTTTGAGCATACATTATATTCTTCCATGGAGAGATATCCATGGACAGAAAACTAGATTTCGAATTCATTGATTACAACTACGGACAAAAAGACAACAGCAGAGCAAAAGAGCTCTTCTCCATCGATACAGCCAGAAGAGCCATCAATTTCCACAGGGAAATACCAGGTTATAAGATCACTCCCCTCGAAGCACTTCCCAATCTTGCGCAGATGCTTGGTCTCGGAGGCATTTACATCAAGGATGAGGCTCAGCGTCTTGAGCTGAACAGCTTCAAAGTACTAGGTGGTTCTTTCGCGATCTCAAGGTACATACAGAAGAAGCTTGGACTGACTGATGAAGAGACAACATATGACTATCTCGCTTCTGAGGATTGCCACAAGAGGCTCGGGGATATAACATTCGCAGCCGCAACCGATGGGAACCATGGACGTGGAATCGCATGGGCTTCGATGAAGCTCAGGCACAAGTGCGTGATCTACGTCCACAAGGAAACATCGCAGGCTAGAATCGATGGTATCAGAAGATATGGTGCTGATGTCCATGTCGTAGACGGAAACTACGATGATGCGGTACGCAAGATCGCAGAGGATGCAAAGACCTACGGCTGGACAATCATCAGCGATACATCATGGGATGGATACACTGAAATCCCTACATGGATCATGCAGGGCTACACAACAATGCTTCTTGAATCGCAGGAGCAGTTCGCTGGCATGGGAATCATCAGGCCTACCCACGTCGTCGTGCAGGCAGGTGTCGGTGCGCTTGCAGCATCTGTTATCGGATTCTACTCGGCACTGTTTCCGGACAATCCTCCTATCTTCATCGTCGTTGAGCCCGATAAGGCACCATGCGTATTCGAATCCATCAAGGCAGATGACGGAAAATGCCACAGCGTAAAAGGAGACCTTGATACAATCATGGCAGGGCTTGCCTGTGGAGACCCGTCCCCTATCGCATTCAATATCCTTTCGCACAATGCGGATTTCTTCCTGTCTGTTCCTGATTACATTGCTGCACGCGGAATGAGAATCCTTTCCTGTCCGCTCAAGGGAGATCCGTTCATGATCTCTGGAGAATCAGGAGCTGTACCACTCGGAGCCCTGTACTCAATCATGACAGACAAAGGAGCAGAGGATATCAGAAAGAGCATGAAGCTTGACAAGAATTCTCTTGTATTCATGGTGAACACGGAAGGAAATACTGATCCAAAGCATTTCAGACAGATTATCTGGGATGGCTGTGATCCAGTCCCGCATGAATTCCGAACCAGAAGATAGCATCATCCATGGCCCTGGGATACGCCCAGGGCCTTCTTTCTGCCAAGATGCTCTGCCCATCGTTCTGTATAGAATGAAAGGTAATCAGTATTGCTGAACAGCTTGGTATAGCTTTTGAGAGCGCACCAGATAAGCGATGGAAGTCCTATGACAAGCAGATACAAAGGTCCAAGATACATGCTCTGAAGAGAATGTCCGTATTCATGGAACAGGACAGACTCATTGCCGAGAATACGGAAATCCGCAAGGCTTATGCTGCTTCCCAGCTTCCAGCGGTAGTAAGGGATCCCGAATCTCTCACATTTGATGCACCTGCGTGAAAGAATGAATCCGATCACTTCCTGCGGAAGCTGCCACAGGACAAGAATAAAATGCAGCACCATCATCCAAGCCTCCTGCGGTACATGATCATGTCGACAAGCTGCCTGCCATCCTCAAGGACAGGATTGCTGTATTGTAGGAAGAATCCCCTTCTGATTCCATATTCCTCAAATCCGTTCTTCTCATAGAATGCTCTTGCAGGAGATGAATCCCCTGTTCCCGCAATAAGAAAATCATATGACGAGAACTCAGAGGAAAGAAATGACAGCATCGCAGAGCCATATCCCATTCCCCTGAACCTCCTTTCTGTCACGATATTCATTATTTCAGCATTCACTCCATCGGAAATGACAATGGCAAGGACTGCCAGATTGCCATTATCATATAGACCGAACATCTGCCCTTTTCCGAGATAACGCCTCAGCATCGCAATATCCTCGTCACCTTCGAGAAGGAGTGGAATATAGCAGCTTCGGTCTGAATCGATTCTCTTAAAGCTCAGCAAGAACCCCCTCCAGATAAGATATCTCCTTCCCTGCGGGAACAGGCTCTGCATGACTGTGGATGACAGTTTCCGCTCCTATGTCTTTCAATGCGGAAATGAAAGATTCAAGCGCTCTCTTTCCGTATCGTCCCCCACTCTCCAGATCCTTATCCGAAATGATCTCTCCCGACGATGCATCACCGATAAAAAGCACTCCATCTGATGGAATGAAGACCAGAGTACTGTCATCAGTATGGGGAGAATCTACATGCGAAAGCTCAATAACCAGATCTCCCGCATCTATTGAAAGATGGCTGGTAAATGAAATATCCGGAAGAGAAATATCAATTGAATCTGGAGTTGGATACTCTTTTCTCAGGAATGAATAATCTTCAGATATATACGAACGGAAAAGCTCTTCAGGAGGAGTTCTCATATCATCCACGAGATGCTTATATGTGATACTATTGGCTATCGACAAACCATGAATGGCTGATAATCCGAAGCTGTGATCCCAATGGCTATGGGTCAATATAGTCAGACCTGGAAGCGGCAATCCTTCTTTTTCCAGTTCATCATAGAATTTCCCGACATGCGATGGAGAGCTTCCTGCATCTACTGCGACAGAGAAGCTACCACCTTTGATATATCCAAGCAAAGGCCGGTCAAGAGAATGATCAGGCGGCATAAACATTATTCTGTCAGAGATTCTCACCATGTTTTTGATTATATCATCAAGCAATCTTAATAGCCGAGCCAAATTTTCATTTTTGCAATTGCTTATATGATAATAAAATAAAATACACAATCAAAAACTTATAAAACTTTTTGCAAAAGTGTTGACATGAATGCCGCTTTCCGGCAGAATAACCCTTGCCTGTGGGAGTAGCGAAGCTGGTTATCGCGCTGGCCTGTCACGCCGGAGATCGCGGGTTCGAGCCCCGTCTCTCACGAATTCGAATAAGTCCTTGCACTGCAAGGACTTATTTCGTTATTCAGGGGTCTTAATTTGGGAAATTTAAACCAAATTTGAACCAAATTTAGACCAATTGAGAGTCGGACTTCCGTCTTTTGCAACGTATTTTCCAAAACTAAGTACTACTTACGACGCATTTTCCACAGTAAAACTAGCATAGGAGCGA